>NYXO01000056.1 GCA_002685415.1 Methanobacteriota archaeon
CAGGCTTAGGATCAGCAAATGGTCACATAGGTTTTAAGCAAATGATGATCAATGATAAGAGAGCAATAGATCTCAGTAATTATAATCATTATCTTCATCATAAATATTTTGAGGTAAATTACGGAAATCTTATGATCCCTTTTGATCAATGGTTTGGCACCTATCATGATGGATCCAAAGAAATGCACGAAAAAATGCTTAAAAGAGTTAGTATTAAAAACTAATTTTTCTTAACAATTTCAATAATTTAAAGAGGTTTAATCTGTAGCATTTTATACCTTGTTTAAAGGTTAACATTATGATTATATGAAAATTATATGCTAGCTAGTAGCGTATTTTACTCAATAGGAGGAAATATGAAAAAACTATATCTGGTTATAGTTGCAGTGTTGGCTCATCTGATGTTTATTTCATCAGCTTCAGCTCAGCCTACAAACAGTAACCAATTATCCGATCCTCGTGTTAGACAAGCTTTGTGTATGGCTATTGACATGAAAACAATCGGTGAAACATTATTTGAAGATCAAATCATAATGGCGGATAGTTTATTACCAAACGGTCCAATGAAGTCTCCAAATCTACCTGATTACAGTTACAATCCTGAAAAGGCTCGTCAACTGTTAGCAGAAGCAAATTGGGACTCTAATAGAGAACTTGATATGGTTTTCTATTATGGAGATCAGCTAACAGCTGACTTCATGGCAGCAATTCAAGCATACTTTGCTGATGTTGGTGTAAAAATGTCTTACCGTCTATTACAAGGTGATGTTGGTGCACAACTTAATTCAGTTCCTGATGATGGTGTNAANGGACCAGCTGCTGTTGACTATGACTTAGGTTATGGTGCTCGTGCAGCAATTGCAATGCAAGAGTATTACAATACTTTTAAAACAGGTCTAAACCCACAAACTCCTGGTGATCCAAAAATGGATGCGCTAATTGAAAAAATCAATTCAAGTGCAGATCCAGAAGTTCTAAAACCTGCTTTCTTTGAAATACAAGAATATCAAATGGAAAAAGTTAACATTTGTCCATTATACTATCAAAAATTATTCATCTATGAGAGTAATAAAGTTGATAGAAATGGTGGAGCATATGGTAACGCTCAGTATAACTATAACTGGGGAATTACTGATTGGAACGTAAGTGGTGGTACATTACAAACTAACACTGGTCCAGTTGAATTCTTTGAACAACCTTGGTACAACCTTGGTTTATGGATACACAACAAAGTTGTATTCGATAGACTATTAGTTGCTGATGGTGCGTTACAACCAGTTGGATGTTCAGCTTGTGAAAGTTATGAGTTAGCTGCTGATGGTTTAAGTTTAACATTTAAACTAAAAGATGGTCTTACTTTCCATGATGGAGATGATGTAACTGTTGAGGATGTAGCATGGAGTATTCGTACTGCAATGAAAGCACCTCAAATGCACGCTCTAATTGGAAACACAGTTGGATCAATCAAAGGTGCTGATGCATTTAAAGACGGCTCAACTGATGATGTTGCAGGTATTAAATACAATATTGCAGACAGAGTTATTACGTTAGAATTAACAAAAATTGATCCTAACATCTTAACTACGTTCACTCAATTTGCTATTTTACCTAAGCACTTATTAGGTGATGTTGATCCTTTGAAATTCCAACAAAGTGATTTCTGGCAAAAGCCAATAGGATCTGGAGCATTCAAAATTACTGAAGTTAAAATGAACGACTTTGCAAAGTTCGAACCTTTTGACGGCTATCATGGCGGTAAAGCTGGTTTTGATATCATTGCTTACCCAAGTTATGATGGTGATGGTAACTTAATTAAGAATGCTGCTGCAGGAAAAATGGACTACGGATTTACTAAAAACGTAGCCGATGTTGCTGCACTAGATGCTATGGACAACATGGGAACTAAAGCTGTTGATATCCCTTATACTCGTATGATGTGGATTATGCAGTATCCAAAACCATAGTTAATTTAATCATTAAAGCTGAGGCATACGCCTCAGCTTTCTTTTTTTAATAATAACGGAAAGTAAAAGTGACCACTTATATTATTCAACGTTTATTTATTTTCTTTCCGATGTTGCTTGTCATAAGTTTTCTTGTTTATTCAGGATTAGAATTATCACCAGGCGATGCTGTTTCACATATGATCAGTCCTGAACTCGCATCAACAATTACTGCGGAACAACTTGATGCAATGCGTGAAGCGTATGGGCTAAATCAAAGTTTCCTTACACGATACTGGATTTGGTTAACTAGCATGGTTCAAGGAGACATGGGTTATTCCATGGCAGGTGGTGTTGCTATTTCTGAAATAATGGTAAAAACAGTTCCTGCAACTTTAGAGCTATCTATGGTAGCATTATTTTTCTCAACAATTTTAGGATGTTCTTTAGGAGTTATTAGTGCTCTTAAAAGAGGTTCCGGTACTGATAATTCTCTTACGGTTGCTGGAATGGCTGGAGTTTCTATACCTGAATTTTTTTTTGGACTTGTAGCTATTCTTTTATTTGCAATCGAATTAAAGTGGCTTCCCGTTGGAGGTAGATTACTACCTCATTATGAAACACTTTGGGATCGTATACCAAATATTGTTCTCCCCTCATTAGTATTGGCATTAATGATGACTGCAGGAGCTATGCGTTATGCACGTTCATCAATGTTAGATGTTTTAGCACGAGAATTTATTACTACTGCTCGATCAAAAGGAATGCCTGAGTGGAGAGTAAATATATTACACGGATTTAGAGTAGCCNTAACACCAGTTGTTGTNCTAATTGGTTTTCGTCTACCTTTACTTATAGGTGGATCAACTATTATCGAACAAGTTTACCAATGGCCAGGNATTGGNAGTATGTTTATTCGCTCTGTGCGNGCTTCTGATTATCCTTTNGTNATGACAATTTCACTAATGTATGTTTTTGTTGTTCTTACAGCAAGTTTAATAATAGATGTTTTAACAGCGTTAATTGACCCAAGAGTTAGGTTAGGAAAAGAATAATGGCAAAGTCTTCACTAGATAAGAAATTTGATCAAATAAGAAAACGTGAAGAGGAAAAAACTTTTTCTACAAAAAAAAGAAGTAGAATAGTTAATAAATTTTTAAATAACCGTTTAGCNGTTTTAGGTTTAATCATTTTTACAATAATTATTTTAGCTTCTATTTTTGCTCCTCTTCTCTCACCATATGATCCNATGCGNGTAGATTTACGTTCNATGAGACAACCGCCATCNTTTGATCATTGGTTTGGAACAGATAGTACAGGANGNGATGTGTTTACAAGNGTCTTATTTGGAGGCAGAGTTTCAATATTTATTGGTTTAGGAAGTGCTATTCTATCAGCTGTTGTNGGAATAGCNGTTGGTTGTTACGCTGGATATAAAGGTGGTTGGATTGATGTTATTGCTCTTAGAATTTCTGAAATATTTATGTCNTTCCCTCAAATTATTTTAGTTTTATTACTCGTATCCATCACAGGTCAAAGTTTATTTAATTTAATGGCCATATTTATCCTTACAGGTTGGGGAGGTATGTACAGGCTTGCTCGAGCTAGAATGTTATCNTTAAGAGAGGAAGAATATGTTCAAGCACTAAGAAGTTTTGGCTTATCTACATTTACGATATGCTACAAACATATGTTNCCAAATGCATTNAGTCCNATAATGGTCAATATTACTNTATCAACNGCAATGTTTATTTTAACAGANGCAGGACTAAGCTTNCTTGGTTTAGGAGTTCCATTAAATATTCCTACATGGGGAAATATTTTAAATGTTGCACAAGATATTTTAATTTTACAAAACTATTGGTGGATGTGGGGACCTGTAGGAATTGTTATTTCAGTTTTTGTTCTGTGTGTTAATTTTATAGGAGATGGTCTACGAGATTCAACAGATCCATCACAACAAGGTTAGTAATGGAAGATAAAAATAATATAGCGCTTTCAGTTAGAGATCTTAAAACTTTTTTTTATACGAATAATCGATGCAACAAAGCAGTTAATGGAGTTTCCTTTGATGTTGAAAAAGGTAAAACACTTTGTATCGTTGGTGAAAGTGGTTGTGGNAAAAGTGTNACNGCAGCTACAATTATGCAATTNCTTCCAACACTNTCNNGNATTGAAGAGGGTGAAATTAAATTTCAAAAAGATGATAAAATTATCAATATTGAAAAATTAGAAAAAAATGGAAAAGAGATGCGAGAAATTAGGGGCTCAGATATTGCAATGATATTCCAAGATCCNATGACAGCACTTAATCCTGTGTACACAGTCGGATTNCAAATAAGTGAAAATCTTAAGTATCATACTAATCTCAATAAAAAAGAAATAAGGGAAAAGTGTATTTCTCTTCTCAATGACATGGGCATACCACTTCCAGAAAAAAGAGTTGATGAATATCCTCACAGTTATTCTGGNGGGATGAGGCAAAGAGCAATGATAGCAATGGCCATGGCTTGTAATCCAAAAATATTAATTGCNGATGAGCCAACAACAGCTCTAGATGTTACAATTCAAGCACAAATATTTGAGCTAATGGATAAATTAAAAAAAGAAAATGANACAGCTATTATTCTTATAACGCATGATATGGGAGTTGTNGCNGAGTTAGCTGATAATGTTGCAGTCATGTATATGGGAAACATTGTTGAGGCTGGAACAGCAGATGATGTTTTAAGACGACCAACACATCCATATACTAAAGCTCTTTTAGAATCAGTACCTGTACTTGGAAGAGGAAAAAATCAAGATATTAATCCTATTAAAGGATCAACNCCTGATCCCTATAANAGACCTATTGGTTGTCAATTTGCTCCAAGGTGNAATTGGCAAACNGAAAGNTGTGANGTGATGCCAGAAATCACACAAATAAATGAAACTCACCAAGTAAGATGTCACAAGTACGAACAATTTTTTGAGAAATATAAATGAAAAAAGAGATTCTTAAATTACGCGGTGTAAAAGTACATTTTCCAGTACAAGCAGGTGTATTTAATCGTGTTGTAGGACATGTTTTGGCTGTTGANGGTGTNGATTTAGATATTTTTAGAGGTGAAGTTTTAGGTCTAGCTGGAGAAAGTGGTTGTGGAAAGACAACTCTTGGTAAAGCCATCCTAAGATTGGTAGAACCTACNGATGGAGAAGTAAAATATATTTCACAAGATGATGATGAGACAGAATTAACATCTTTAGAAAAAAAAGATATGGATCCATTTCGAAAGAAGTTACAAATAGTCTTTCAAGATCCGCACTCCTCTCTTAATCCTTCNTTTACAATTTTTGGCTCGCTTCAAGATCCATTAAAAAAATTTGGTATAAAATCAAAAGAGGAAAGAAGAAAAATTATTGGTGATCTCCTAGAAGCAGTAAATATGCGTAGAGAATACATGGATAGATATCCTCACGAATTTTCAGGAGGACAAAGACAAAGAATTGGTATTGTCAGAGCTTTATGTCTTGAGCCAGAACTTATAGTTTGTGATGAAGCGGTTAGTGCTCTTGATGTATCAATTCAGGCACAAGTATTAAAATTATTAATGCAACTTAAGAAAGAAAAAAATCTAACCTACCTTTTCATTACTCATGANTTGAGTGTNACAGAATATCTATGTGATCGAATTGCTGTTATGTATCTTGGGAGAATTGTTGAACTTTGTGATTCTGANGATCTATATAATAATACTCTTCACCCCTACTCTGAAGCTTTGATTTCAGCTATCCCAGTTGCAGATCTTGACAAACAAACGAAAAGAATTGTTTTGGAAGGAGATGTACCAAGTCCAGTTAATCCACCTAAAGGCTGTCCTTTTCATCCTCGGTGTCCTAAAGCAACTGACATTTGTAAAACTGAGGTACCAACATTAAAAAAATATTCAACGAATGGTAATGAACACTATGCATCTTGCCACTTAATTGATTTACCNGAAATTAGCTAAATGTCTAAATATGATCCAAAAGATCTAAATGGTGTTATGCCTGCTATGATCACATCGATTAATAAAGATGAAACTATAAACAAGGAAGGTTTAAGAAAAATNATCAATCATTTAATAGCCGAAAATNTTAATGGCTTGTACGTAACTGGTAGTACAGGTGAAACTTTTTTAATGTCACCAGAAGAAAAAAAAGAAGTGCTTGATATTATTGTTGAAGAAGTAAATGGCAGAGTTCCTGTTATTGCGCATGTTGGATCTATTGGAACTAAAATTACAACTGATCTAGCAAAATATGCCACTCATGCTGGAGTCGACGCATTATCAGCATTGCCACCTTTTTATTANAATTTTTCTAATGAAGAGATTTATAATTATTATAGTGACATAGCTCAATCCTCACATTTGCCAATTATTATATATAATATTAGTCACGCAAATTTGATGGACATTGATATGTTAAAAAGATTGGCCGCTATAGATAATATTAAAGGAGTTAAATATACGGCAGCAACTCATTTTAATTTTGAGAAAATAAAAAANGANATTGGAGCATATTTTAAAATTTATTCTGGTATGGATGAAATGGCTATCTCTGGTCTGATATCAGGTGCTGATGGTATGATTGGATCNTTTTATAATTTAATGCCAGAAATGTTTGTAGGNATTTTTCAAAATATGAAAAATGGTAATGTTGTTGAGGCAAAAAAATTACAAGACAAAGTCAATATGATCATTTTGTATGCTTTAAAAAAATCAGGTTATCCATTTATTAAAATGGGATTAAGTTGGATGGGAATTGATTCAGGGTATGTAAGGAAGCCTTTTTCAAGTATTGTCAATACAGAGATAGAAAAGGGAATAAAAGATGATTTAAAAAAATTAATGTCGGAAAATGATCTTTCAGAAATAAAATTTTTAAAAGCATTATAATTAACTTTGTGAAAAAAAATATTTTAAAAAAATTAAAAAATAAAATCATTGTATCATGTCAGCCTAATGAGGGTGGGCCTCAAGACAAGACGTCTATTGTTGTTTCAATGGCAGAAGCTGCAATTATAGGAGGTTGTGGTGGCGTGCGAATTGAAGGAGAAAAAAATATACGAGCAGTCAAAAAAAATATTTCTTTACCAATNATTGGCATAATAAAAAATGACTTAGATAACTATAAAGTTAGAATTACGCCTCTCTTAAAGGATGTCGATCAAATTATTAATAGTGGTGCAGATATTATAGCGTATGATGCCACAAATAGGAAAAGGCCTTTTCCAACAAAAGAAATTATTTTAAAAATTAAAAAAGCAAATCGTTTAGCTATGGCAGATTGCTCAAATCTAGATGATGCTAAAAATGCTATTTTAGAGGGTGCNGATATTATTGGAACAACACTTGCNGGCTATGTTGGTAAACAAGTGAAAGATACGGATAAACCAAATATAAAATTANTTAAAGAATTTAAAAAACTTAATTGCTTTGTAATGGCTGAAGGNCGTTACAACACNCCAGAGCTTGCAAAGCAAGCTATACAAGCAGGAGCAGATGCAGTTACAATTGGAAGTGCTATTACGCGTATTGATAATATTACGAGTTGGTTTGTAAAAAAAATTAAAAATTAAAATGAATAAAAAAATATTTAACAAATCAGGTATCGCAATTGATTTTGGAGCAACTAAGATATCAGTATCTCAAATAATTAAAGGAAAGTTTAAAAAAACTATTACTGAGCCAACTTCAATANATAAAATAGCANATAATTACATTCAACAAATTGAAAAAAATATTAAAAACTTAAATATATCTAAATCTAAAAAAATAGGCATTGCTATTACAGGAAGGGTTGACCAATACGGAAATTGGTACCCAGTAAATAAAGAAAATTTAGGAAATTTCAAAATACCCCTTAAAAAACTTATAGNAAAAAAATTTAATACAGCTTCTACAATAATAAATGATGCAACAGCTGCAGCTTTGGGAGAAGCAAATTATGGAAAAGGTTTTAAATACAAACGTGTGGGATATATTACAATTTCAAGTGGTATAGGAGTTGGTGTAATTTTAAACAANAAACCTCTTCTCTCAGAAAATGGATTAGCAGGACATTTAGGATTTACAACTTCAACGTTAGCAAAAACAAAATGTGGGAGTGGTAGAATTGGAACTTTTGAAAGTATCGCTTCTGGTAAAGCAATGAGTAAAATTGCTAAACAAAAAGGTCATAAAAATATTAGTGCTAAAGAAATTTTTAAGCTTAGTTTTCAAAATAAAAAATGGGCNAAAGAAATAATCGATCTATCTGCCAAATCTGTCTCAGAACTGTGTGCAAATTTGAAAGCTATATTTGATATAGACATAATTATTCTTGGTGGAAGTATTGGAATGGCNCAAGGTTATTTAGAGCTNGTAAAAAAAAATTTGAAAAAAGAACCTAAATTGTTTCACGTAAAAGTAGTAAAGTCATCTCTTGGAGTAAAAGCATCAAAAATGGGTGTTTTGCTATAAACACAAGAAACTGATTGTGCTTTTAATGAAAATTGCATAGGTTAATTAAAATGGGAAAAGGACAAAAATTATATTCNAAAGCAAAGCAAATTGTTGCTGGTGGNAATATGCTTTTATCAAAAAGACCTGAAATGTTTTTACCTGAACATTGGCCTGCTTATTTTACTAAAACAAGAGGTTGTGAAGTATGGGATCTCGATGGAAATAAATATATAGATACCTTNATGATGCCAGGAACTAATTCACTTGGCTATAGTCATCCAGAAGTCGATGAAGCTGTCAAAGAAACAGTCGGNAATGGNAATATGTCNTCNCTNAATGCNCCNGAAGAAGTTGANCTCACGGAAAGATTAGTTGANCTNCATCCATGGGCTGATATGGCAAGATTTGCAAGATCAGGAGGTGAAGCTAATTCAGTCGCTATTCGTCTTTCAAGAGCTGCNTCNGGAAGAGATAATGTAGCATTTTGTGGATATCATGGCTGGCACGACTGGTACTTAGCTTCAAATTTATCTGACTCAAAAGGGTTAGATGGTCACCTTCTACCAGGTTTAGATCCTCATGGTGTACCACAAAATCTCAAAGGAAGTGTATATCCATTCGAATATAATAATTTTGATAAACTAGAAAACTTAGTCAAAACTAAAAATATAGGCGTTATCAAAATGGAAGTTTACCGAAACAAAGAACCAGAAAATAATTTTTTACAAAGAGTTAGAAAATTAGCAAACGATAATAATATTGTTTTAGTATTTGATGAATGTACATCAGGATTTAGAAAAAATTATGGTGGCTTGCATATGCTTTATGATGTTGAGCCTGACGTTGCAATGTTTGGAAAAGCTCTTGGAAATGGATATGCTGTAACTGCAGTCCTTGGTAAAAGAGAGGTAATGCAAGCAGCAGAAAAATCTTTTATAAGTAGCACCTTTTGGACTGAACGAATTGGATCTAGTGCTGGTCTTGCAACACTAAAAGTTATGGATAAAGAAAAATCATGGGAAAAAATTACAAAAATTGGTGAATACGTAAATAGTGAGTGGATGAAGTTGTCTAAAGAATTTGATCTTCTTCCAATTACTATTAGTGGATTAGCGGCACTGACAACATTTTCA
>NYXO01000019.1 GCA_002685415.1 Methanobacteriota archaeon
CCGGCGACAGTAACAATCTCTCCAGTTATGTGACCTGAAATTATGTCTGAGGAAAGAACTGTAACAGCATTTGCAACATCCTCAGGAGTGGCTAATTTTTTCAGAGCCATTGTTGTTGTGGCTCTCTGCTTTGTTTCGTCAGTTATTCCGTTTTCTAACTTCTTTTCTGTAGCGGTCCATCCTGGCGCAACGGCGTTAACTCTACAATTGTAAACCCCTGAAATTTCATTCTTTAGAGATAGTAATAATCCAGAAGTTATTGCACCTTTAGCTGCCGCATAGTCGGAATGACCTGCTTCACCGAATACTCCCGCTGTTGATCCTATCATCACAATTGAGGTGGGCTCAATTTTGTTTGCTTGAAGTAGGAATTGTTTCACTGTATTTACTGTCACATCTAAATTAGAATTAACCGTGTTTAACCATCTTTCTGAGTCCATTTCCCACAATTTTTCAGGGGTTTCAGGATAATATCCTGCGTTTGCCACACAAATATCGATAGGGCCAATTTTTTCATTTATTTCATTGAATAATTCTTCAACATCACTGGATTTCCTAAGGTCCGCATAAATCGAGTGTGTATTCAATTCTGAGGCGAGATTCTTTGCAGATTCTTCTGATGAGCGATAGTGAATAATCACATTCGCCCCTTCTGCTGCGAAAGTTCTCGATATTGACCGACCAATACCTCCAGCTCCGCCAGTCACTAGGACGGTTTTACCGTGTAAGCCAAGATCCATGTATCGGGATGTGCACTCGGGTCTTGAATTGCTCTTTTCGAGCCTCAAGGAGTGACTCTTGACCTATCGCGTGGGAATAGGACTACTTCTCGGACATTTCCGGCTCCGGTTAATATCATCAGTAATCGTGCTACACCCAATCCCCATCCTGCATGAGGCGGTGCGCCGTAACGGAATCCATCTGTGTAAAAGGTGAAGTCTGACGGGTCTAAGTCCATGTTTCTCAGATTCTGTTCCAAGACATCGACACGATGTTCTCGCTGTCCCCCCGAAGTCATTTCATCACGACCATAATTCAGGTCGAATCCGCGGCTCAATTGGCCACCGGTAGAGCCTTTTTCGTCTTCGTCATGGTATATGTAGAACGGCTTCATCGACATCGGCCATCGTGGTAAGAAGTGGAATCCAGGATATTCAGCGGCGATGATATCACAGTGGTGACTTTCGATATCGTCACCCCACTCAATCTCGCCCCCTCCTTTCTGAACGATTTCAATGGCATCACAATAAGAGATCCGAGGGAATGGTAGTTCTGGCACTTCTACTGTTACTGGCTCTTGACCTTGGCTTACTCTGTATTGATTAACAACGTCAATGAGATGTAGGTCATTTGCTACGACTTGACTCCAGATGTGATGGATCATTCTCTCCTGAACTCCCATCACATCTTCATCATTCATCCAAGCACCTTCAATATCGAAGGAAATGAATTCGTTTAGATGGCGATATGTGTCGTGTTTTTCAGCCCTAAATGCGGGTCCGATTTCGAAGACTCTCTCTAAGCCACCAAGAACTGCTAATTGCTTGTATAACTGAGGTGATTGGCTTAGGAATGCAGGCGTATCGAAATACATCATTGGAAATAGATTGGTGCCTCCTTCGCTAGCGCTTGCGATGATTTTGGGCGAATTTATTTCTTGAAATCCCTCACTAATTAGATGGTCTCGTCCATATTGAAGCACACGACTTCTGAGTTGGAACATTGCATTTACGTGCGCGCGACGAAGATCCAAATGTCGGTTATCCAATCTGATATCCAATCCAACGTTTACATCGTCAGTAATTCCCACNGGTAATGGTGTTTCAGCAGAAGATAGTATGTTAGCCTCTGTTACGTTAATCTCGTATTCAGGAGGTGGAGTAGGTTCGCCTTCGGGGACCTTGGGTGGCCGCTTTTGAGCTACTGTTCCAGTGACCTGAATCGTTGATTCGCGCGAGGCTGATTGGACTGCAGTGAACGTATTTTCGTCCATATTGTCCTTTTTCAGAAATGCTTGGATATACCCTGTTCCATCGCGCAACATTAGGAAAGCGATTGCACCTCTTCCTCGAACCGTTTCTGCATATCCTGCTACTGATACCTGTTCTCCAATCATATCTGCCCCATTGCTAACAACTTGTCCAATTGTGTGAGTACGAAACGCGGTGGGGTGCCAGTCGCTACTGTCGCGCATGCCATCGCGTCCAGCCCTCAATTTATGAATCGAATCGAAAGTCAGTTTTGCTCCGTGCTAATGCTTGAGTAGTCGAAGCCCTACACAACAGCATGGGCGACGACTCGATGTACTACCGAATGATGGGCAACACAGGAATCCAAGTTTCCGTTCTATCCTATGGATTCTGGGCAACCTATGGAGTCAAAGATAGACTGACTGGAGATGCAGGAGTAAAATCCGCAAAGAAGTTGATGCGAATCGCTCGTGAAGCGGGAGTCAATTGCTTTGACCATGCAGAGGCTTACGGTAATCCAAATGGGGAGGCTGAGAGAATATTCGGTATAGCCCTGAAAGAATTACAATCAGAAGATACTGAACTTTGGCGGCGTTCAGAATTGGTGATTACCACCAAGATATTCTGGGGTGGACCTGGAGTAAATGAATCAGGGCTTTCAATCAAGCATTGTCGTGAAGGTATGGACAAGTGTTTGGAAAGATTGCAATTAGATTATGTTGACATGGTATTTTGTCACAGGCCGGATCCGTTCACACCAACTGCTACCGTCGTCAGGGCCATGACCGATATTGTCCGTTCCGGTAGAGCAACCGCTTGGGGGACAAGTGAATGGTCAGCGCAACAGATTACCGAAGCATATTGGATTGCCAAAAGTGAAGGCCTAGAGCCTCCTCAATTCGAACAGCCACAGTACAACATGCTTCACAGACAGAGGTTCGAAGAGGAATACTTCCCTCTTTACAATTCGCCATACTCGATTGGGACTACGATTTGGAGCCCACTTAGGTCTGGATTCCTTACAGGTAAGTATCTCGATGGTATACCTGAAGATTCACGCCCCACACAATCAGGTTACGACTGGATGTTGCAGGATTTGGAAGAAAGAAAGGCACGTGGCGAGTTCGAGATAGTTGGCAAGCTAGTCGATTTTGCTAACAACAAAGGATGCACTCCAGCACAACTCGCTCTTGCTTGGTGTCTGAAGAATCCAAATGTATCGACTATACTTTTGGGAGCGACTACAGAAGATCAACTTCGGGATAATTTGGGTAGTATCGAAGTCGCACTTTCTTTGACCGATGAGGACATGGTCTCGATTGAGGAAATCTTAGGGAACAAACCAGCAGATTGGATTGGNCCGGGCGGAGATGGGAATCGCCAATTGAGGACCCTTTGATATTGTTTATTCCTCTTCCACGCTGGCGATTTTTGCCGCTATTAGCAAAAATGCAGTATGCCCCATTGGCTGATTGCCCGGGCGGACACCACCTCTGCCGGCTTTTGACCATCTTCTCTCAATAATTTCTCCAGCAAATTCTACGATGAGACCCTCTTCTTCTACTTTATTCCAAGATTTTTCTAATTGAGCAGTGGTTGGGCAATAGCACGCAATCCTGCCTCCGATTCTGAGGGTTTGAGAAATTTCTGAGACAACGTTCCAAGGTTCCGCAATATCGATTATTGCAGCGTCTAATTCACCGCATATCTNCGTAACTTCGGAAGCCGCATTCTGCAAATCCATTTCCAATAAATTCCAAGAGGGAAAATCTGTAGAAAATTCAGCCAGTCTTTCCATATTACTNCGGCCAACNTCCGCATGTTCTGNACGGTTTTCTANTGAGATNAAATANCCCTTNGAGCCCATCACATTNGCAAGGTTCATNGCNAGTCCNGCAGAGCCGTGACCGCCTTCCAGTACNCGGCTTCCNGTGCCAATTCCCATCCAAGAAATCANGAATCCTGAGTCCTTGATTCCGATTGTTTGCGCCCTTCTATTCATGTTTCTNCTAGCCTCAGGTAGAGCGGCTTCAACNATNGTCANTGATTTCTGTCCAACAGTGATTCTATCCCCCAATGAGTATCCTTCCAAAAGTACCGAAGGNTCGAATCTTCCNAGTCCCTTTATTTTGACTTCACCGGGCACATTGTTGACAAGATATGCTCTACCATCATCTTCNCTTAGAGCCATCCAATTGGAGTCTTTANATGACACCTCAGAGTCTACCATCATTACTGCTTGTNACGGTCATTTAATTCAATACCTTCGATTATGGATTCCTGAATAGCAAATGTTCTACGGCCCCTTTAGGGCCGTATTTTGAGTTGAGACATTATTGAGTTATGTATATATNAAGTCCGACACACCAACTCTCNATGATGCAAGTGAACAGGTTGGATAAAATTACAACCCTTGCGATTACAATGCTAATCTTCACAATGTCTTCAATTGGATTTTTCATGATTGAGCAAGAATCAACTGAAAGGCAGGAATTAGAGGCAAAGGAAATGCCTAGATTTGCAGTCAGTCCAGGTCATACAGTCTTTGGTGAATATGTTGGAGCACACTGGTGCGGGCCTTGTATGGGTAGCGCCTCACCTTCACTGGTCAACCTAAAAAACAGCAATACTGATGATTTCACGTACGTTTCATTCTTCGANGGNGCCTCAAGCGGCTGGCCTTCCGATGGACCTGCAAATAGGCGAAACCACATCATGGCNTCATCTAGTGGNTATCCAACCTTCGCTTTCGCAGACGAAACCTCAGGTTCNTGCTACAAGGTTGGCTCGTCAGGCTCAAATTACTATGATGCAGACTTTAGTGCAGGAGGTTGTATGCACGCTGATGCTAGTGATTTCAACATGGCACTTGGAATATCTCTGAACTCCGCAGGAGATACTGTGACTACAACCCTCGACATAACTTACCTAGGGGCTAGTGCCATTACGGTGTATGTTTATGGAGCCGTAACTGAGAAAATTGGTGCCGAGGCATATAATGATGGAAGTAGACCTCACCATGTTTTCAGAGAATGGTTACTCTCCTCTGATAACGATTTCACCGAAGTTACTTTGATACCTAATCAGGTCCAGACATTAACTTGGGATAAACCACTTAGTTCCGTAAGAGCCGGGGGGGGGAATACTCAGTGGGAAAACTTCTGGCCAGTATTCGCTCTGATGGATGGGGATTATTCAACCTACAATGAGGTCTATGCTGCTATTGATCTAGATATGGCTCCTTTAATCGATATCGGAATAGTCGACTTTGAGGCTAGAAATGCAAATGGAAACAACGGTTTTGTTTCAGGCGACATACTTGATCTCGAAGTCGATATCGCGAATAATGGAGTCGAGGAATATAGTGATGGAGGTAGCATCGATATCTATCACCTCTCAAACGGCGAGGAAATTCACCTCGGTGGCATTTCAATTAACCAACTTTCGTCCGGAGGTACTCAGTCCTATACTGCTATGTTCGACACAAGTGACATCACTCTAGCACCCTCAGGTACATCCTCATTCAGAGCACGTATTTCTGGAATGGTTGGTGATCGTGTATCTTCCAATGATTTCCTGGACGGCCTAGCTCTGCACGACAATCCGCCTGTGCCTAATCGCCCTGTAGCCGTAGCTGATTCTAGTGTAGAGAGAGGCACACCAATCCAATTTGAATCTACTGCACTAGCAAATGATTTAGTAGATGATATGTCAACAATGAGCGCGGAGTTACAGTACAGCGTTCATGGCACAAATATTTGGGACAATTCTTGGGTAACTGCAATTGACATGGTAGGAACTGGAGGCAACTCTCGTTACATTCATACAATTACTCCACCAATGAGTTCTCAATCTGGATTCTATGATATCCGCATGCAATGGACGGACTCTGGCGGGCAATCATCTGATTGGGAGATTACTGAAAACGCATTCGAATTGAGAAACGCATTACCAAGAGTTCTGGGGCCCGGTGACGATGGTTATGCAGGAATTCCAACGGTAAAGGTCGATACTGTTGAGGCAGTATCAATACTGGGCTTGGTCAGTGATGCTGAAACTCCTCATGCTGAACTGATTATTGATTCGAATGCTCACGAATTCATTTCCTTTGATCCTCAGACACTTGAGATTAGTGTTAGATTTGATGAAATGTCTTACGACAGCATAGGGAATTCCATTTCTCAAGGGATATTTATCTCAGTCGGGGACGGTGAAGATATCAATTCAGGAACTCTGATGTTCAACGTCATTGAAAATGGCCAGCCTCGCTGGAGCGGTATTCCAACTCAAGGATTCAATGAAGGAGGGTCTTCCAGCTTGGTCTTGACGGAATACCTCACTGATACTGATGATAGTGGAAATTCAGTGCCTGCCAATACTCTCTCACTGTCGGTGGTCAGCGTAAGTGATGAATCCTTGGTCTCTGCTGAAATTTATGATCAGACTCTCAATGTAGCCTCAGTAGATGACGATAGTTTTGGCATGGTTGAAATCACGGTTAGAGCCTCTGATGGAGTAAAAGAATCAGATACAGTGATTATTTTCCATATCAACAATGTTAATGACGCTCCAGCCATTGATTTGGGTGAATATTCTAATCCAATCCTTCAAACTGGTGACAGACTAACAATCAATGTTCTAGACATGGTTTCGGACGTCGATGATTCCGAAGATGATATTTGGATTACAGTGACAACCTTTGTTCCNGGAGCGGTTCAGTACAATCCAATTTCTGGACTTGCCACAATGAGTTGGGAAGATGCTAGTGAAGAGATGGTTACGGTTACAGCAGAAGACAGACATGGGGCTTCCAGTGCCGCAATAATTACTGTTAGCGTAGTTGATGATCTACCCCTTCTATGGGCTGATTCATCGGGTTCAGGTGATCTAATTGCCGATATTTCTTCGACTGATTTCGGTTTGAATCCGAGCGTAATAATCGAAAATGTGGGAAGTCTTGAACTATCAGAAATTAAAGTAATCTGGAGTGTTTGTAACAGCATTACAGGTATTTGTAATGACTTTGGTACATCCTACAACATGGGCCCATTCATTGTTCTAGCGAATAATGGAGAGGGTCTAATGATAGGAGACTACGTTACTCTTTCAGTTAACGCTGTAGATTCACAAGGATTCGACCGCTCGACAACTGAGCAATTCAAAGCCTACGCCACTGAACCTGTTGAAATAACCCCAGAAGAGCCAGGCCGGGAAGGTAATCAAAGCAAGCCAACATTTTCACTACTAACTGCAGGTCTAGTGGCAATAGGAATTATGCTCTCTATCGCGCTTGTAATGGGTCTAGCCATTGTATTGCAAAGAGGTCGCAGGGAAGTAGTTGGAGTAGAGGTTTATGATTATGAGAATGATTACGACTATTCAAGCTACGAAGAACCTGAGCCGAGCCCATTAGTAGCTCCTCCTCCTCCACCTGGAATGGCGCCTCCTTTACCTCCTGAAGGTCTACCTCCAGGTTGGACAATGGAACAATGGAATTACTATGGTGCAGAGTACCTAAGGCGTCGAGAACAGCAATAGTTCCGCTGAATAACTCATGACGCACCTTCAAGAAGGTGCGCTGTACAGCAAGTACCCCGAGGGGTGTGTGATGAGCGAAGAAGAGTCACCAGTGGACCCACTAGAGTCGTGGGAAGACGGCGCTGCCTTCGGCGTCTCTGCTGACAAAGATCCGGTCTGCAAGACTCCTGTTGAGGAATGGGCTGAACAGTTAGATATTGTATCAACTGAAGAGGTTCCAATTCCTGAAAAATTAGTAGATCAGGTGATTGGCCAAGAAGCCGCTTCGATTATCGTCCGCAAGGCTGCTGAGCAGCGCAGACACATCATAATGGTCGGAGAACCAGGAACTGGAAAGTCGATGTTATCTCGTTCGATGACTGAATTCCTTCCAAAGGAACAACTTGAGGATATTCTCGTATATCGTAATCACGAGGATGAGAATGAACCCAGAATCAGAACCGTTCCAGCGGGACGAGGGTCGAGTATAATTTCAGAACGTCGCGCACACATCAAACAGCAAAGGGAGAGAACCAATCGCACCTTGTTATTCATCGCACTAGTAGTTGGTGCAGCCTTGTTACTGGCCACGTTATCCTCTGGAGAGATACTTACATTCATCTTCGGGTCTTTCCTGCTTGTTTTCGGATACTTCTTCCTAAGGACTCGTCTAAATTCAGGCGATGAGGGTAATATTCCGAAATTGTTAGTCAAACATGAACGCAATGAAGAAGTTCCGTTCGTTGATGCCACAGGTACACTCGCTGGTGCTTTGCTTGGCGATGTTCGACACGACCCATTTCAATCCGGAGCAGATCTGGCCACTCCTGCCCACGAGAGGGTAGAGCCAGGGGCGGTTCACAGAGCCAACAAGGGTGTTCTTTACATCGATGAAATTCGTATGCTAAGAATGGAGGAACAACAAGCTCTCTTAGTAGCAATGCAAGAAAAGGCACTCTCAATTTCCGGCCGTTCCGAAAGAAGTAGTGGTGCTCTGACTAAGTCAGAACCTGTGCCTACCGACTTTATTCTCGTAGCTGCAGGTAATCTGGATAGCATTCAGAACATGCACCCCGCCTTAAGAAGTCGTATTCGTGGATATGGTTACGAAGTCTATGTCAATACGGACATGCCAGATACGGAAAGAAATCGAAGAAGACTAGTTCGATTCGTAGCCCAAGAGGTAAGAAACGAATCGAAGAAAGATAGTGGGAAATCAATTCCACACTTTGACAAGGGTGCTATAGGATTGGTCTTGAAAGAGGCTCAACGCCGTAGTGGCCGACGTGGCAAGTTATCCCTCCGACTACGTGAATTAGGAGGTTTAGTGAGAATTGCTGGAGACCTTGCTGCTGAGGAAAAGGCTCCTATGGTATTGGCTGAGCATGTTGTACGTGCAAGAGCAATCGCAAAACCGCTCGAACAGCAGGTCGCAGATAGATATCTTGAGCGTCAATCTGAATACGCAATGTTGGTCAACCGAGGTGAACGAATTGGGCGAGTTAATGGCCTAGCAGTTCTTGGTGCAGACACCGGTCTTTCCGATTATTCAGGAGTCGTTCTACCTGTCGAGGCAATGGTTACACCAGCTCAAGGTCGGTCGGGACAAGTCATTGCTACGGGAGGTCTTTCCGACCTAGCCAAAGAATCTGTTACCAATATCAGTGCCGTGGTAAAGAAATTGACTGGAAAGGATATCCAAGACTACGATTTGCACGTGCAATTCCCAGGNACCCACAATGTGGACGGAGACAGTGCTTCGATTACCATGGCTACTGCAATAATTAGCGCNTTTGAAGGGGTTCCCATTGATCAAAACCTAGCAATGACAGGTTCACTGTCAGTCCGTGGAGAAGTACTCCCTATTGGTGGNGTNTCNGCAAAAATAGAGGCCGCGGTAAAATCNGGAATAGAGAGGGTCATTATNCCTCGCAGTAATNTACAAGACGTTCTAATCGATGAAAAGTATGAATCAATGGTGGAAGTTCTTCCCGTTGATTCACTTGACGAAGTATTGCAACATGCCTTGGTGGGAGCCGAAGAGAAGGTAAGTCTAGTTGAGAGATTAGCCAATGTAATCGATACAATATCGAGTGGTGCTGATACCCAGCCTAGTGCATAATTTTGCAGTTTTTTCGAGTTCCCTCGAACGCCTAGTTCAAGTCCTTTCTTTGAACGGGTAGGTAGGGGATTGGATGGCGGCGCCAGCAATAGTAGTTCATGGAGGAGCAGGAGCAGGACCAGAGAGACTATCCAATCTTCAACCAGCAATCGAAGCTGCACGTCGCGTTTTTGAATTGGGTGGAGATGCTATTCAAGCTGCCGTAGAAGCATGTGTTGTGCTTGAGGATGACCCAGTCTTCAATGCAGGAACGGGTAGTGTCATGAGAAATGACGGATCTGTACTTACAGATGCTTCCTTACAGGTCTCCGATGGGAGGATGGGTTTTGTCGCAGTAATGGAAAATACTCCCAATCCCATCCGTATTTGTGTTGACCTCTTGGATGAAGAAATCAATGGTCTTGCGGGGAAAGGCGCTAGAGCATGGGCAGATGAGCGTGGCCACTTGAATTCAACAGTAGTTGGAAGGCCACCGAAAGGAAACAAGGGAGATGTTGGTGAATTAGGCGGCCCCATGCCAGAATTACAAACTGATACTGTGGGAGCTATTGCTAGAGATTCATCAGGGTTAATCGCAGCCGCGACCAGTACAGGAGGGACCTCCCACAGACCCGCAGGAAGAGTAGGTGATGTCCCGTTACCCGGTTGTGGTTTCTGGGTGCAGGAAGGCCTCGGAGTGGCTGCTACCGGTGTTGGTGAAGCGATTACAACGGCTTTACTTTCATACCGTGTGCATCAAAAAATCCGTAATCTCGGTGAAAGTAATCTTGAATCTGGAATGCAATGGGGTATCAGAGAATTAATCGAACCNGAAACAGCTGTTGGAATCATCTCTTTGGCATCAGAAGGAGAAGGCTGTGGAGCCGCAAATACCGATATGCCTTGGGCGACCTGGTGTTCTGCTTCCTGAATTATGATTCTTTGCTGACGGGGATGCGCTTAAACAGGAGTCGCTGGTGGGCGGGCCGTTGGGGGCACGACATGTCAGACATAGAGTCTCGAGTTCAGCAAATTGCTCAAGTCCTCGGTCAGTTAGAGGACACGCAAGTTCCACGTAACATACGTAACTCTGCAAGAGATGCAGTCGAGAAATGGCTTCTTAACAAAGACAAGGAAATGGATATTCGTTTAGGTATGACTGCTAGTATTCTAGACGAAATTTTCAACGATGCAAATTTACCAATTCACTATGGTCCGCTTTGTCTACAGATTCAAACCGCTTTAGAGGCTCTACTTAACGAAGTGAAACAATCTTAGAGCATTGGTAAAGCAATGCCCAAGGCAATTGTAAACATAACAATTGCAATCCCTCCATCGATATATCTCCAAGCCCTTGGATTTTCCATCAANGGGGATAGTAGTCTTGCTCCATATCCTAAACTAAAGAAAAATATGAATGAAGCNAGGGCAGCNCCAATTCCAAAAATTTCACGTTCAGGGCCATCGTACCGGGAAGAAGCACTTCCTAACAAAACCAAGGTGTCCAGGTAAACATGTGGGTTTAACCAAGTAAATGCTAATGTTGTAATTACAACGGAAGAAAACCTCTCTTCCTGAGTCTCCAACAGATCGATACCTTGCGGGTCCATTGCCGATCTAATTCTTAGTAATCCATAAACAACGAGAAAAGCTATCGCAGCTAATGAAATCCAAAAAGCACCTTCTTCATATTCTGCTAGCCATGCTCCAACTCCAAGAACTCCTGCGGCAATAAGTGCAGCATCTGAAAATGCGCAAATACAACAGACAACAAAAATGTGTGAACGCATTAGTCCTTGGCGTAAAACAAATGCATTCTGAGCACCAATTGCCACTATGAGTCCCAAACTAATCGCAAACCCTTCCATTGCGATGCTTAGCACATGTGACCCTAAGGGTGGAGATTGAAAACCATTGAGGCCTGAGAAAATAGGCTAATCAGTTACCACGTCGCTCTGCAGCCTTCTTTCGAAGCCCTGTGTAACCGCACTTTCGGCATACACGAACCTTGGTGCCACGATGAGTAGCACTACACTTCATGCAAATCCACTTGTTTAGCAGACGACCTTCTGCCTCTGGAAAGCGCTGAGCCATACAAGCGCGCCGACCTGACTCNCCTTCATAATCCATTCCCAACAAAGAAGGACGAGNAAATTTGAGTCATTGGCCGACCAATGGTTTCATACACCCTCCGTCAAGCACAGCATAACGGTGCCTGCGACGGTAGTACTGGGAGCCCAATGGGGCGATGAAGGCAAAGGCAAGGCAATTGACCAACTTGCTCCTTTGTCAACGTGGGCAGTTCGTTTCCAAGGTGGAAATAACGCAGGCCACACAATAGTAGTTGGAGACACTACTTTGAAGCTTCATCAAATACCATCTGGGGTCACATCAAAAGAATGTAATCTTGTTCTAGGAGATGGTATGGTAATCGACCCTTGGGTGCTAGATGAGGAGCTTTCACGTTGGGAGAGTCTAACTGGAGAAAAGCCCGAAGGCGACAGACTATTCATCAGTGAAAGAGCCAGTGTAATTCTTCCTTTCCACAAATATTACGATAGTGCAGATAAGGTAGTTGGCACAACCGGTAGAGGAATTGGTCCGGCCTATCGAGACCGAATTGAAAGGGTGGGGATTCGCTTTACAGATATTGAAGAAATTCTCTCAGACCAGAAAATGATTGATGAAACAGTTGCTCGAATGAACAAGCAGTTAGAAACAGTCGGCTACAATAAAGAAATCACAGCTTCTGAATTGAGTTCTGAATTACAGTGGATCCTAGATCGATTTGGACATGCAATCAAACCGACCGGCATGATGGTTGATTTGGCCCTAAGAAATGGCGAAACTGTTCTCCTAGAGGGTGCGCAAGGAGCATTGCTTGACATTGACCAAGGCACCTATCCGTTTGTCACATCAAGTGTAGTAGGAAGGGCAAATGCAACNCATGGTGCAGGAATTCATCCAGGTCATGTAACAGAATGCTTTGGAATTACAAAGGCCTACTGTACAAGAGTTGGAAATGGGCCTTTCCCAAGTGAACTTTCTCTTGAAGAGGGTCCAGGTCAACATATGGCCCAAGTAGGTCATGAGTTTGGAACTACCACCGGACGTCCAAGAAGGACAGGATGGCTAGATATTGTAGCACTCAAAGATGCGCACAGAGTTAGCGGATATACTGGCTTGGTNGTGACGAAATTAGATGTCTTAGGTGGTTTAGACCAGATCAAGATTTGTATTGGATACGAATTGGATGGAAAACCGATTACGCACTTCCCAACTCGCGCTTCAGATGTTGAACGATGTATCGCGATTTACGAAACACACCCTGGCTTCCCTGCATTAGCCGATGAAGACTGGATTAGTATGGCAGAGAGTAGTCGAAAAGATGGTACAGGATATGATGCAATGCCGGATGAGGTTAGAAATATCGTAGATAGAATCGAGGTTTTAAGCGGAATTCCTGTTGTCTCAGTTGGTGTTGGTCCAGACAGGCGGGCTTCAATTGCAAAGNTTGGAGGNCCCTTCGATATCGAATGGGAAGAGGCAACCTTCTAATNGTGGATAATATCGGGGTATTTCATGGGATTCAAGTCCAAGGCTCGAAAGAAGCGTGCTGCAGCGGATGCTGCTGCCGGTCGAACTGGTAAGGGCAAGAAAGAGGAATTCGAGGGGCAAGTCCGTTGTGATGTAGCCGGCTGTGAAAACTTCGCCGACAAAAAGATTGGAGGCCGACGAATCGCTTTCGACCGCGCTGCCGATGTTTGGGGTGAAGACGGCCTAGAGGGACAATCAAGGCGAGTTTCAGTCTGTAAGGCTCATTACAGAGAATGGAAGAAGGCCAAGAAGGATGACATGGATGAATGGTCTTAGTGACATAATTTTTCTGAATATTCAATCGCAACAATGTTAGGTAGAATTTGCAGAGGCTGGTAACATGCCTCAACCAAACAATGAGCCAATCCTAGGGTTTGCCCCGGGAAGTCAAGAGAGAGCGGACCTACAAGCAGAGATGGATCGTCAGATGGGAGAGGTAATTGAAATCCCGTGCATAATCAATGGAGAAGAAGTTTTCACAGGTACCACGACTACACAAGTGATACCTCACAACCATGGTCACGTACTGGCAAATGTTCACCTCGCCGGTAAGGCAGAAATGGAAGCCGCTTGCGAGGCGGCAGTTAACGCCCAGCAAGATTGGATTGACTTAGGGCTGGAGGGAAGATGCGCCATATTCGAGCGCTGTGCAGACTTACTGGCTGGAGATTGGAGAATGCGTGTCAATGCTGCAACAATGCTTAACCAATCCAAGACAGCATTTCAAGCTGAGATAGACTCTGCTTGTGAATTGATAGATTTCTGGAGATTCAATTGCCACTATGCCCGAGGATTCCATGATGACTTCCAACCGCTAGTTTCTCCAGACGGAGTTCAGAATTCAACCGAGATTCGACCTTTGGAAGGATTTGTCCTTTCGATTACTCCATTCAACTTCACTAGTATCGCTGCAAATCTACCAAGCGCTCCAGCAATCGTTGGTTGTACGGGTCTTTGGAAGCCAAGCCGTAATTCCTACCATTCCAATTATGTCTTGATGCAATTGATGATGGAAGCAGGATTGCCTCCGGGAGTAATCAACTTCCTTCCAGGCTCAGGTGCAGAAATTACTGAGGTCGCTTTGGCTAATCCAGACTTTGCCGGATTACACTTCACCGGCTCAACCGCGGTATTCCAAGGATTGTGGCAAGAAATTGGATTAGCACTCTCTAACCTTCGCTCTTACCCGCGAATTGTTGGGGAAACAGGCGGTAAGGATTTCGTCGTCGCTCATCCAGACTGCGACCGTCAAGGTCTACTGGTTGCATTATTGCGCGGTGCCTTCGAGTATCAGGGGCAGAAGTGTTCTGCCGCCAGCCGCGCCTATGTGCCAAGGTCTGTCTGGAATGCAATCAGAGACGACCTTGTATCAGAGATATCCAAAATCAAGATGGGCGATGCTCGGGATTTTACAAACTTCATGACCGCTGTAATCGATCAGCGCGCCTTCGACAAAATCTCAGGTTATATTGATCGAGCAAACTCAAGAGCTACCTGCTCAGTAATCTGTGGTGGAGGTTATGATGATTCAACAGGTTGGTTCATCGAGCCGACAATAATTGAAACTACTAATCCAACTAGTGAGAGTATGGTTGAGGAAATATTCGGGCCAGTTCTAACCGTTTATGTCTATGATGATTCAGACTTTGACGAAGTTCTTACAATGTGTGATGAAGCATCTCCCTATGCCCTAACTGGAAGTATATTCTCAAGTTCGGAAGAGAATATTCAGAAGGCATACAATGCTCTAAGATTCACAGCCGGTAATTTTTACATTAACGATAAGCCAACTGGCGCAGTGGTTGCTCAGCAACCATTTGGTGGTGCACGTGCAAGCGGAACGAACGACAAGGCAGGTGGTCCACTCAATCTACTCAGATGGATTTCACCTCGTTCAGTAAAGCGCACACTGGACATACCGCAAGATTGGACATATCCATTCATGGGCGCCGATGAATAATCCCAAGTTTGATTATCTTCCTTCTTCAGGNAAATTCAGGGGAGCTTAGTGCTGAGAGGTCGCTTTCGGGCGACGACCCTTTGACCTGATCTGGGTAATGCCAGCGGAGGGATAGAAAATGGATACAAATATCGCATACGGATTGATGATTGCAACGCTAGGTGTCTTCGGTTATATCGGATACCAAGCATCGAATGCTAAGGAAATTGAAGCAGACGATTACCTCTCTGCTCGAGGTTCGCAGGATTGGCTCAGAATAGGGCTGAGCCTTTTTGCCTCTGGGATGGGGATTTGGATTCTCTTTGGACCTTCAGAGGTCGGTTACTATGGAGGATTTTGGGACGTAGTCGGTTACGCAGTCTCGGCCGCTACTCCATTCATACTCCTCGCCTATGTAGGACCACAAATTAGGGACCGTCTACCAACCGGAGTCACTCTTGCTGATTACGTTAGAATACGTCTAGGAAGGCCAATGCAGATCTATGTGGGGTTAATTTCAGTACTCTACATGTTCACCTTTTTGTTTGCCGAATTTACGGCAATCGGAAAGGCCACTGAAACGTTGTCTGATGCTGAACCTCTCGTTCCAATGTTCTTGGTAGGGATTGTAACTGCAGCATACATCACTCAAGGGGGACTTCCCGCATCTCTTGCAACTGACCGCATTCAGGCATGGACCATTTTATTCCTAGTCATTGCTCTGTTGTTGACTCTCTTCGGAGGGGACATTTCCGGCCTTATCTCCGATGCTAAGGCTGAGAATACTGAGGATTTATGGAGCATTGGATCCATGTCATACATGGACTCTTTCAAGTCAGGTTTGGCATTGGTTGTGGCAATCACAGCAGCCGAGATGTTCTCACAAGGAAACTGGCAGCGGGCATGGGCATCAGAGTCAGATAAAGCTTTGACAAAGGGTGCTTGGCTGGCTGCGGGGCTTGTCTTGCCCCTAGTCTTCGTTATGGGTGTTCTAGGTACTGTAGTTGCTGGACAAGGTGCTGTGGATGACCCTTCATCTGCATTCTTCTACTTGATAGATGATGCAGGTGTGTTATTTGTAGCCGCTTTCATTGTCCTCGCAATAGCCCTAGCTTGCTCCAGCGTCGACACTCTACAGAATGCTGTTGTGGCATCAATTTCCAGAGATCTAAGCGATAGCAAGATGGATATTCAGAATGCACGATACCTAACAGTCGCCATGATTCCAGTAGCAATTTATCTGGCGACCGGACCTAAGCTTCCCTTCACCATCCCTCTCATTGGAATATCTGCTTTGGATGCAGGGGGTGTATTCCAAATATTCCTCTTCGCCGACTTGCTGGCTGCTGCTACGGTAATGCCTGTGCTTCTCACACTCTGGAATCGGATATCTTCCCAAGGGGCACTCTTAGGTGCATTCAGCGGACTACTATCAGTGGTTGCATATGGTGCAGTTACTGGAGATTTGAGGGGCGGAATAGAGTATATTTTCTCACCAACAAATGAATTCGGCTTAGCGAATCTCGAAGTATTCCTGTCAGCAGTAATAGGCTCTACAATAGTTACAATTGTTGGCTCCTTGCTGATGCCTGATGAGTGATTATTGTGAAAGAACCTACAAATCTACCTGCCGATAATACCTGCCAGATCCCGGTCAAGGTATTCATCCCAGGCCTCTGTCCTGAGTGCGGTGCAGATGTAGAAATTGATTGGAAGAAGTGCAAAGAGTGTTCAGCGAAATTAGGATAATGTCTCTTTTTGGTTTCCAAAACCTTCTCCCGAGCCTTTCAAGGACTACTCTTCGCCTTGTCCGTTCGTGCAATCAGGTCGTGCATGGACTCTTTGGGATAGGCTACTTACACCTTGGCCATATGTTTGGGTAATCCCTTGGAAGCATAGAGAGGCTCTAGGTGGTCATCTTTTCCGAGTCATGGTTTTGATTTTCGGTGTAGTCGCGGTCGCAGTTCCATACTTTGGAACAAACATTTGGGCCGAGACATTCGCTACCACAGTTTGGGATCCCGAAATCGCCCTAGATCGTCAAATTCCAGTAATCGGGTGGATGATTGCACCATATATGGCTCTCTACTTATTCTACCCTGCGACATTGTTGACTAATCCGATGGATGACCGACACAGGTTGGAATTGATTTCTGGAGTGCAGATGTTATCCATAGTCACACTTCTCTGTTCGGTTATTTTCATCACACTTCCCGCAGAGATTGATATGAGAGATCAAATCGATTTTGATTCACTCGCTGGATGGGAAGTTGCGTTATTCGAATCAATGCATTTCATGGATAATCCATGGAATGCTTGGCCGAGTTTACACATCGCTCATTCCTATTTTCTAGCCCGAGCAATTACTAGGTGGGTACAAGCATCTTACTCCGAATCAACAGCTCGCAAACTCTTCCTGACTATCCTTTGGGTAGAGTTTGTATTGCTTTCAATCAGCATTCTAACAACCAAGCAGCATTACATTTGGGACTTGTTCACCGGCTTGTTAGCCGGCTTTACTGCTTGGTATGTAGCAGAGCCTTTCCTCAACAAAGTCAGAGACCTCGCGGATGACAAGGTTGGTTTGCACCTAGGTGTACAATGATATTCTCAATCATTGATACACGATAGGTAGGAATGCGTTAGCCGCTTCCTCACAGGCATTA
>NYXO01000020.1 GCA_002685415.1 Methanobacteriota archaeon
AGCGTTAATCGCTTCCAAATGGGCCTATCGGAAGTCATTCACTTCGTTTAGAATCTGAGTGGTTTTCGTCACCAAACATGCTCAAGACATATCGACCAAGTACTGTTGATGAATAGAACTGAGGGCGCTCTCCTTCAATCTCAACTAGGCCTTTGTTTTCTAGAGTTCTCACTGCAGAGGTGATTGCTCTACCTGTGAATGGGAGGGTTTGTTCCATTTCCGAAGTGGTACAAATTTCACCCGAGTCCTCCCTCCTTACAATTTCAGCGAGATAGCGAAGATTGTTTCTTTCTTTGTACTGGCCATGTTTCAACCAATTTAAGCTCTCCATCAGTTGATTCATGAAACCAATTTCGAACAACAGTTTACTCGATTGACCTGGCATTTCCTTATTGACATAGTAAGTGGAAATACCACCATTGATTGCAGCCAGTGCTGATCCGATGACCATCAGTTTTGTTCCACCAGCAACACCTGAATAGAATTCAAGGTCACGTCCATCAGCCAACTCATTTGCTCTTTTCTTGGCCTGATCAAAGGCATCAAACATTTGGATGACTGTTTCATCTGACCACGCATCCTTGATGAGAATCATCTCCACGTGTTCAATATCCTTAACCCATTCACCGAGGTGCTTCGTTTCTTTATCCTGAAGGTGTTTCAGAACAACTTTGGCTCCTGTACTACTTTCATTGCTAATCAAAAAAACAAACTGGGGGCGATAGTGCTCAATCGCCTCTCTTAGGGAGGCCTCTGATTCACCCTGAGAATGGATGAGTACCTTCGCCTTACCCGATGCCATAGTATATTCGGGGGCGGTTCTAGTTGAACAGTTATTCGTTTCAAGGGCTACCCTTTGATTTGTACTAGAATCCAAGATCTTCTAGATTCACATCACTATTCATATTGACTCGAACAGGGAATGCTAAGGTCACTCCATCTTCCTCGAATCTTCTCAATATCTCAGTAACAAAGAATGATTTCGAAGGTCTCATTTTCTTTGCATTGTCGACATAATAACGTATTTCCATGATTATTTCTTGATCTCCGAATCCTCTCAAAACAACCTCTGGTGGTTTTGGTTTGCTAACGATTTCTGGATGATTATCTGCGATATCTTGTACAATCTCTTCCGCCTTTGTGACGTTCGCCCAAGTTGCAGTAAGTCCAAGTCTGATTCTTACCCTGAGTTCCATATCTGAGCTGTGGCTGAAATTTGCAACTGCATCTTTTGTCAGAATCTTGTTTGGAATCGTCAAAAGAACTCCATCGGTTGATCTTACTCTTGTGGTCCTCAAACCGATGTAACTTACATCCCCCCATTTTGCGTAGTTTCCACCTAAACTCTTGGGAAGCAAAATTCGCTCGCCCTCTCTGAATGGTCGGTCAATTATGATGAAGATACCTGCGATTACATTCTCAACCGTATCTTGTGCTGCAAAGGCTACTGCTAATCCTACAAACCCTAATCCGACTACTAAACCTGTTACATTTATCCCAAATTCGTCTGCTGCTGTAAGTACTACAACCGCCCATAGTACAACATTGACGATTCTGAAAAGGAAATTTTCCAGACCCTCGTCAAATTCTGTTTTGTCGAGCAGCCTTCGTAAATATCTCTTGACTACACCAATCAATGGGATTCCAAGTATCAAAATTAGTATCCCAGATGCAGGTCCTGCCGACATGGAGTCTTGAAGACATGAAAAACTGGGTTCGAGTTGATTCGGAAAGTCGTTCAAGCACCCTTCCATATCCCCTCAAAGAATAGTTGGGGCAATAATTGTTGGTGGTTAAGGCAGGGTGAAGAGGCGATCATCACCATGCCCATCCATCAAGCCAATTCTCACAGCAGCATCTATCCAAGCATGTGCGTAATTAATTGCACCAAAAGCTCTGACCAAGTCTCCCTGCTCTAGGAAATGCTTGGCATCTGCCTGGTAGTCATCACACATCCTCATCATAGAATCGAGTCTTGCCATATCTTCTTCAGACGCTGCAATTGGTGTTGCTTTTGCTCGAGCTTCTGCAGTTAATGCGAGATATTTCTCGACTTTTTCTTTCGTTACAATAGAACCATCGTCTGACATCATGCTGCCTCCTGCGGTGCTCCGCGCAAGTGCTGATTTGCAGCCTCGCTGAGTTTGAAGTATCGAGTTCTGCCTTGCTTCCTAACTGACAGTAGACCTTTGCGTCGCATTCCATTGTAAATCTGCGAGAGACGGGAGCGACCGACTTCTAAGCGAGCTTGTAATTCGTCATCCGAAGGAGAGACTTCACGCGTTGACGAAGCCTCGACTATCATTCGCTCGGCCTCGGTTAGNGTTTGCAATACGATTGGATTGAATGGNAAATCTGGNTCCCAAGTTGGACCTAATGAGACNGGAACTTGTACCGGTACTTGCACNGGTGTTTGAGGAGGAATTGGNACCNGAGGTGGTGGCGGAGTAACAGGAATTGCAGGGATACTAACTTGANTTGGNTCNGGCTCAANAATAGGTTCAGGAATCGGTTCGGGAATTTCCACATGAATTTCTTCAGGCATTTCTTCAGCAGGGCCGTCGTCTACGAACCATTCCGTTTCAATTTCTTCCACGATTGGTTCTGGCTCTGGAACAATCGGTTGGAATACTCTAGGATCATCAGGTAGGGTAGATTTGGAATCTTGATCGACTATCCAAACTGACTGATCGTCATGGAAAACCGACTCTTCAGCACCTGATTGAACNGAGGTATCGATTCTTGCNGTAGAATGTTCATCCTCNACACTTGCNGGNGGCATTTCNCTTACCGGAGTCTTTGGCACCAAACTCTTGTGTGGCTCAGCGACTTGAATCGGTGTATCATCGCCTGTTGTAGGCATCCTATCGTTGGCTTGTTGTGTGCGTCCTAGTAAGCGTCCAAAGTTTCCCTTGGGTTTCCTATATTCGGGTAATTCAGGTGGCTCAGTTCCTTCCTCAACGAAATAGAATCCGGACTCATCATCTGCTCTCTGGTATAATTCACTAGGTTCGGGTTCAGTTGGTTCAGGTTCAGGGATTTGTTCGGCTTTATGCAATCGTTCCTCTTCGACATCTGGAGGTTCAGGCTCCTCCGGAGTGTTCCAAATTTCATCGGGTGCTTCGAATTCATCATTCCATGAATCTTCTTCGTCATCATCCCAGAGGTCTGCGGGCTCATCTTCTTCTTCCATTTCAAAATCATCTATTGGGGAAGTATCTTCCACTAACTCTAGTTCTTCCTCTTCAAACATTTCAGTTGGTTCTTCTAATTCTGGTTCTATCTCGACTTCTTCGAAAATNGTAGGTTCTGATTGAACTGGTGGAGCTCTCCAGGTGGTTAATCGATCTAGAACACCTCCTTCTGCTGGATTATGTCTTTCATCGATTAGATCCCGTAATAGACGAATTATCCTACGCGGATTACCATCTGTATGTTGCTGAATTGCAGTTAGAAGACTCGGCCTGATATTCCACTTTTGATTGGCCGCCCGAGAGATTCTACGGTTACTTAGAACTTGGATTTGTTTTTCGTTTAAATTTTCTAAATGATGAGGTTCATCGAAAATACCCAATACCCCTTCATCTAAACCTGCTAATTGAGAAGGGGTTACTGCAACCACCACAAGTGCTCGAAGTCTCTGTAGTAATGGAGACAACCTAGATAGCATATGGTTCAAGTCTACATTAGCAGGATAATCGAATGCGATAAGAGGTAACGTACCTGTCTCTTTGTCTAGAATCTCGACCATGTTGTCGGAGACCTGTTGAATAGAAGGTGGAATATCAAAGCCTCCAAGATATACCGACAACTCATGGATTATTCCCTGAACAGGGTCATCGGCTTCTGGCCAAAATTGTCCTATGAATGGACGGCGTGATGTTGTCGAGGCAAGGGTGTTGAGAAATGACGTCCTACCCGATCCACGATCTCCCACCAATAGTAACAAACGTGGGGTTTGGGAGATTAGGTGCTCACGGCATTCTGCCAGTAATCCATCTCGTCCCACTAGGTACTCAGCGCGATTTGCTTCGATTGGTCTGAGGTCGAAGGGGTTGCCTCGTAATGGAGGCAAATCGAGTATCGACGCAGGGCCCTCTGCCATTATCGCGCACGCGAACCTATGGGTACATAATATTCACGCATTCTCACGCTTCACAGACCGAAAATTAACGTATTATCTCCTTTCTTCAAATTTCTAATTCACATTATAGCCTTGCAGTTAATCGATTAATAGACATCGCCATTAACGCTTTACTAACGCTTCTTTAATGCGTTAACAATGCGTTAACGGCTATATTAACGCTTTTTTAGGGTGAAATTGAACTATTTTCCCTGACCTAAGGAGGTTAAACATGGTGATTATCAGCATTCTTGGCAAAGAATTCACCGTGGTTCAAAATAGGCTATTTGGGATTAAACACCACGAAGTGCTTAGAACCGGAAGGTTGTCGCGAGGTTTGGTGAAACAATGCCTGTTGACAACAGCCGATTGAGTGGATTCTACAAACTATCAGTACCAGAACGAAGAGCCATGCTCGCAGAGCTTGCTGGCCTCAGTGACGAACAAGTCCAGGCTTGGGCTGATGCTGAACTAGACGAGGGTACTGCTGACAGAATGATTGAGAATGTAATTGGCAGATACTCACTACCGATTGGCGTTGCGACTAACTTCATTATCGATGGGGACCACTATGTCATACCCTTTGTAGTCGAGGAAGCAAGTGTTGTCGCAGCCGCTTCAAACATGGCTAAGAGATGTCAGAAGAATGGGGGCTTCGTGTCGAACAATACAGACCCAGTTATGATTGGACAAATCCAAGTAGTTGGGTGTGAAGATCCAGAGGCATCTCGAGATGCTATCCTTGCCGCTAAAGATGAATTGATAGAATCCTGCAACGAAGTCGATCCAATTCTAGTGAAATTTGGAGGCGGGTGCAGAGATGTTGAAGCAAGAATAATCGACACTGATTCAGGACCTATGATAATCGTCCACATTCTAGTAGACTGTCGAGATGCTATGGGAGCAAATGCAGTCAATACAATGGCAGAAACTATTGCTCCAAGAGTAGAGAGCATCTCGGGAGGAACTGTAATTCTTAGAATAATCAGCAATCTAGCAGTTCACAGGTTGGCCAGAGTTAGTGCTACATTCACCCCAGAAGAGATGTCCGATACCGGCGATGACCCAGTTCGAGGTGCAGAAGTGATCGATGGAGTATTGCAAGCCTACCATTTCGCTGCAGCAGATCCATTCCGTGCAACTACACACAATAAGGGAATAATGAATGCAATCTCACCTATTGCAATTGCATGTGGTCAAGATTGGAGAGCTGTTGAATCTGGCGCCCACTCCTACGCATCACACGAGCGTCGATATGGATCAATGACACATTGGGAGAAGGACGCTGATGGAAACTTACTCGGCTCGATTGAGATCCCTATGGCTGTTGGATTAGTTGGAGGGGCAATCACAATCCACCCTGGTGCTCAAGCAAACGTAGCACTCCTAGGAATCAACTCCGCCGATGATTTGGCGAAAGTAATGGCTGCTGCCGGCCTTGCACAAAACCTTGGAGCCCTACGNGCCCTTGCAACAGTAGGCATACAAGCGGGTCACATGAAACTGCACTTACGCAACATGATTGCNAGTGCCGGCGCATCTCCTGATGAAATTGANCCTGTAGCCGCTATCGTCAGGGAAAGTGGTGAAAGAATCACCATGGCNGCNGTTGANTCCGCATTGCAACAGGTTCGTGGCGAGTAATCACTCGTCGCCTTGAGCCGCTTCCATTGCTAGAGCCTCTTCTGATGGTGCTTCGGAGAATTCTTCGATAGTCATCTGTTCATCAGAAAGTGAGGCGGCCAACTGTGCACTNGTNAGNCCNGCCTTNCCTGCTTCTGCCCTAAACCACTCTCTTACCTTCTGGTATTCAACTTCAGGACATCCAAAGTATTCTGCAAATCTGCGAGTGGTTGTTAATCGACGAGTCAATCCATCTCTTCGCCTATCGATGAACCCTAATCCGGACAATTCCCTAACTCGGTCGTAGGCCTTGGGTCCAATCATATCGACCAGTTGCGCCTGCTTCATCGGTTGATGGTATGCAATTAGTGCAGCTGCTGGTAATAATCTAGCTGGAACATCTGGCCTGACCGATGCTGGAAGATGAGAGGAAAGTGTAGGTCTAACTTCGAAAATCCATCTGCCAGCGACTTCGGTTAATTGCAAAGCTGAATCTCTACGGCGCTTGATTGTAGCACGTAGGTTTTCCAATGCACCGGAAACCTCTGTACGAGTTTTACTGGTTTGCTCCATTAATTCGTCAACCGTCATCGAGCGACCGGCGCTGAACAAAATCGCTTCAAGAATAGTCGATAACTCGACAGAATCAGACATCCATTTCTACCTCCATTTCTGGCTTGGGGTTAATCTTCTCTGTTAGCACATCAAAATCATCGTAATCAGGATGTAAGTCCTTGATAGAAATCAATCCATCACGACCTGCTTTTTGGGTTAAATCTGCATAACCTCTGTGAGTTAGGAATAATGCCGAGACCAATGCAGTTACCTGAGCTTCTGCTTCCGCTTCATCAAACTCCAAACCACCTTCTACTGATCTATCTCTAAGGTAGGTTGCAATATCCTTCAGGTCGACCGCCATATCGCCTTCATCGGACCTGTCTCTAAGAGCATTCCAAGTTCGCTTAAGGTCTGCTTCCAAATCTTCGATGTGAAGACTACCGGAGAATCTAGCCCTCGCCTTTGCATGAGCTTCTCTTCTCTCTTTGGCGATTTGTTCTCTAAGTTTCAAATCCTCTGAGATTTGTTTGGCGCTCTGTAATCCCATTAGTAATTCACCCAGAGTTACAGGGCGGCTTTCTTCTCGATGGATTCTACCTTCAAACATCGATGGAAGTACATTGTCCGCAGCCCCTGTCATTACACCAACAGAGAAGTTGTAATCATCCTCAGAGAATTCTGTCTCCCAGCCACTGACATCAAAGTCTAGGAATTCTTCCTCAAGTTCATCCCATGCTCGATCTTGTCTTTCGATTAGTGTGGATGATTGCCCCCTTAGAATCTGCCAAGCCATACGAATAAGTCGGCCACAGGTTGGTAAATCGATATTATCAGCAGTTTTGATTCGCTCATCAAACATCTCTAGGAAACTAGTAAGATCTACATCCCAAGGGTCTAGATCCTTAGATCTGAATAATTGGAATACCAAAGCGACTGAACGGTCGAAAGGGTCGATTAGGAATTGATGTTCGGCTTCCTCTAGAGCCGCCAACTCAACCAACCGATCAAGATANCGACTGGTTTCGAGATCTTCTTCGCCTTGCAGTAATCTTGCGACGATATCGTCCCTCATAGCAGTGGCATCGAAGACTGTCATTCTTCTCTCTCCAACTCCTGCTCGACAANCGCCTCNCTGTCAATCTCTTCTTCGTCCTCTTCTGGAGCAGGAATNGCTGCTTCCTTCTCAGCGATATCTTCGNTCCACTCNTCGGTTCTTTCCTTGAGAGAAGTCATTGTTGATTCGTTAGATTCAGGGTCGCCTTCTTCAGNTTCATCTGTAACTTCGACACCAGCCCTATCTGCCAGGCCACCAAGACTCAANGGNCGTTCCATTGGCTCTGGCACCTTTGGCATNGTCTCAGCAGTAGGCANATCTGTCATGCCTTCCTTTGCNCTCTGTGCTTCTTTCAGCGCCTCTTGCTCCGCTTCAAACTCTTCACCGAGCTCGATTGCTGCTGCTCTGTCGAAGTCTGCAATTCTGCGACTGCGTCCGTCTCCTGCATGAGTTATTCCAATGTGGTGATCGGCAAGAGTTAGGCTGACCTTCCTCAGTGTCACCATGATGAATTGAGCGTGAGTGCTGCGTATCCTACAGAGTGTAGCAATGCGCTCTGCGTTAAATGGATCTAGATTTTGATCGACTTCGTCAAAGTAGTAAAATGGACTTGGTTCGTAATCTTGGATNGCGAAAACAAAGGCCAATGCAGCCATCGANTTCTCNCCACCNGAGAGGAAACTTCNGCGAGTTCTCTTGCTCTTACCTGGTGGGATACAAGCCATTCTTAGCCCACCCTCAAATGGATTCTTGGTATTCTCAAGTTGCAATTCCCCTTCTCCGCCGGGTTGTAGCAACTTGTAGGCTCGAGTGAAGTTCTTGTTGACTTCNTTGAAGACTGCNAGAAGTCTTGTCTTTCTCTCTTCTTCAAGTTGTTCTGCAAGGCTGACAAGCATCGCATGTCTCTCCTTGCAGAGTTTACCATCGGCGACGAGTCCTGCGATTCTCTCTACGGTTATGTCGTAGTCTTCTATCGCTAGCATGTTNACGTCGCCGAGTTGGCCGAGGCGACGATCAAGGCCCTGCACCCCCTTCTCCGCCTCGGCCACAGTTGGCAATTGAATATCTAAATCAGGAATCTCAATTTGACTTTCANCCAACTCTTCCTGTAATTCGGCCAATGTCTCTTGTTTGTTCCTTATGCTCTCGACGAGACCTTCCAATCTCGACTTGATTGTNTCACGCTGAGTCTGCATTTGGTCAATGTGAGCACGAAGGCTGGCGCGTTCGTNGACAATCTCATCCCTACGNTNGCTGAGAANCTGGTGTTCTTCGTTAAANTGTGAAGCTTGTAATTTGAGNTCTTTCAGAGTCTCCTCTGCCTTATCGATTAATGTTTGAAGACTCTCAATCGTNCTTGTGGCTTCTNCAATAATTTCGTTTTGTCTCTCGACGGATCTAGTTAGGTCGTTCTTTCTATCCTCTAGAACCTTGAGTTTCTCGCCNCCTGTCAAAATATCAGACTCGGCTCTCAACTTGGTGCGTTCGGCCTCGGTCCGTGTATCCTGAGCGCTGCGAAGAATTTGTGAAAGATGATCGGGAGTATGATTTTGCAANGCTTCGGCTGCTAATCGACGAGNATCCAGAGCCGCTTCATGCTCTCTTTCAGCATCAGCAGCCGCCTGAACTGCTTTCTGGCTAGCCGTCTCCAATCTGTCATGTTCCTTGCGAGCATCAACAACCTTCTTTGAGACNTCATCTACTTGCTTCTGTGCAATCTTAACATCGGCTTTCCAATTCCTNACCCTTACAGAGTGGTCGCTATCATCTAGACCGTGGATTTGATTACGGACATCGTTCATATTGTCTCTGATTTCTTTGAGAGCGGCCTCTACTGTTGAGTATCTGAGATTGGCTCTATTTACTGCGGATTCAAGTTTCTCCATTCCGGCTCCAGCCGCTCCTGCGCCACCAAATGATGGCCGGGAGCCCTTTGCAGAAGAGCCGCCAGTCATAGCGCCAGTGGCTTCGACAATCGAGCCATCAAGAGTTACCATTCGAACCCCTCCCATGTTGCGGCGTGCAACATCCATCGATTGTACAATCAGTGTATTTCTGCAGGCGAAGCGTACAGCGGTTTCGATTCCTTCATCATAATCCAATAAATCATGAGCGAAGCCTATGATTCCAGGGTTTCTAGCAACCATTAGAGCTCTACCCTGAGCGCGAGATGCGCTGATTTTGTTGAGTGGCAGGAATGTTGCTCTTCCACCACCATTTGCTCCAAGCCACTTGATACAACTTGCTGCAACCTCATCGTCGCTAACAACGATTGAATTCATACCTCCGCCGAGTGCAAAGGCTAGTGCCTCTTCGTGCGAATCATCCTTTGGCGAGGTTAATTCTCCAAGTGAACCAAGTATCCCCTTGATTTCTCCACTCTCTCTGAGTTTAGACAATGCGCGCAAAGTCACCGCAGAACCTGGTTTCGATGCTCTTGCTTCTTGTGCGGCACGAGCGCGATCGAGTGCTCTATTGGCACCTCTCAACTGTTCCTCTGCACTATCACGATCGCCGCGTAGCGCTGATTCTTGTTTCTGCAATTGTGTTAATTTAACTGCCAATGATTCTCTATCTTCGACCGGTTTTTCTTCTTGTAGATCTTCACCGGTTAGTTCGAGATCATCTCGCTCAAGCGATACGACCTCGTATTGTTCCTCTAAATCTGCTAAATTATCAGAGGCTATTCTCGCTGCTTGTTCGGCTCTATCAGATTCTAGCCTTGCTTCAGCCATTTTGCCATGAGCCTTGGATAATTCTTCATTTGCCAACCCTAAGGCTCGATTCAGATCTCGAGAGTGCTTGTCGCCGGATTCTATTGCTTTACGAGCCTCTGACTCATCTCTTTCGGCCTCTTCGAGGGCATTGTCGGCATCTATCACGGATTGTTTAGCCGCCTCTATATCCTCAAACAATTGTGAAATTGCTGCTTCGGCTGATTCTAAGTCGGATTGGAAAAACTCGATTTCTCCAACCGCGTCTTCTGAAGCCCGCTTTTGATCACCGATTCTGTCACGGCTGGTCTCGACTTCAATCTCCAAGGTTCGAATCTCATCCATGACCGCCTTGGATTCTCCAGTCGCCATATCATCGAGTTCACGAGAGACATTGACTAACTCTTCTTCAAGTTGCAAAAGGCGTGATTCGTTACTTCTTACGCTTTCACGAACCTTGTTACTCTTTTCTTGATACTTTTCATGATCCTCATTTAGCATGCGAATCTCATCGACTCGATTGCGATACTTTGCCTGAGCCAAAATGATTCTAGCTTGATCCAACTGTTCCTTTAGGTCACGATACTTGAGAGCCTGTTCTCTCTCTTTTTCCAATTTTTTCAATCGGGCCTTTTGGTCCGACTCGAATAATTCGATTGTCTCTATGTCATTTTCAACCACTTTACGTTGATTATTGGCGGAGCGGATTTCAGAATCATAAGCAGTCACTCCTGCAACCTCTTCCAAAACCCCTCTTCTCTTCCAATCCGTCATAGTTGCGAGATTGGTAACATCTCCCTGTAGAACGATATTGTATCCATCACCATGTAATCCAGCCTCAGCGAGAGTCCTTCGCATCTCGGTTGCTGTGACGCTTCGTTCGCCTATCCTGTAAGATGAAACCGGTTGATTCTTCCTGTTCAGGCGAACAGCCCTTGTGAAAGCGACTTCATCCTCAGCAATTCGTAGCCTCCTTCGCCCACCTAATTCGGGTTTATTTGCAAAAACGAGAGTTACAGACATATGGCGGGCAGGTTTTCCGCGCTTTCCACCATTGAATATCAAGTCCGCAACATTATCTGCTCGCATTACCTTTGTCGAACGAGTGCCGAGAACAAATTGGATCGCGTCACCAGAATTCGACTTTCCGGAGCCGTTTGGGCCGGTTATGGCAGTAAATCCCTCATCGAAAGGAATGGTCATTTCACCGCCAAAAGACTTGAAGTTCTCTACTTCTATTCTTAGTAAGTGCATCCCATCACCTATTTGACGAAAGAAAATCCCTCGACGTCATTCCCCCCCTGCCCCCTTCACAGACTATGAAGGTTGAGGCATCACAGTGAATTGGACTGTGTTTACAGACACAATTTCAAGTAACCAAAGAGTTGTCAAGTGAGTTATATTCAATGCAGGTTAGTTTGAGGATTACTCATGGCAGTGGATGCATCCAACCGAGACCTGCCGCCAGTCGATGTAGCTGTTATCGGCTCGGGCATCGCTGGGCTGTTTCTTGGCTTGCGATGTTTTCGAGCTGGTCTCTCAGTTGCAATAGTCACAAAGAAGAGCCTCTCAACATCTTCCACCAACTGGGCTCAAGGAGGAATTGCAGGAGTTCTTGATGTCGAAAATCAATCTGCTTTGGAAGCTCATGTGCAAGATACTCTGGCATCCGGAGGAGGTTTGTCTGACGAAGCAGTTGTTCGTTCGGTTGTCTATGATGCGGCTGACCGGATTCGTGATTTAGTCGAACATGGAGTGCAATTCGACCTGAGCAAGGAGGGAATGTATGACCTTGCCAAAGAAGGTGGACACTCCGAGAGCAGAATACTACATTCACGCGACCGAACCGGTTCTGAAATCGAGCGAGCCTTAACCGAAGGGGTAGCGAATGAGTACGATTCAGGACTAAGAATCCTAGAAGACTGGATGGTGTTAGACCTTGTTCGAAGAGATTTAGATAAGCCCGAAAAAGGAGTGGCTGGCCTATGGTGTCTAGCTCCTGATGGCAAGGTCTACACACTCTCATCGCGTTGTGTTGTTTTGGCATCTGGTGGATCGGGAATGTTACATCTAGCTACAACAAATCCATCCGTTTCCACCGGTGACGGAGTTGCCATGGCGCATAGGTTAGGTGCTGATATATGCGACATGGAGTTCATTCAATTTCACCCTACTGCGTTAGCAGTTGATTCACAACATCCATTTCTGATTACAGAAGCAATGAGAGGACACGGGGCGATTTTGATGACTCGTTCCGAATACCAAAAATGGAAGGAATTAGGCAACCATCCCGCTGAATTATCCTACATGAACCGATATTCAGACAAGGGATCATTAGATACTAGAGATGTAGTTGCAAGAGCTACAGATAGAGAACTGAAACTAAGCGGAGACTCTCATGTACTCTTGGTAACAGAACACTTGGATGTTGATTATGTCAGACAAGAGTTTCCAACGATCGCAAATAAATTGGCCGAATATGGAATCAACTTGGGACCTGATCCTATTCCCGTACGCCCTGCCGCTCACTATCTTGTTGGCGGGGTTAAGGTCGATGAGAAAGGTAGGGCGATGAGTGGTAGTCAAATTATGCCAGGATTATACTGTGTTGGAGAAGTTGCTAGAACCGGGCTTCATGGCGCCAACCGACTCGCTTCCAATTCTCTATTGGAAGCAGTAGTATACTCAGAAAGAGCGGCAAGCGACATTATTTCTAGAGCAGAAGATGGATTACTTCCTGAAATTATTGAGGACATAAATTACTGGAGAGGTGAAGAACTCGAGGAATTGGCGAATCACGGAACTCTTGAAAGTGATTTATTGGCACTCAGAACGATGATGACAAATGACGTTGGTTTAGTCAAGAGCGATGCTCGATTAGCAAGGGCACGAGAGAAGATTGCAAAAATCAAAGCCGATGTAATCCCTAAATGGCATGCTACCAAACCCACCCAAGCTATGGTAGAATTACGAAATCTAATCATTTGTGCTGAACTGGTTATTGAAGCCTCGATCGCAAGAAGGGAAAATGTCGGACTTCACTACAATATCGATTGTGAGTAATCAGGAGAATTCGCCTGATCGTTCTATGCCTTTGATTAATGCGTGTAGAGATTGATTTGTAGGAGTGGGGATTCCAAGTGATTCTCCTCTTTCTATAACAGCGCCACATAGAGAATCGATTTCTGTGGCGCGTCCCGCCATGACATCTTGTAGCATCGAGCAACGATTTTCTGAAGTTGCTTCGACCACTTTTCTTAGGTGCTCTTGCAAATCCACATCCCCCAAATCGACCCCAGAGGTTCTGGCCACTGCTGCTGCTTCTAGCATAGCGGACATTGCTTGATCCCAAAGTTCAGGGATTTCCAGAAGTGCTCCATTCCTAACTCCAGCAATGGCGCAAACGGGATTGATCGCAACATTCAGCAACAACTTTCTCCAAACAATATTTTCTACATCATCAGACCATATCGGGTTTAGATTTGCATCCTCAAACGCTTCAATCAAAGCAAAAGAATTGTCGGAGGCATCTCCACCATCAAGATGCCCCATTCTAACGGCCCCTCGTCCAACCCAATGAATTCCAAATTCTCCATCCTTCCAAGCACCATGAGTAATCGAGCCGCCGAGAACTCTCTGCCTACCCAATCTATGAGCCAGCATCTCTGAATGACCAAGTCCATTCTGTATACTGATTGCAATCCCAGATGGAGTTAGTACTTCTTCAGCAATTTGCGCTAAAACAGGTGTTGATGACGCCTTTCCACAAATGATCGCTACATCGCAAGTACCTCTAATTTGTTCGGAAATTGGCCCCTCTTGACTATCCACAACAGTAAATCTGTCTGGCGGAATCATCTCAATTGACCCCTCAGGAGTATGTAAAATCAGACCAACCATTTCCAGATTGCTCGCTGCTTGACCACGGGAAACTGCAACGAGGTCTGCATCGGTATCGGAAAGTGCGCCGAGAACTACTCCACCGATAGAACCGACACCAAGAATGGCGATTCTCATCTACTCACACCCATCAACCGGGCAACGAGCTGCAAGATTGACTGTGATTTCACCATCAACCACTGTCACCCAAACAGAACGATACAGAGAGGTTGTACCTGCTTCCTCTAGAATCATCATCGACTCTGAGTATGGAGCTATTTCATCCTGAATTGAGACACTCCAAACATCGGCTTCAGGAGAATCTCCAGTCCAACTTACAGTAATGGGGAGCGTCTTATTCATTCGATTGGAAATTTTGTAGTAGTTATCGTCAGAAGACAAATTCTGTCCTATATCTCCTTCAATTAATACAACATCATCTCCTTCAACGATCATATACGAACGTAGCATAATTCCTTCTTCACAAAAGGCCAGCCAACCATTGGAGTCGAAGAATAGAGTACCAAAGCCCAATTGACCGGCTGGAATTCTAATTGAAGAACGGTCGGTAAAAGTCCAATTCCAAGCATTTCCGATTTCCATCTCTGGCATTATTTCGGATGAAGGGCAAAATGCACTCCCCTCACTGGCGTAAGTGATAGTGTAATTGCGGTCATGAGAAAACCAATCCCATTCGGGTATTTGCCAGCCTGCATCAGAAATCTGTAATTTAGGTTCAGTCCCATTCACTGCTAACAACCAGATAATTTGTTCACCATCTTCAAAATTCAATGTCAATTCTGGACCTATAATTCGCCTAAATTCATCTTTGGATTGTGACGATTGTAATGCGCCTTCGTAACCGCGTAGACAAACGTCGTGAAGACCTGCTTGAGAGAGGTTAGTCTGGTTCTCGAACTCCCAAAATGGATTTGATAGGGATAAGAATGCAGGTCTATCATCAACCTTCTGAATACTCATACAAATTCTTGGGGTCACGGTATCTTCTATTAGTAACCATAGTGGATCTATTGGCGAAGTCTTCTCTAGGTACCTTAGAACAGTTAGATGCTCTTCCACATGGCCGTCTACATCGACTAGAATTCTCAACCACATCGAAGCATTAGGAATAAGAGCTGTATCATTTTGAGCAATGTCCATCGGTATAATTGTCATGCTTAATGCATCGGGAGAGTTCTGAGTTACTCCATCAAATCTGTAGATTTTATTTTCGTTAAACTGAGAAGAGCTGATGTCCCATAATTGCGAGTTTTCACCTTCGACTCTAATTTGTATCCATCCGGAAACTGGATTGATTCCTTCAGGAGTTAAGTCTAGAGTTAGATTGTATGTTTCTGAGACTTCGAGCTCGATTTCATCAACCCATCCTGAGTAGTCCAAGCCCTCATCCCACTGGTTTATCGAGAATGATGGATTCAATCCAGGGAACCCCATGATCAGAAGGAATACTAGAAGCGTAGCGAACCTACTACGTTCCTTGTTTGTGGGCACAATTGATTCATCGACGACCAGAGGTGGTGGCGTATTTTCCGGACTAAAACGACGCATTGCTGCTAATGCTGCAATCAACAACCATGGCATATAATCGGTGTTTGCAAAGACCATCACCATTGCACCAAGCATCAAGATGAAGAAGCCTGTTTGGCGATTGGAATCAGACATCTCTGCTGGTCCGATTAAAGCGTGTAATAATCGGCCACCTGGGAACCCAGGAATTGGCAGCAATAGGGTCCAACCGATTAGAGTCAATCCAATTCCAGCAAGACCAGTTAGATGTATCCACTGTAATTTAATGAGCAAATCATCACCCAGCCAATCTAAAGTAAGGATTGAAATTAGAATATTATTTTGAAAACCAATAGGTGAAGAAGATAATTCAGGTGGTTCAAGTGGAGTCAAATGTAAGCCGACAATTGTCAGTAAACTACCTCCAAGGAACAAGATGATTGGAACGGTTGATTCGATTATTGCAAGAGCCCTTCGGTTAGGAATTGGAATTAGATCGGCTCTGTGTTGACTCAACACACCAGCTAGACCAAAAGGCCAACTGACAGCCATTATAGGGAATGCAATTGGTACGACATGGCCTATTTTGACACCATAATGTAGGGCAATCCTTCTGCGAACTTCGCTGGCCAAACCCAAAATTAGCATCATTGGAATTGCTAAGAAAATCAGAGATTCTTCCAATATATCTGAATCGAAGGCAGTGGCGCTTGAATCGAACTGCATCAACCACGCGCTACCAATCATAGTAAGGAAGCCAGCCATCATTAGCCAAACAACTGACAACTGCCAATTGGCAATGACTTGTTGACCGGCTGGATAATGAGCCACGCTGAGAATTGGAGGGTTACCCCTGTCTAGCATCGAAAGGTAACCCAATGGCTCGAGTTCTTCATTGAGCTGAATTAACGCCTCAGATTCACTCCTTCCGCTTTTTGCTCTGACTTCCCAAGCCTGCCCCGCCATTGCTTCATTGCCTAAATCGAAGTATCGTTGAATGATGTGGAGCAACAACTCTTGCTGGTTCCAAGCCGAGTGATCTAGTATGATTGGCTCGGCTTCGGACATACTACGCAACCACCTTCGGTGGTTGCGAACTCATGCACCCACCTATCAAACCGCGTAATCGAGGTTGACTTACTTGTTCTTGAATCGCTTCAAGCGGAAGGTCTCTTCACGCTCCATTTCTTCCAATCGAAGTTGGATAAATGTTTGAGCTTCTTTCATCTCTGGAATAACCTTGAACTCAAGCGCGTTAACACGGCGCTTGGTTGCTTCGATTTCTTCAAGGAGTCGCTTCAGAGTAGCTTCCATTTCTGCGGCTTTGACTATCTTTGCAATTAACGAAGAATAGGAGTCTGCGGCCTCATCTATGTACGGAGAACCACCGATTAGACCAGTTCCACGCTCTTCAATTGTAGAAGTTAGATTCTGCCCCTCTACNTGAGGAACTACAACACCCATGATGTTNCGGCGACTAACTTCAACTTCCGGTGANGCCGAGTTAGCAATCGCTGCACTCTTTACAACCAATCCNCCTTCGATAGCGCTGGCCAAATTGATGGCTTCTACCGCTTCTCGATATGTGCCAACGAGTTCCTCTCTTGCACTAATCATTTCAGATAACAAAGTTCGGAACTCGTGGAATAGACCATCCCGCTTCATCTTGAGTAGATTGTATCCACTTGACGTCTGCTTGATGCGTCGCTTGAGGTTGATTAGCTCGGACCTGGTTGGTTTAATGTCCAATGCCATTTTTTTACCTCCTCANCGACTNGTTATTCGAGAGTTTCACTCCTTCTTTTCGGTTGGGTGATACTTGTCAATCCACTTCTGGTCTAATCGAACGAGATACTTCGTATCGATGTTGGTTAGNAGATTCCATGCAAGGTCAAGAGTTCCTTCACCGATTGAACGATCTTCGTCACGGCTCTGTCGCAAGAACTCATTTTCGAAAATATCAGCGAACTTCAGTAACTGAAGGTCACGCTCGTTCAATGCATCTTCACCGACAATAGCAACCAATCCACGCAATTCTCTACCTTGAGCGTACGCAGCATACAACTGGTCAGATACCGACTTGTGATCTTCACGAGTCTTACCATCGCCAATACCAGCGTTCATCAGTCGACTTAGCGATGGTAGAACGTTAATTGGCGGGTAGATACCCTTCTGGTGCAATTCACGGGAAATAACAATCTGACCCTCTGTAATATATCCTGAAAGGTCAGGAATTGGGTGAGTAATATCGTCACCAGGCATGGTTAGGATAGGGAATTGTGTGATACTTCCCTTCTTGCCCTTAACCAGACCTGCACGCTCGTAAAGCATAGCCAAGTCAGTGTACATGTATCCTGGGTAACCACGTCGTCCAGGTACTTCTTCACGAGCAGCACCGATTTGTCGCAGAGACTCACAGTAGTTTGTCATGTCAGTGTAGATAACCAGTACGTGGTAATCATGCTCGAAAGCAAGATACTCAGCAGCAGTTAGTGCAAGACGTGGTGTAATCAGACGCTCGACCGCTGGGTCGTCAGCTAGGTTGACGAACAGAACGGAGTTCTCCAATGCACCAGTTCTTTCTAGATCGTGAACGAAGAAGTTGTATTCTTCCGCAGTGATACCCATAGCACAGAAAACTACGACGAAATCGTCGTCGCTGCCAACAAGCTTTGCTTGCCTTGCAATCTGAAGTGCGATATCGTTGTGAGGAAGACCTGCAGCACTGAAGATTGGCAGTTTTTGTCCTCTAACGAGGGAAGTACAAGCATCGATTGCAGAAATTCCTGTCTGAATGAAAGACTCTGGACTTTCACGGGAGTATGGGTTGATTGCCGCTCCGATGATGTCAGCCATTTCGTCAGGAACGATTGCTGGCCCGCCATCACGAGGGCGGCCGGCACCGTCTAGAATACGGCCGACGAGATCCTTGCTAACTGGTAGACGGAATACATCTCCAAGGAACTTAACACCTGTTTGTCGATCAACAGATGATGTTCCTTCGAACACCTGCACGATAACTTGGTCATCGGAAGTATCCAGTACTTGCCCGTTCTTCATTGTCCCATCGGTTAATCTCAATTGGACAATTTCACCGTATGCAACCGGTTCTGTTTTGTTCAGGAAGACCAAAGGCCCCTTGACGTCAGTAATGGTTCGGTACTCTTTTCCACTCATTCATATCCCTCCTCAGTTCTCCTCCATGGTAGCAGCAATCTGCTTGCCCATTTCTTTCACTAGTTTCTCGATACGCTCTTCGTATCCTTCTTCGAATCTTCCACGCATGATGTCAGTTCTAGCCTGTACGTTAACAACAGATTCCAGATCTGCACCACCAGCAATTGCCTTCTTTGATTCATCTTGGAATGAAAGAATTGCTCTTGCCATTGTATATTGTAGCTTGAGATTGCTGTATGTATCTACATCATGGAATGCGTTTTGTTGCAGGAAGAATTCACGAATCATACGTGCAACTTCCAGAGTTAGTTGCTGATCAATTGGTAGAGCATCGGAACCGACCAATTGGACGATTTCTTGCAACTCTGCTTCAACCTGCAAGAGAGCACTGATTTCAGTACGAATTTCGGGGAAATCGCTAGCGATATTGTCGCGATACCACTGATCCAATGCCTGTGGGTATAGCGAGTATGAACTCAGCCAGTTAATCGCAGGGAAGTGTCGCTGTCGAGCTAGACCTGCGTCTAGTCCCCAGAACACCTTGACGATACGTAGTGTACCTTGGCTGACCGGCTCGGATATGTCACCACCAGGTGGTGATACCGCTCCGATAACCGATACCGANCCATCGTCGCCAGCGAGAGTCTGTACACGACCAGCTCGCTCGTAGAATTCAGCAAGTCGGCTGGATAGGTAAGCAGGGTAACCTTCCTCACCAGGCATCTCTTCAAGTCGAGAAGAAATTTCACGCATTGCTTCAGCCCATCGACTTGTTGAGTCAGCCATTAGAGCAACATCGTATCCCATATCTCGGAAGTATTCCGCAATGGTGATTCCTGTATACACGGAAGCCTCTCGAGCTGCCACAGGCATGTTTGATGTGTTTGCAATCATCGTAGTTCTGTTCATCAGAGGCTTTCCTGTGTGCGGGTCGATTAGGTGAGGGAACTCAGTAAGTACCTCAGTCATCTCGTTTCCGCGCTCACCGCATCCAATGTAAACAACGATTTGAGCGTCAGACCACTTAGCCAACTGCTGTTGAGTAACTGTCTTTCCGCTTCCGAATGGTCCAGGGATACCAGCGGTACCACCCTTAGCCAGAGGGAAAAGGAANTCGAGGATCCTCTGACCTGTAATTAGTGGTACATCCGGNGCATACTTTCGGACGAATGGNCGNGGTGTTCGAACNGGCCATTCTTGCATCATGGCAATTTCTGTGCCATCNTCNAGAGTACAAACAGTCTGTGTGACNTCATATTCACCAGATTTNATNCTCTTGATNGTACCACTCTTTCCAGGTGGCACCATNACTCGATGCTCGATAGTCTCGGTCTCTTGTACGGTNCCGATTACTTGNCCCGCGCTNACCTCATCTCCTTTNGAAGCGGTAGCNTTGAACTCCCACTTCTTCTTGAGATCTAGACCATCAGCATCTACACCACGTGTGATGAAGACACCCATAGTCTCCTCAAGGTCCTCTAGCGGACGCTGGATACCGTCGTAAATCTGTGTTAACAGACCCGGACCTAGCTGAACAGACAAAGTCTGCCCCGTTCTGACTACAGGTTCACCCGGTTTGATACCCGATGTTTCCTCGTAGACCTGGATAACCGATTGTTCTCCGTGCAATTCAATGACTTCACCCATCAGTCCTTCATCACCAACACGCACTACCTCATACATTCTGGGGGTAATACCTACAGCGGTAACTACTGGTCCTGAAATGCGATAAATCACTCCATTTTCCTCACTCATTTTTTCACTTCCTTTTCTTTTTCTGGAATCACTTCCATAGGTCAACTCCTAGAGCCGACTTAATGGACTCACGAAGGGTATTATCCTCCTCAGTCCCTATACCCAGTACTGTGGGTGTAATGCTCTCGGACAGTTGCATTCGCAACTTCTCAGGCATTTGGGTGAGGTCGGAACTGTCAATCACGACAATACCGACCTCTGGTGTACCCATCAAACTTCGAAGGACAGTGGCTGTCTCCTCTAGGTTTGTTGGATTGTGCAGGCGGGTTACGCCAGCAAGTTGGAATCCGAGGGTGAATTCTGGTGTTCCGACAACTGCGATTTCCATTATTTCACCTCAGATGAATAAGTGCGCTTCTATGACCTCGTCAGAGAGGCCTGCCGCCTTACCGCGCACAAGTAGGCGTAGATTCTGAACTTCCAGAACCTTTGCTTGAATGTAGTAAACCACAGGCAGGGCAGATACAGGATTGAGATATGAAAATCTCCTAAGCATTTTCAATCTCTTAATCCTAAGTAAATTGACCAATGGGTCAAATGTACCGCGTTGGGTTGATTCCTGCATGGCTTCTTCGAAGCCGGAATCATCGAAGGCAATTGAACGACGGAGGGCTTCCAACAACGCCTCCTGTGTATCTGCCTGTGAAGCAGCATTCATGACAGAATCAGCAATTTTTCCTCCTGGAATGTTGATTCTCTCACGAGTTTCAAAGGACAAATTTTGTCTCAATGCTCTGAACTGGTTCACAATGTTCCTGTGATCTATTTCGGTCTGAAGATATAGGATTAGTTGGGGACTTCCGTCCTTACCCCTGGATGCTTCGAGTGAGTCAGTAAAGTACTGCCTATCCAAAGCATCCTCCATCTCAATGAGAGATGTATCTTCATCTAATTTTGCTAAGCATCGCCCCCAAGGAGATCCTCGCATTGCTTCTATGGCTTCTTGAACGGTTTCCGTTGTACGTACGATATGCAACCAATGTGTATTACTTGGGTTTTCTTCAGGCAATATCTGATCTGCAATCATCTCATCCGATGCGCCTTTCGACACTGAACGAAGAACTGTCTTGACCTTCTCATATTGGAATCTCTCGACATAAATAGCGACGAGATCTCTTAGGTTTCCTTGGCAGAAGCCAAGTACAGAATTTAGGTCATTATCCAAGTTATGGGTTAGAGCGGCTTCGATAGCATCTGAGCCAGACATCCTTGTTGAATAGAGATCCATTTCTTGCCTGTATCCTAATTCCCCGATACTGGCTCCAATTGAATCTGTACCCTGTTGTAGAAGTTGGCGTATTCTTGTGCTATCAATTAGCGATGCCTTGCGAGCTTTTGCTCTCGCTCCGGCATTGGAAATATTGGAACTTCCAGTTGCTAATCTTGCCATTTAATCACCCATTCAATTTCCAAACATTAGTTCGTTTACTGCTCCGAGGTTTGCTTCCCAAACCTCTTGTAATCGTCCATCGAATCTGTAGTCCAATAGAATTGAGCCATCTGTAGATTCTAGAATGAAGCCACCTAAGCCATCAACATCATCGCCAAGATCGAATCCCTTTCCAGTTAGGGCCTTTCTGTCGGTATTTACCGGGTGTAGAATCATGTCTCCACCTACAGATTTAGCCTCATTTAGAAGGGATTTCAAGATGTCATTACGACCAGCTAAATCGGCTGAGCCGACTTTTTCTTGCACATCTTGCCATGTTGCTTCTAGAACCTCACGGCGTGCAATTAGCTCTCGCTTCTGATTTCCTTGGCGCGCTGATGCCACAACTTCTACGGAAAGTTGGTCACTTTCTCGCTTTGCTCGAGCAACAATTCCTTCGCGAGCAGCCGCATTGGTTGCGGCTGATTCTGATGCGATTTCTTTGGCTTGCTCTCGCGCGGCTTCTGTGATTGCTTCGCCTTTGGCTTTCGCCGCGGCTGCAATCTGTTCTGCTAGCGCTTCAAGAGTCATATTATCAACTCGTAAATTTCATTCAAAATTCAATTTCTTTGCATTCGCAATCAGGCTAGACCTGGCATAACGAACATTGCAAGGAAACCGAACAGAACAATTGTCTCTGGAAGAGCAGTCATCAAAATTGCGTGACCAATTCGAGATCTGTCCTCTGCGATCATTCCTACAGCTGCAGCACCGATTGGACCCTGGCTCATACCAGTACCAATTGCTGCCAAACCTAGTGCCACACCTGCTCCAATAGCAGCGTAGGCTGCGGTGGTTTCCTCATTGTCAGCTGCATCCTGTGCCTGTACGCCGGTTGCAAAAGCAGCGACGACAAATAGGACAAACAGTACACTCATTCCTTTCATTGCGGTTTTCTTCATTTTTTTTCCTCCATTTTTTCCCTGCTGACAGCCGGCTGATTACTCACCCTCCACATATTGCGAGGTTCCGCCAAATGGCGAAAACGGTTGTCCGCTGGAATCGTAATATTGCTTCATCCACTCTACCATGTGCAGACGTGCTGCGTGGATGTTTGGACTGAATACTCCCAGTAACCAAGCAAATGCTTGGACTAAGAGCCAACCAAAGATTAGCAAAACTGCCATCAGTGGCTCGTCCAATGAAATTTTATCGAAGAACATGTGATTGCCGGTTTCAGCAATCTTAACACCGACTATTCCTACTGCGAAAAGTCGAACATAAGACAATACTGTTGGCATTAGTCCAATAGCTTCTACTGGGCCCATGATAATTGCAACAAACAGATCGAATCCATGGTACCTGTACAGAGTCCAGATTAGGCAGATTGTTGAGAACGCAATAAGTGCCGTTCCTGGCATCAATAGTTCATCATAGCTCCCGAGGAATCCATGAGCAAACATGAACCCACCAGCTAGGAGAATCATCCAAATTCCTTTCTCGAAGAATGCTGCGACTAATCCAACACCGCCGTGCCCATTTCCTATTAGGAGAATATCACGGAATCCCATGATGAATCCAAGAAGGACATGGAAGCAACCCATGTATAGACTGATTACAATCAGGTCAATCATGTGGCTTCCAACTCTGTGGAAGGGGAACGCGAGGGATAGGCTGAATCCGTAAGATGCCTCCCAACCGTATCCATGCTCAATATCGAAGGGGAAGTAAAGTGCGCTGAGGAATGCGACTGGTGATAGATTGTCGCTGTACATGTAATGGCCTGCTGAATCTTTCATGTAAGTTCCATCAGGGTACGTCAATTTTTCATAAAGGAATATTTCAAAACCTGCTATTTCGGCGTACAGATAGCCGAAAATCAAGGTTGAAAGGCCGATTAATTGGAGGAATCTACCGCCTAGTTTCAGAGTTTCATTTGTTCTTGCTCTACTGTATAGGAAGGTACCCAGTCCCATTGTTGCGAGTCCGTACGCCATGTCTCCTAACATCACGCCGAAGAAAATTGGGTAAGTGAAGAACATGAATACTGTAGGGTCAAGTCTTCCATATCCTGGTCGCCCTACCATGTCGGTAACTAGTTCCATTGATTTGGTTGTTGACCTAGGTTGGTAAGCAATTGGTGGCATCTCAGGTTCATGATGTTCGTCATCATGGTCGTGATGGGCACCGCCTGCTTGTATTACGAATGGCTCTACATCTACTACGGTGCAAACATTGCCAAGTGCGACCTTGATATCTGCAGACCTATCCATTTCAACCCAGCCATCAATCACGAAGGCGTGGGCGGATACAGCGACCTTTACTGGAGAAGTAACTAATTCGTGATCTCTCTCTAATACCTCTAAACTACAAATCAGGTCTTCTCCGTTATCGGATATCCATTCGGCGACAGAATTAGAGAGCCCTTCGCTCTCAGTTTGAAGCTCCAATCTCTCATTCATCAGATCATTCATGCGAGATTCAGGGTTACCTGCTCCTTCTGGCAACTGAATCGCGGTGAATCCCGCTTCTGAAAGTGCTGAAGATACCAAATCAGCATCTTCGTTTTTGACGAAAATTGCAACGACATCAGTCTTCCCTGATGTGCCACTGACAAACATTCCATCTCCTGCAGCGACTTGTGCCGCTTTGAGGTCGTCAACCGTACCAACGAATGATGTAATCGATTCGTAGCCAGATAGTAGTTCGATGTCGATACCGAGAGGCGTTAACAGAGACAACACCGATTCTTCTTCAGACTGTGAGGAAATGCTGTTCTCAATTTCATCAATTCTACTGAGGTCGCCTAGAAGAGAGTCTACTCTGCCCTCTAGATCTTCATCAATAGATTTCCTAACTGCAGCCAATGGAGCCGCTTTGCTAGGACCTGTTGGCTCGACTTGAGCGACTGCGGCTCTGGTTTTGTTTAGCAACTTTGCAATCTCCTCTGCCTTCTCATTTGGTGTTCCCAAAGACAAGTCATCCATTGAGCCGTCATAATCGACGAAGTGTAGTGCCTTTAGTTGAGCGAGGAGACTTAGCGCATCGTCAAGTTTGTCCAAGGTTCCAGCTGCGGTCAAACGACCCATCTGCTTAGTCTGAACCTGTGACATTTGTAGCGACCTCCTAGAATTGGGTTTCACGCTCGGAAGGCATCCAAAATTGTGTTGACCGCCTTGTCACGGTTCTTCTTTCCGCTGTTGTGAATTGAATCGATAGTTGCGTCTCCATCAGCAGACACTGTAGCAGCTTCCTTTTCCGCTGCAGCGCGGGCATCAGCAACGATTTTCTGTGCTTCTGCTTCTGAATCTGTGCGTCCAGTCTGGAGTGATTCGGCGGCCTCTAACCTTGCCTTTTGAACAATACCTGTGGCCTCAGATTCGGCCTTTGCTATGGCCGCGGCTGCGGCCTCTTCTGCTTCCCTTATGGTGCGGAGTACATCTGCGTTACCCATTTCATCCACCTTTGGTGAGGCGAGCGACCGGAAATGGGTATTTCATGCTAACCTATGTTGAATGAGAAATGCATCAGCCGATACTCGGCGGGACGTATGCCCAAACCAACCAAATATAGGCTCACTCCCCACGGCGATTGTGGACCACGAAACCATCGGCTCAGAGGACTGGGACGAGTTGATTCTTAACCTAGAAGCAACCATCCCTGTTTACGACCGAATAAACCGCTTTGCAACCATCGGTCAAGTCGACAAATGGAGGCGAATGGTAAGGCAAAGATTGCCTAGTGAAGATGCCAAACTTCTCGAGGTCGGATGTGGACCCGGCAGCTTTGCTGAAGATGTTTCTGGAGTTGATTTAGTCTGTCTGGACCCTAGTGCTTTGATGCTTGAAGCGGCTAAGCCAAGAGTCAATTCGAAGCGGCAAGATAGAGGTGATTCAGAGGTTGAATTCGTACAAGGAAAAGCCGAGGAATTGCCTTTCGATGACAATTCCTTCGATGGTGCATGTTCNCTCTTCTCGTTCAGAGATTGGTACGACAAAAGGGCTGGGCTAGGAGAGGTGCTTCGAGTGTTGAAGCCGGGTGCCAAAGTGGTTATTGTCGATCCCGCGAAGATGAATCGAATTCATGGATTCCTTGGTTGGCTTTGGATGAGGGTTTGGGTAGGCGCCTACGCACGGATTATTTGTGGAG
>NYXO01000009.1 GCA_002685415.1 Methanobacteriota archaeon
ACCACCTCTGCCCATAAATGACTATCGATACCATTTTTGAAATCTCGCGAGAGGGTATCGATCCTTAGATCCCCCTTTTCTTTTTTGGGACCATGACAGTTCACACAATGGGCATCCAAAAATGCTTCGAAAGACGGATTCTTTGCGAAAACGAACCCCTTTGTCAAAAGGATCAAAATGAGGAAACGAAACATACTAAATTTCTAATATGCTGGAGATAATGAAGCAAAGTGAAATCTTCTTATTTTGCGTTAATTTTCTGTTAATTTACGCCAAGATTTTGAGGGATATTTTTATTCTAAATTAAAAGAAGGTTATTTATCTGATTTCTGGAAAGATATCAGGGGTGGGGAAACGTTTTTCAATCCCATCCCTTTTGAAGTTAATGTATTCTTCCCAGGGTACTTCCAGCACTGGCCAAGTGGCTGGACGAATTCTAATGACTTTTCCGGGCCTAAATCCCTCCGTTACCAGATTCGTTTCCAAACTTAGCTGAATGCCACTGCTGCCAAGTGGAATATTCTTTTGCTTTTTGGTAATGTCCAGAATCGAGCCCCTGCTTGCCATTTGCATGGTTCCAGCTGATCCTCCGGCCCAGTGTTTTAAGGTATTTTCAGATGAAGCGAGTGTGGCATTTTGATCCTTCCTGAAGTCGGCATACAGGGATTGGTCCATACCTCCAAATAGAGTGAGGGTGACCTTGGCTCGTCCGAACTTTCCGTATACTACCTCGTCCACCCAGCCTGGCATCCAACGGCTCTTGACGAAAGTCTTGTGGGTTTCGTTCTGGATTCGAGAAGCCCGTTCCATGGCAAGTTCATCCAGCCAGACATCGGAGACATGAAAACGTTTGAAGACACCCCCCGGGGTGGGCTTCCATGATATTCCCAGAAGAACCGACTGGTCATTGAGGGATTTTACGCCGTTTTCAGGTAAGAATTTTTCTTCAACTAGGTCGTTCAAGTGCAAATGTTCTTTTCCCCGCCAAAATCGGGTGGCTTTATCGATGGAAAATGTTTCCTCATGGACATCTCCATTTCCGGATTTTGACTCCCTTCGGGCAGTTAGTATCCCTTGGTCTTCCTTGAGATTGATTTCGTTGAGTTTCCAAACCAATCCGAGGCGCTTGCAATAGCTTGGCTCGTCCTCAAATAAAAAAATGTGGTTTTCAGCAGGTGCAACCCCGGTTCCTGCGTAGCCGTACTTTTTTTCCCGGTTGTCCAACGGTAAGACCGGGACGGAAGAAATTTTAGGATCGGGTGGAAGAAAAGCCTTTGCATACATTATGGTTCCGAGCGGAATATCCCGAAGATCAGCCGGAGACCCATGATAACGGACCAAACCGTAGGGGAGGAGGGCAAAAGGTGACGGAGCGGCAAACCGAAACCTTCCATCTCCATCGATGCGTAAACTACCACGCCGGTTGGCATGGTCTACGAAAGTGAGCTCGCCCTTANAGGAATGAGCTTTTTCCAAAGGGGGAAATTCGCCAACCTTTGGGCGGAAGGGCTTTTCCTCGGATCGTGAGTTGGATGGAAGTAAGACAAGAATCAGTGGGAGTAAAATGATCCAATGTATGCGTATTGGTTTCACCATTTTTTTATTCGTTCTAAATTCACATTATTACGATATGTCATCATGAGAGATAAGCTTTGATGAAGTTATGTCGTGTAATGGAAAATTATTCGGCTGCTTTCCAATGAGAAAATTCGGTAACTGCGTCGAGGGCACTGTAGCCGATGTGGGTGATCTGGGTAATGGGGCGCTTGAGATTCGCCTTCAAACGAGCACCGCTGATTTCTTCGAGAATGATTTCATTGGCGGCAAGGTCAAGGTGGACGGTGAACGCCAGCGGCGTCACATTTTTGGTCATTGGTTGGCTGTGCGGAGTATTGGGCGTGAGTGGCCCTTCAACTACAGTTAGCTTCTTTTGACCGCCGAAGAACGCGCCGATATGGATGTGCCCGGATGGATCGGTGCCCTCGCTGATGGTCAGAAAGCCGTTTACCCAGCGCTTTGGGAATTCATGTCCCGCGGGCGTCGAACAATGGAACTTAAAGGTCAACTTGCCCTGAAGCGGGCGGGCGAGTTTCTTTAACGCAAAGCCGGCCTTACCCTCCGCTGCATGGATTCGATAACCGGCATCATTGTCCAGCTTTTCCACATGAACATTTGCGGTCGCCGAGAAATCTTCCTGCTGCTTGATCGTCGGCGGGGAATCGGGTCGCGGATGTGCAGGAGCTGGACTCGTTGGCTTTGGACGCAGCATGTTTGCATCAACCTGCTCACGCCATACCGACAGGCGTTTCTTCAGCTCCTCTGTTTTATTAGGATACTTCGCAGCGAGGTCCGTCGTCTCGCCCATATCCGTAGCGAGGTTGAACAATTCAACACTGTCGTTTTCATACCACTCGATCAGTTTCCAGTCTCCCATGCGGATGCTGCTGCACGGACCACTGCCGGTGTTGCCGTAGTGCGGGAAGTGCCATTGGATGGATTTGTGAATCGGTTTAGGGCTGCCTTTTAGAAGTGGAAGGATGTTTTTGCCATCGAGGTGCAGATCGGGTTTCGCCGGCAGATTGCAGGCAGCCAGCACGGTGGGCGACACATCGGTCGCGATAATGGGTTGGTCGCAAATGCTTCCCGGTTTGGTGACACCGGGCAGTCGGACAATCCACGGTTCGCGGACGCCGCCCTCGTAGAGCCAGCCTTTGCCCGCTCGGAGCGGCGCGTTGCTGGTGACCGGCGTCCTGCCGAAGTTGTGCTGATTGAGCCCGCCGTTGTCGCTGGTAAAGATCACCAGTGTGTTCTTCGCCAGCTTCAACTTGTTGAGCGCTGCCATCAGTCTACCAACATTGTCGTCCATCGTCTCAACCATGGCGGCATAAGTGGGATTGCATTGGAAAACGAGATGATCGCGCAAGCCTGAACCCTGTGCTGTTTTTCCCTCTCGGAAGTGTTTCGCCTCATCCGGCGTGGGCAGTCCCAACTTTTCCGCCTTGTCCTTGTATTTCTGGATCAACTCCGGTTTCGCCTGTATCGGCGTGTGGACATCGTAAAAGGGGAGGTATAGAAAGAACGGTTTGGATTTGTCGTGTTTCTCGATCAGCCCAATGGCCTCACCAGCAATGCGATCGCAAAGATGTTCCCCTTTCTTACCCCCCTCTACCAATCCGGGGACTGGAGCACCATGGTAGGCGTTCCTGCGCCTTGGATCATCATTGCCATACGGCCAGAAAAAGCTCGCTGGTGCGCCGCTCTGATTGCCCGCGATGTTGATGTCGAAGCCCTGCTTCTCCGGCAGAAACTTTTCGCCATGCCCGAGATGCCACTTGCCTACATGCCAGGTGGCGTAACCGGCATCACGCAGAATTTCTGCGAGCGTCACTTCGGCCAGCGGGAGTTCCTTGTTGATCCGGGCAGGCAGGTATTTGCCAGATTTGTTATTGCTAGGGATGTAGTCGGTGATCTTCAGCCGAGCTGGATCGCGCCCGGTCAAAAGTGCCGCACGGGTCGGCGAGCAATAGGAATGTGCGGCATACCCCTGGGTAAACCTCATGCCTTCCCGGGCCAACTCATCGAGGTGTGGCGTTTCGTGAAAGGTGCTGCCATAGCAGGATAGGTCCGCCCAGCCCAGGTCGTCAGCGAGGATGATGACGATGTTTGGCATCTTTTCGTTTCAGCGACTGAAGCACATGCCGTAGCCAGGAAAGTGAGGATGATCGTGAAGGTGTGTTTCATGAAGTGACGGATTCGACTATCTCTTTGGATTCATTGAAGCCGGCTGGATAGCCGTCTGCATCTGGGACTGCCAATCTTCGAACTGGATGGCGAGACGTTCGGTGATCTTCGGATACTCGGTGGCGACGTCCTGGAGTTCACCGGGGTCACGGGAGAGGTCGTAGAGTTCCCAGGAACGGCGCTTGGCTTTTGAATCGGCAATGGGTTGGTCGTTGCGAATGGCTTTCCAATCTCCCGAACGAATGGCGAACTGGTGGAGGGTGCGCATGTTCACTCCGGGGGATCGCTGATTCGGCCGGGTCCATTGGCGCTGTTGCCAGCAGAGAAAGTCATGAGGTTCACCGTTGTTTCCTCCAGTGAGGAAAGGTAACAGGTTGACACCGTCGATCTCGCGATCGGTGGGCGGATCGATCCCGGCGGCGGCGAGGGCGGTCGGAACGATGTCGAGGCTGCTCGAAAGACCGGCGAAAGTCTGACCCCCAGGTAATGTTCCGGGCCAACTGACGATCATTGGTGTGCGTACGCCACCTTGTTGCAGATCGAACTTGTGACCTCTAAAAGGCACGTTGCGAGCGGTGTTGCGGGTGTGCTTGGCCGCATTGTTTCCGCCACCGCCATTGTCGTTGAGAAAAATGACGAGGGTGTCCTTGCGCAGACCGTGTTTGTTCAGCGCGTTAAGCACCTCGCCGACGGCGCGGTCGATGGCGACAATCATGCCACCGTAGATGCGTCGCTCGGGACTGATCCAACTGGCCTCGACTACAGCTTGGTCGTCGTCGAGGGCGTGCAGTGGCGCGTGCGGAGCGTTGAACCCTAGATAGAGAAAGAACGGCTGCGCCTTGTTGTGTTCGATAAAAGCAACCGCCTCGTCGGCGAAAAAGTCGGTCAGATATTTGGGGGCATCGAAGGATATATATCTGCCATCCTGGAACCTCAGCAGTGAGGTGCCGGCCCAAAAATCATCCATGCCTCCCTCGATGCCGACGAACTCATCGAAACCGCGTTCATGCGGGCCGGGTAACAGCCAGGGCATCGACCTACCGTTGCCACTGAGGTGCCACTTGCCGACGTTGGCGGTGCGGTAGCCGTGGTGCTTGAGTTCATCGGCGAGCGTACGCTCCCGCACCCAGAGTCGGTTTTCCTTTGGAGAATAGACATTGTCGTAAACGCCGAAGCGATGCTGATAGCGGCCGGTAAGCAATCCCATACGGGAAGCAACGCAAATTGGCGCCGAAACATGGGCATTGGTCAGTTTCACGCCCGAGTCAGCGAGGTGTTGCAGGTTCGGCGTCGGGATCTCCGAGTCACCGAACATGCGTAGATCGGCATAGCCCATGTCGTCGGTGAGGATGACGATGACGTTGGGCTTCTTTTTCGTTTCAGCGGCTGAAGCAAATGCCGAAGCCACGATCAGGAGAAAAGTTATTGGACATTTAAGAAGAGTCATTAGAAATCAATCGGTAGTTAGCTTGATACTCCCTGGTGATGTCTTCAGGTTACCGAAGTAAAGTGTCTCTGTTTTGCTGCTTTCGAATCAGTATTTCGGGAAGATGGCTGGGGTGGGGAAACGAATATCGATCCCGTCCCGGGTGTGGTGAATGTATTCTTCCCGGGGTACTTCGAGGAGCGGCCAACTTTCAGGTCGGATTCTTATTACCTTTCCTGGTCTGAAGCCTTCCGTTACGAGATCTGTCTCAAGACTGACTTGAATGCCACTGTTTCCGGGAGATCCTGTATCATTGGTTTTCGAAACCTCGAGTAGTATCCCCTTGCTTGCCATCTGGGCGGTGCCTGCTGTCCCCCCCGCCCAATGCTTCAGGGTGTTTTCCGAGGAGGCAAGCATGGCCTTTTGCCCTTTTCTGAAGTCGGCATAGAGGGATTTGTCCATACCTCCAAATAGAGTGACGGTGACCTCGGCTCGTCCAAACTTTCCATATTCTACTTGGTCCACCCAGCCTGGCATCCAACGGCTCTTGATGAATGCCTTGTGGGTTTCGTTTTGGATCTGAGTGGCCCGTTCCATAGCAAGTTCATCCAACCAGACATCGGAGATATGAAAGCGTTTGAAGACCCCACCCGGGGTGGGTTTCCAGGATATTCCCAGAAGAACCGACAGGTCATCGAGGGATTGAACGCCGTTTTCGGATAAGACTTTTTCTTCGATAAGGTCCCTTAAATGCAAATGTTCTTTTCCCCGCCAAAATCGGGTGGCTGTATCGACGGAAAAGGTTTCCTCATGGATATCTCCGTTTCCGGATTTGGACTCCCTTCGGGCAGTTACAATACCTTGGTCTTCATTGAGATTGATTTCCTTAAGCTTCCAGACCAATCCGAGGCGTTTGCAATAGCTTGGCTCGTCTTCAAATAAAAAAATATGGTTTTCAGCCGGTGCGACCCCTGTCCCTGCGTTGCCGTACTTTTTTTCCCGGTTGTCCAATGGTAAGACCGGGACGGAAGAAATTTTTGGATCGGGTGGAAGAAAAGCTTTTGCATACATTACGGTCCCCAGCGGAATATCCCGAAGATCGGCCGGAGACCCATGATAGCGGACCAAGCCGTAGGGTAGGAGGGCGAAGGGGGACGGAGCGGCAAACCGAAACTGTCCATCTCCATCGATGCGTAAACTGCCACGCCGGTTGGCATGATCCACGAAAGTGAGCTCGCCTCTGTAGGAATGAGCTTTTTCCAAAGGCGGGAACTCGCCAACCTTTGGACGAAAGGGCTTTTCTTTGGATTCTGCGGCTGAACCAGATACGGCAGCAATCATCAGAAGAAAAGCACTCAGGTGGTTAAGGAGGTGGAATTTTGAGCTCATGGCACGAATTTTACTGCAATGTCCGGCAGTGCAGCTAGGACCTTG
>NYXO01000004.1 GCA_002685415.1 Methanobacteriota archaeon
TTTCCTGAAACTGCACCGTTGTCGGAGAATACGGTATACTTGTTACCCCAACAACCAACTGAACCATTTTCGAAAATCACACAAGAGGATAGGCCAGATGTCACCAATGAAACCGCTCTCAGACCTGTGGAATGATTGACCAAAACTGGGGCCAATGAGTTATTGGTAGTGCCATCTCCTAGTTGCCCTCTTACATTGTAGCCCCAACACATTACATCGCCTAGATGAGTTATGGCACAGGTATGATGCTCACCGGCTGAGACCGCTACAGCATATACGCCAGAACCCAAGTCGATATTTACTGGAGATACGCGATTGTCTGTAGAATCATCTCCAATTTGACCGAGGTGATTCCTGCCCCAGCACCACAAACTAGAATCCAGTAGAATTGCACAAGTGTGGTCTTTCCCTTCGTCTACAACAATCGGTTCTTGATTCAATGTAACATATCCTGAGGACTCAACCGTATTCCCAAGCCCAAGTTGTCCATAATTGTTTGATCCACTGCAAAACAGAGAATAATTGGTTAGAATTGAACATCTTCCTGAGGTAGAAATTAATGAATCTTCACTGTAAACTGGACTGCCCTCGGACCATTCAACAGAAGTGCCATTTGCTAGTATAACCATTGGGCTATCGACACCGATATCCAAGACGGAATGAGAGAAAACGGTCCCCGCCTCGCTACCTCTTATGTTCAAAGTAGGACCGCTGGGCTGGGAAAAGGAAATCTCACTTTGTTCCGCTAGAGTGGGTTCTGATTCCTCTCCACCTGATAGATATCCAAGCATTGGAATTCCAAGAAACAAAATGCAGATTCCTAGAGCAACGATTCTCTTCGTTTCCTCGTTCAACATGAATATTGCCGTGATTGCTGAGATTATCACTATTCCCTATGCCTGAACGGGTTGCATCATGCCTTTAGCACCTTCAGAGCCAGTCCGTAGGACTGGACTCCTGCATCCTGCAAGGCTGTTTTTACGTCACTGAATGGATTTTCAGGAAATTTCTGCAACGCCTTTGCTCGATTGGAGACTATGCGCCATGCAGCCTTACTCCCAATGCCAGGTATTGCCTCGAGTTGGGATTGACTTGCGGTGTTAATCGACAAGTTTGTTTCAACGCCACTTAGACTGCGCATCCCATGTCCGGTGACTATGATGTTGGATTCGGTTTCAAGTGGAACTTGATAGGGAGTTCCAACTAAAATTGGGTAAGCCCCAATTTGTCTTCCGAATGTTATACCTGCTCGACCATAAATTGAGGCATCTCTGTGAGTCTTATCCAAAATCTGTTCAGGCCTTCTAATCCGATCATCATGTGCCTCCCACCAGATTCCTTTGAGTTCGGTTCCAATTGGGAACATCTCCTCTAGTAGTGGCTTGTCAATTTCTTCTCTTATGCTGCGTTTGAAGGCCTGAAATGCATCCTCAGGAATCTCTTGAAAACCTTGGCCTTCTACTTGTCTGATATTTATTCGTCGTAGCCACAATCCTTCTGAACGGAGAGAATCTAATAGGTCACGATTCATTTGGTAAGATTCTCTCGTTTCTCCATTGAGTCCGGCAATGAAATTTAGACCAGGAAGTAACTTTGGCAAACCTCTCTCGCCTCTATCGCGACCGAATTGATTGATGTGGCGTATGGCGATTTTGAGCTGTTCTGAATCGCAATTCAGCCAATTTGTCTCGTGTACTCTAGGGTCCGCTGATTCAAGCCCAAAGGAAAGTACTGCGCCATCGGAGAGAGTCGAAATTAGTGATTTAGTGATCTCCGTTGCAGGTTCCAAATTTTCAGCAACAATAGACGGGTTTGCATTGTCAACATGGAGGATTTCTAATCTCTCATCTTCTCTTAATCCACTCAGCACTTTGGAGATTGGTTCTGGATTAGGAATGGGATATTCTAGCTCCACCACACCGTCTGCCTTGTAGGTGTAAATGTCTGTAGCACCACCAATACGAACATGCCGAACTCCATTATCCAGAGCTGTTGTGATTTCGGCAATGACGTCATCCTCATCCCTCCAAATCGGGACTCCTTTCTTGGGTTCAATACAAAACTTGCAACCTCGCTTGAAACGAACGCAGCCTTGATACAATTCTACTTCGTAAGTCAATGGCCCCGAACGACCATCTTCAGTGAATAGATCGGGATGATTTATGACACATTTTCCAGACGCTCCTTTCTTTGCCCAATCGTCCCATTGTTCGGCAGTTCTACGTTTGTGAGACCAATCACCGCTCGCCAGATAGTATTCCAATGTAGCATCTGTATCTTGCACTGCGCAGAATAAATTTGTTCGTAGTGGCATCCATCCGTCATATCTCCAATGGCGGATAGCCCAGCCACCTGCTAGCACGGGTTGTTCACTTGGAAAGACCGCAAGAAAATCATCTAATTCTCTTCTTGATATTGGAGTCCCTCGAACATACTTCCCAGGAACTACAGCTCCGGCGAGGACAACAGCACCATCGAGCTCCGAAAGTTCTCGCTGAAGTTCTTGTCTTTCTGACGAATTAGCAAGTTTTTGTTTGTGGAAAAGTCTCCACTCATCAATAGTCATGTAGGTGTATGGAATTGACCTAGATTCTAGAACGCCACAGATATATCGGATATGAAAACCAAGATAGTTAGGAACACCAAATGCTGCTGGTTCATCCTCATATCCATCAAGGACCAACCATCCTTCCATTCAATCCCTCAGTCTGTCGGATTACTTGTGGGTATTCACGACTTCGCCTTCGAACCATGATTGAAGCGATTAAATCGCATCACCGACGATTGCGACGACCTCGGCCACGAGAGCCTCGGCCTCCGCCATCATTAGATTCCTGTACACTGATTTTTCTACCATGAATTTCACTTCCGTCTAATTCCTTAATCGCCTTCTCTCCGGCTTTGCGGCTGGAATACTTGACGAAAGCAAAACCGCGAGATTTACCTGTATCTCGATCTTTGGCAATACTGCATTCTGTAACATCCCCATGAGCCGAGAAGATATTTCTCAACTCATCTTCGCTAGCGTCGAAAGACAAGCGAGCAATGAAGAGTTTGATTCCAGCGAGTTCAGCGGCTTCTGAACGAGCTTTGGTCAATACTTCGCGTTCAGCAGCAAGTTCTTCCTTTGTGGCCTTACCATCTTTCACTTTGTCCATGCAGTCCTTGCAACGGATAGGCTTCCCCGCAGTTGGTTCGAATGGAACGGTTGTATCGATACCACAAAGTGTACACTTACACTCGTGCTGAACTCGTTGTCTTCCAGCCCCACCGCCGCCTTTTCCTGTAATTGCAGAGCGCATCCGCATTGCAGCTTGAGGTGCTTGATGGCTTGGACCACGGCGATGGTCGGCCATCGGCGAAAGATATGGTCGAGCACCTTCGTGACCTAGATTACCTTCAGCTTCTGGTGACCATCTCTCTCCTGCCCTGTTCAAATCCTGAATATCTTCACCAAGAGCATGACCGTGCCCAAATCCGTTGGATAAGGCTCGATAACCGGAATAATCACACCGATTACAGTCTACATTGAAGTCTTTCTTGTCATCAGATGTAACCAATTCATTCCCACATGCAGGACAAATTGCCCATAGCACACCCAACTCTGGAGAGCCTCGTGTACTCGCCTTGAGATTTGGTTCGAGTTGAGTGATTCGGGCACGGATTAGGTCCCGTGATCTCATAGCGTCGCCTGGTGAAGGGAGAAATCTGTCCACGATTTCAGTGACGAAAATGTCGGCAAACAAATTCTCAGCAGAAAGATCTCGATGTCCACCATCCTTCTCGATATGCAGAATGCGAATCATTGCAACCTTTGGCATAAGTTTGGTAACTTCTGCAATCACATCATCGCCTATCTGTGGAGAATTTGTCTCGGGACGGTTAGCGTTTACTGAAATTGTATCGCCATCGGAAATAACTGTCCCGCTGACTAGGGCTATTGCACCAGATTCAGTCTCAGAGAGGCCAGAACCTGGGCTAGCACCAGCTGGCACTTCGACNTGGTTNCCNGGCGTNACAAAGTCACCAGTACTAGCACTCATCGANGGCGNCCACCGGCCNGCCCCCTATGAACGGTCCGGCCGTGCGTAGCACGGCAAAATCGAGAAATTAGGAGTGCCCCGGTGGNAATAAACGCCAGAATCCAGCTCTAGTCTTNCCTTGANGACTGNAGTGNTGAGAATAGGCNGCGGGTAATGCGAAATCTGTTTCCCAGTATTTNTCGGCNTNCCATCCGACNGATTCGAANATTGCTTCAATATGGGTTGCTTCAGCNCTATGNATCAGATGNGAAANNNCATTTGAACGAATTATNGCTTCTAGAAAAGGNCGATCNGATTTTGCTTTTTGAGTGCCCCAAGGNGGATTGGAAATNATCAAGTCTGCACCANTCANATCAAGAGAATCATCGACTGNTTTACAGATTANTTCNACTGAATCCGAAACACCTGCTTGCTCAATNGACTGAAATGCNACTNAGCAGGCTTCTTCGTCCNNCTCNACCAAAACTACCTGNGANACACCCATCAGTGCNGCNCCCACNCCNAANACTCCGTTTCCCGCACCTAAATCAACAATGGATGANNCCTCAGAGATATCTCCGAATGCAATAATTTGTGCTAGCCAAGAGGCNGCAATATCGCCAGGGGTTGAATATTGTTCCAANTCTATNTTCCTGCAAGGATGCGGNGGTAGAGAGGAAAGTAGCATTGCAAGTTGGCGCTGNCGCACGGTGTGGGTAGGTAGTCACTCTATTGGGATGTACGGTCAAATCTCTTGTGCAAGTATTGTATTACTGTCATGCAAGAGNCCGTCGGCTAGTAACTGTTCCACAAGTAATACAGAATATCCTGCAGCACCTCGTATCGTATTGTCTGCCATTAAAGAAAATCTCAAACTTGTGCCTTCTATTTCCACCTCTCCCACGGCTACTGCCATACCTGCTTTTAGGTCAAGGGCGGGGTTTTCTATTTCTTCAAAACCAACCCATCTATGACTTTCGTNAAGNTCTCCATCAACGAATACTATTGGCTTCTTTGCTGCAGAAGGAAGGTTAAGCTCTTGGCTTCGAGAATGTAATTCACGCCATGCCCGAACGACTTGNTGAGCGCTAACCGAATCATGGAACTCGACNTCAATCCGCGCNTAATGACCGTGATCNCGGACTACNCTTTCACATGAGGCTTCGATTTTGAAATCACTAGAAAGTATCTTTTCTAATTCNGTAATNATCGATTCAGCCTCTCCTGGAATTTCGGGTGAGATANTATGGCCTGCTCGACCTTTGGCCAGAAGTAATCTTCCACCTCCNGAAAGGGCTTGCTGNGTGGCTATTCNAACAGATTTAANCCNAGCNATTTCTATCAATGGTGAAAGGGTAATCGCAATAGGTAAAACCATGCAATTAGAACATGAGATTAAGCGCCCTTCAGAACTNCCAGATTGTTTCTGCAGAAGGTTCAGATCTTGGANATTGACTTCNGGNACGATAAGGGGNACATCCGGTTGTAAGCGATGTATTTGTGCATGAGANACNACTAGAAAACCTGCTGCGGANAAATTTCTTTCCACTCTTCCAGCTGGTTCATCAGGTAGTGCTGAGAAAATAATTCNAACACCCAAACTATGGAATTGCTCGATCAAATANGGAATATTTTCCAAGCCTCCNATTATTATGTCNGTNNGAGGNGGTCTTTCCTCATCTAAACTCCAACGACATTCGTCNTAGGGAGTTCCGGCGGTTTCNGGTGAGCCGACTACTGCTACNGGCTCCAGCCAAGGGTGAAACTGCAGCCGCTGGAAGAAGCGNTGAGCAACAAGTCCAGTGGCGCCGAGAATGGCACANCTGACNCTTCCATAGGCGTCCATCAAAGCGTCTTATCATTACACCCTTCCTAAAGAGTACTGTTTAGAGTTCAAGACACAAATATACCCATAATGGCCTGAGAAATTTAAATACCCTCAATTTCTATCTTCTCACCATGCTAAGTGAAATCGTGTATATTGCAGGGGCCCTGATTGCTGGTGGTGCTATCGGATGGNTGTTGGCCAAACAGAAAACAAATCAAGAATTAAGTCAAGCAAAATCGGAACTAAGTCGTGCAAAAGCGTTGAACGAAGCAAACGAAAGTGGAGATGAAAAAACCCGAGAACTTCTGAATGAAGAAAGAAAGAGAGTAAACGAATTACTTGAATCAAGGTTTGAAAATATAGCAACCGAAGTGAATCAGCGAAACACTGAGGCATTTTTACAACTTGCAGAACAGAAATTTAATTCGGATCAAAAAGAAGCTGAAAAGTCGCTTGACGCGAGGAAAATGGAGGTTGAAAATTTGATTAAACCTCTGCGTGAGGAAATGACAAAATTATCCAATGCAAATTCCGAAATGGAAAAGGAAAGAGTAGGAGCTTACGAAGCTATCAAGCGTCAATTGAAAGAATTAGGGCAGAAGGCGGATTCTCTAGGTGACAGAACCACCGCTCTTTCAACTGCATTAACTACTTCTGGACAAGCCAGAGGAAATTGGGGAGAGGTGAAACTAAGGAGATTATTCGAAATGGCAGGTATGTCGGAACAAGTGGATTTTTTCGAACAAGAAACCGTCGAGGGTGGTGGTCGCCCAGACTATATTGTTCGTTTGCCTCAAGAAGGAGTGATTCCAATCGATTCTAAGGCTACTGGTTCTCATTTCCTGAAAGCAGTTGAGTTAGACTCAGGTCCTGAACAAGATGCACATCTGAAAGAACACGCCAAGGCCATGAAGAGTCGAATCAAGGATCTCGGCGCAAAGGCCTATCAAGAGTCTATAGANGGCGACTTTGACCATGTTGTGATGTTCATACCTAGTGAAGCGATGGCTGCCGCCGCCTTCACCACCGATCCTGAATTATTGGATTATGCAATGACGAAATCTGTATTAATCGCTACCCCTGTTACTATGTTGGGCTTATTGAGAACCGTTGCTCTATATTGGCAACAACATGCTCTAGCCGANGGCGCAAGAGAGATTTACGATGTATCAAGAGAGATGTACAAGCGTACCACCACACTCATGGGATACATGATGGATGTTGGCGCACATCTTGATAAAGCCGGTAAATCATATAACCAAGTCATGCGATCTTACGAAAGTCGTATTTTACCGCAAGGACGAAGACTTGACGAATTGAAGGTCTCTGAAACATTGCAAGAGGGCTTACCAGAAGCTACCGAGGTTGAAACTAGGCCAGACAGAATAGAAGAGGAGAAATGATGACCTTAGCCCCTCTCCCAATACCATGATTAATTGGGATTCCCACGAGTTCCATCCTGTCGTCGATATGCCCAAGGATTACACAATCCTCGACTTATCAGGTGGCACATGGACTCCTCCAACAACAGATTACAGTGTTGGGAAGTACGATGAATTGAGACCAGGATTATACTCAACCGATCTATTTTCTGGAGAACGTTTCCTACACATCGGAATAGACATTGGTGCACCGGTAGGAACTGCCTGTATGGCATTCGCAGACGGTGAGATTTCCCACTTTGGATACAACGCAGCAGANGGAGACTACGGACACGTTGTAATCACAAAGCATCTTCTGGATGGAATCGCAATTTGGGCCCTTTACGGCCATCTTGATTCGGCTTCGATAGAAGGGAAANCAGTCGGTCAAAAAGTNAAGGCTGGTGAGGTAATATGTTGGATGGGGGATCACNCTGAAAATGGTGGNTGGGAGCCTCACCTACATTTTCAATTATCATATCAAGAACCGGANACTCACGATATGCCCGGAGTTGTTGNACCNAGTAAGCGAGATGAAGCCCTNGAAATCTATCCTGATCCTAGATTGGTTTTGGGTGCTNTCTACTAGANNNTTGAAAGATATGTTTTGAGGCCGTCAATCGCAGTCATTTCGGATGGGTCAATACCATTCATAACTGCCAATGCGATACTCACCCAATCGGTTATGTGTGCAGCGAATAAAAGACTCTCAAGTAGGCTTTCTCCTTCACACTCTAACAACCAAGAATCACCGGGTTGAAGATTTTCCATCATCCAATTNATTCGTGCGCGCACACGTGAATGAGTGTGTGGGCTTGCCAGATACAGTAATGATTGAGATGAAGAGTTTCTGTTCCAAGCCACTATTTCATTATGATTCATTTCTGGCAATTGAACAGGACGGGAGAATCTCTCAGAGTTCTCGTTTATCTGGTTTGTAAATCGAACACCTACCGATGACATTTCATTAGCAGATACAATAGCGATATCTCGTTCGGACATTCCATGCGCCATGGCGGCTACTCTACCATCACCGCTGACTATGTCTGCTGACTTCGACTTAGAGCGTAATCGGTCTAACATCCCNNTGATTTCTTCCTCGGAGGGTCGTGGAATAATCCCCAAAGCCCAGCATAGCGATAGTTGACTTCCGAATATATGTCCGAATGCAGAGCGAGGCATTTGCCCAGAAGGAACCGATAAACACAATGAATCCTCACTTTGTGAAAGCAAATCTTCCAATTCACCGCCTGAAGAGATTCCTACCACAACACCCCCTTCCTCGAGCGCTTGACGTGCTCCGTCGAGAGTCTCTTCTGTATTACCCGAATAGGAGGTCGCNAAAACTAGCCAATCCGGCCCCCACCATGACGGTAAACCGTAATTATTCCAAACCACGAATGGTAAACCACCTGAATCATCTGCTAGGGCTGAAAGAAACATTCCCCCAGCGCCTGACCCACCCATCCCTAAGCAGACGACGCCNCTCCAATCCATATCTGAATCAATATCTATCTCCGCAGACAATGCAGCCTCAAGGTCATCGACAAATTTCCTGGTAAATCCAGCCATGTCTGATTTGTCATACTTATCGAGAAGTGATTGGAAATNAGGCTCAGACATTTCACTCCTCTCCCGTGTGTCCCGGCAGTGCCATCCATAAGTCGTNTATGAAAGCGATGCGTAAGTTTGTCAGTGAACTATCGTCATCGTAGGGTAGAGCTACAGTTACCACACGGTAATCGGTGGGATCCATTACTTCTGCTCCAGAACTATCACGNTTCAAGATGTCAACTACAATTTGATCATTATACCTACTTANTACACTGGCTTTTTCCATATCCCTCCAAGTAGCCCCAGTACGTTCATTTCTGTCCAATCTCCGAAGCGTCGGACCATCCTTTTGCCAGGCTGATACGAGCCAATTTTCTTTCTTTAGACGGACAACATCACCAAGGCCATATGCAGGTTTGCGATAAGAAAGTGTAAGCCTAGTAACNTCCGCCCCGTCTCTGATACCAACTAGTGTTGATGTTTCTTTGGTTGTTCCACCAAATCTTCTGACTAATCTCCTAGCCCAGGTTCTTGTTAGCGCCTTTGATCCAAGNTGTAAGTCCCAGCCTCCGGTTACTGGACCTTCTTTAGTAATGAAGAACATAGGATCTGATTCCAATTCATCTAGTAATTCATCTAAAGTCCCTCTTAGGTCTTTCAACTCATCCTCGGATAATCTGCGCCCCGCACTCCTAAGTTGCATGGTTGCCTCAAAATAGGCTCCTGCTTTTCTAGTACAAGCGGGACAAACCGCATTACTGGTCTGCAATAGAACCTCATGCTGGTCTGAAAATGTGTGGCCCTCCAATTGTCCTTCAACATCGACGTGAAGTCTCGCAGTTCTTTCATCAATTGGCTGATAAGCCATATCTACGGCAACATTAGTTGCTCCATCTGTAACACCGAGATTTTCTCTAAGTCTCAACTCCCCCAATTCTTCATCTTCAATGTTAACCCAGCGCTTCTCTACTTCGTGCATTCCACACTTAGCACAGCGGTGTTGTTGGATGCGCTCAGGTACTTCTGAAAATACAGTTCTAGTCCTAAGACAATTCTCACAAAGACGCTCTGAGGTGAGTGGTGGTGGTGACCCACAGGATATGCAAAACGCTGCCCCATCCATGTTGATCCCCCATTAACCGGCAAGCCCACCTCGTTTGAAGGGTTGGTGAGAATTTTGAAAGGTAATTTGGATTATTCTTCCTCTCCGGTCAGGGATTGCTTGCCGGAAACTGACTCTAATTCTGCCTCCAAACCGGAGATTGATGAGAATAAATCTCGACTAAACCAAACAACTAGCCCAAGCATAATCGCATAGGCAATGTAGGCTTCAACTATACCACTCAAGATATAACCTCCTGATCTAACTCGTTCTTTCTCTCTGAAACTTCAGCAGCAAGACGATATCGCTTGTTCGATAACAAGAGCAAACCCGTGAATAAAATGCACATGAGTCCGAAACTAATCAACAAGAAGGAGCGTACATCAGGACTCATACCTACTGTTTCAGATGACTCGACAACTAAAACCTCAGGATGGGTTGTTTCCCACCAGGTAGTAGCACCAGCAGTAATTGGTACCAAGGCGAACCCGAATAATCCGACTGCAGATAGAGTGTCTCGAGTTTGTTGTGTGTCGGGTTGAGATTGGCGAGAGTAGAGTAGGAATAGGGCAACAGCAGTAAGTAGGGCGAAAGAATTCAACCTCATATCACCCCAATCCCAAGGCCGGCCCCATTCTGCAGAAGCCCAAATGGGTCCGGAAGTAATTACTCCTAATCCAAAGATTACTCCGAGGTCGGCTCCACTCTGGAAGTAAATCCACGCATCTTCGCTGCGNCTTAGATACCACATCAGNGAGCCATANAAAAGAACGCTGAATGATAAGAATGAACACCAAGCAAATGGNACATGGAGATAGAGAATTCTGTATGCTTCCGGAGCACCCCAACAACCACCTCCAGTACACGGTTTCAGACCGGGTGCATACTCTAATCCCAGTACTGAAACAACGACAATACCTGCAAGCCCGACATATGTCAAAGCATAACCCGAATCTCGGAAATTCATTTCTTTCACCACTCAATCTTCAGGAATTATGACTGCCATTGCCCACAATAATACCACGGTGAGCCATGCTATCACGATGTCTGCGATTGGCTCACCGAGCGCCAATTGAAAATTCATTCCATCACTCATTATCGAAGTTAGAGCGCTAGTCAATTGCAGGAATGGCCAAATCAACACTAATTGTAGTAAAACTCCGGCTACTGCACCAGATCTAGTAAGATCGGATACCATCAGGTGCAGAGCTGCTGCGGCCGCACTCAAGTCGATAATTACAAACGCGAATAGCCACAGCCACAGCATTACATCAGAATTCATAATGGAACTTACATCACCTGCAATAACATACCAGGAGAGATAAATCATTGGTAGTGGAAGGATAAAGGAAACTCCCAATATGGAAAACCAACCCCTTGAGCTTGCACCGGTCATAGCCCTCCACCAATCCCCTGCTCGCTCCTCAGAGAGTCGTTTGATTATGGCAGGGGTAACAATGGCTGTGATGAAGGCAGGAATAAGCGTTAGAGCCGCCAATAAATCGTANTTTTCACTACTACGAATAATATCTGTAGACAGTGTATAGGCCAATAATAAGGCGACCACTGCAGGAACTCCGCGTCCAATTGTGTCTATGGGATTACGTCTTTCTAGCCTCCAAGCCCAAGCTGCTAACTCCATGTGAGATTCACTGGCACTGGGTTCTGGGAGATTTGCAGTTTCTAAGTTTGAATCCTGAACTCTACTTGTCAATTCAGATGTTTCGCTTATTGTAACAATTCTATTGCAGGCGGTGATAATTTCGGGGTCGTGAGTTGCAACTAAAATTCCATGACCGCGTTCTGCTAGCCCTCTTAACCATCCTAGCAATAATGCTCTAGAGGATTGGTCAAGACCCTCTGAGGGTTCGTCCAGAAGAACCACAGATGGTTCGGGATTCAGTGCNACTGGAACCAGTGCGGATAGCACTGCAACTCTTCTTCGCAGACCACCGGAGAGTTTGCAAATTCTATCCTCTGCTCGATGCCCAAGTCCCCATTCGGAAAGAATTTGAGTTAATGCTTCTGAATTGTCTGCCCTTCCAGCAACTCTGCAAGCACCCCGTATTCTTTCTAGTACGGTTTCATCACCAGACATTCCTTCACTTTGCAAACAGAGACCAAAACCGGAGATATTTCCTCGCTGGCCTTCTGAGTCCCTGATGATATTTTCAATCCCCTCGTCACTTCTGAGAACCTTACCCTTTGACATAGGGTGCAAACCTGCAAGAGATTCTAGCAAAGTAGACTTTCCAGAACCGTTTACTCCGAGCAACCCCACTACCTCTCCACTACAGAGTGAAAAGTCAACTCCTCGAAGCACCTTACGGGCACCTCTATCGACGACTAACTCACTGGCCGAGAGCAAAGTTTGGGCGCTCACGATATCCCGCACTAGCAGCCTCCGTTTGAGGGGTTCCATCGAAGTCCCTATGCACATGAGGGCCCTGTCGAGGCTCGAGGGAGAGGGTTGGCAACCGCTGAGTATGAGTTTCTTTGGTCTGACCTAACAGGGTCTGATTGGGCAGCATTGGGGCTGTTTCTGGTAATCGCCACAACCCCATACATAGTTGCTTGGAAACAAGATACAAGTATTGCTCTTGCCACAGTTTTATCGTTACTATTGGTGACTTTCTATCAAATGATTATCGACTTTGGTTTCTTTGATTTTACACCGATTTCATTCCTCTCAATTATTCCCGTTATAGCAAATCAACCCGACCAAATTCATCGATTCATTACCTCTGCTTGGCTTCATGCGAATTGGATACATGTTCTTGGAAATATATTGGTTATCGCTTTAGCGGGCGTCCCTCTTGAACAAAGAATGGGCAAAATTAGATGGATATTGGTATATTTTCTTGGCTTATTGGGAGGCAATGTCGCGTGGGTGCTAACCCATCCTGATTCGATTAGCCCCGCATTAGGTGCAAGTGGGGCGGCTTTCGGCATTCTTGGGGCTTACATGGCATGCTGGCCAAATGATCGAATTGAATTCCCACTACTGTTTTTCATTCGCGCTTGGCCGGTTTGGGGAATTGTTGCATTTAGACTGGGTATTGAAGTCTGGAATATGTATCAAATCGAAGCGGGTCAATCAGTAACTAATGTCGCCCACATGGCTCATCTTGGAGGCTTCATGCTTGCTTGGATTTTAGCAAGACCAATAGCTAGAGGTGCACCCTCCGAATTGGATGATTCTAGTGATATTTCCATTGCTGGTGTTACTGCATCAAAAGCAGCAAGGGCAGCGGCTACTGCTAAGATGGGGAGTCTCGAAACCGATCCTTGGTCAGAATCAGGAGATGGTTTGAAGGAAGAAGCAGCTAGAATACTCAGGAGATTAAGACAAGAAGGTGATGAACTTGAAACTCGAAGAGCATGGCTCGAGGAGCTGGCTGAACAGGTACTTTGTCCTGTTTGTAACGGAGAGGTTCATACAGTCGTTTCAGGAGAAAATTGTACGTTAAGGTGTGCTCATTCCAAAACCCACCTCAAGTGGCCATGAAGTGGCTAAACTTGCTCTCGTACGGGTTCGTCTTATACCCCGAACTTTACTGGCTCTGCTTGCAGAGCCATGGCTGGAAGACGATTCAACCCTACTCCACTGGTATTTGTTGCCATGATTCTAGTCATGGATATGGGGGTTGGAGTATCTGCATCCATACCTACTCAAACTGAGGAATTACCCCCCCAAGAAAGACCAGAAAATTGGCCTCCTGCGTTAATGTGTGGCGTCTCAGAATGTGAACCAATCGACCGTTCAATTCGGGCTCCCCCTTTCGATGCGGGATTCCCTGTTGAAGACGAAGGATGGTGGTTTGGTTATTGGTATGATTTAGATTCTGATGGCATGGATGATCGCCTGCAAAGAATCATTGCTGGTCAACGTGAATCGGTTTCTTCCACGGCAATAATTGGACTCGATGGGAGGCCAACGGTTGCAATTGTTGTTGACTATGCTTGGCACCCTGGACCCAGTGATACCNCTGCACTTAGAGAAGTTCTCGAATCCCATGGTTGGGAACAAGAGGGTTCTTGGTTCTTTGAAATGGATATTCTAGATAGCATAGTTCTCGACCATGTCCCTGTTAGTGCTCTGATTGAGATTTGGCAACTAGATGGAGTTGTTATGGTCGAAGAACAAAATGTTATTGTCCCATTCTTNGANACTGCTACCCGAGGCTCTAAGGTAAGAGATTCCGAGGTATATGACGANACCATGAGAGATTTCGGTTACGATGGNTCNGGCATCGTCATCGCTATTCTTGATACTGGAGTCGACAATGAACACTTCTCCTTGGATGATTTCTCTGATGATAACGATGACAATGAAAATGACCCCGATGACCTTCCGGACCCAAAGTGGATCGCAGGATGTGACGCCGTATCACTAAATCAGAATGAATGCAATAACGAAGGAACATATGATCCCGATGATGGGGATGGGCACGGAACTCACGTTGCTGGAATCGCTCTTGGAACTGGAGACTCAAGACGAATAAACCAAGGTTATGCTCCAGGGGCGTATCTCGTCGATGTCAAGGTAATGACTGACACAGGAGGTACTAACTCAGCTGCAACGCTAAAGGGAATAAACTGGGTAACAGCCAATGTAGACACTGACTGGGGCAATAATGATTCCAGTGAAGGAATCCAAGTCATGTCGATGTCTTTTGGAAGTCTTGGCGACCCTAATGGCGATGACCCTGGAGATAACGGGACAGCTGCAGACGCCCGCGCCGTAAACCAAGCTGCAGAGGCAGGCATAGTTCCGGTCGCGGCGATTGGAAATGATGGAAGAAGAAGAGTCACATCTGTTGGAGCCGCAGACCAAGCGATTACAATTGGATCGATTGATGATAAAGATACCATCGGCAGAGGTGATGATTCAATCGCCTCATATTCTAATTCTGGTCCAAGGGAAGACGATGGGGATAACAACAGGGAAGAGGAACTCAAACCGGACGTGGTCGCTCCTGGAAGCGACATTATGTCCGCAGCACACGCTGCTTCAACGAGTCAAATACCAGGTACGCCAAAGCCACTAGCTGAGGATAGTTACACNGAACAGAGTGGGACGAGTATGGCTTGTCCTGCAGTAGCAGGCTTGGTAGCGGTTATCTTGCAGATAAGCGAAGAAGAGGGGCTTGATCTCGATCCNGCTGAAGTAAAGCAATTATTGATAGAAAATTCCGAACCTAAGGGTGAAGCATCTGAACCCGATATTTCCGATACATGGAATGAAAAGTATGGGTTTGGAATTATTGATGGGAATTTACTTTTATCCGCCCTTTTAGGAGATGGAGGAGGAGGTGACCCCGGTGGAAACACAACAGAACCACCACCTCCGGGAGATGGCGATTGGTTGGTCTATGAGAGGCCCATAAGGGATTCTTGGCTAGTGGAAGGTGAGACTTACTCGGTAAGAGGTCACATCGACGAGGATGCAGAGACGAACGGAACGATAGAAGAAGTGCAAGTCAAGATNACTTACACCTACAAACCAGAAGGCTCACCTACTCAGGAGGAGATCCTTGTCGATTGGCATACTGCTCAAGGTACTGTGAATTGGACTACTGATTTCACCATCCCTGACTTTGAAGAGGATGAAATAAACGCATTGCAAATCAAAATTTCAGTTCAGGCTCGTAATGAATGGGATCAGTGGAGTAACAAACAAAGACAAAACCACGATATCGGGCGTGTAGGACTTANTCTGGATAGCCCGAGTGGACAGAATGCAGTAGAAGGGAATGTCCAGTTTGAGGGAGAATATGAAACCGTAAACGGCGGCACCCTACAATGGCGAATAGGGAAGGAAGATTGGGTAGATGAAAGAACCTACGCAGGATCTGGCGGAACCAAAGATATGTTCAATTTCATTTGGGACTCTACACAACATCCAGATGGAGAACAGCGAATATCCTTACGATTTGTTAGTAGCACAGGCGTTCGTTCTGAAGAAGTCAGAGTGTCTTTGGAAATAGACAACCAACCACCTGCNCCTGACTTAATNTTCAGAAGTGGAATTACCGTGTCGGAATGGGGCATCCCTCTCTCTGAAACCTACGTTAACTCCTTCGTAGACGTGAGCGCGGAAATCCGTAATGATGGAGATCAATCTGCTACCAATGTAGTTGTATATCTACTCGAAGAGGGTACTAGAAAATATGAACTAAACATACCAACAATTGATTCTGGAGATATTGTCGATGTCACTCTATACTGGAACCCTCTTACTGTTGGTAAACGTGAAATTAGTATAGCCCTGGATCCGGGTGATGCAATATTGGAAATTGATGAGACGAATAATGACCAAAGTATTGAATTCGATGTGATCCAGAGGCCTGAAGGTGTTGACTTGGCATTCTCAAATGGCGCTTTTACTACTACTCCCACAATTCCAAGGCCTGGTGAGCAATTTCAAATTAATGCGAGAGTGAATAACCTAGGTTCGTCAGCGGCAGAAGGTATTGAGGCTCAACTCCACCTTTTCACCGAACGAGGNTGGGAGTTAACCTCCTCAACTACAATCCCTAGGATTGAGGGAGGTTCTGATTGGACTGTTTCCTTTGCCCAGACTAAAGAAGAAAGTGGGGCTNTNAAATTCCGAATTAGCCTTAGCGGTCCTGTTCTATCCGATATTGATTGGTCGAACAATCAAGCAGAATGGAGTATTTTGATCGAGAAAAGTACTGTATCAGGAGGGAGAGCGTTAAACTTCCAAACCGGAGAAACTCCAGTCGATGTAATTGACTTAGATGGTGAAGGAATCGTAGTCACATCAAAAGATGGAGGACTAGCACTTTACAGGCTTAATTCCAACAAAGGAATGACCGCCTGCTCTAACATGTTAGAGGAAAAATGGTCTGGCGATTTTGTCTCCGCACCTACCTCTGATGGCATTGCACATATTGTTTGGACTCGTCGCTTCCTAGACACTAGCGGCTACCTTAAACAAACGGTTTCGTATTCAACAATAGACTCAGCATGTGAGATGCGACCAATTCAAGACCTNATGGANCCAATTCTGTTGTCTGATGGTAAATATTGGGGAATAGATATCGATGTAGACGATACCAAATTATTGGTCGCAGGATATCATCGAGATTTGCTTACCGGAGGGACCTATCAAGACCTAACTAGTATCTTCATTTTAGAAGCAGACGCCCCTACATCATCTAATGATTGGAGAATTACACCGAACGCAATATCAGATATCGATGTAGTTGCAGGATACACAGATCCTGTACAAATTGAATATGGTGAGGAAGACGGTCATATCCTATACCAATCAATGCGTAACGATACTACAGGAATTGACCGATTAGGTCTTTGGTATGCCCATGGAGATATCAAGCAATCATCTTGGACATACAAGAAGGCGGTTGGAGATTATGCATCTTTACCCCAGATGAAGGTGAACACAGTAGACGATGAAGATAGACTCGTAGTGGCTTGGAAGGAGGGTTCAGGAATCAATAGTGANCTGATTACCCGTATCGTTGACGATACCTTCAGCACAATTGATAATTCATCTATGCAGATTTCTGCCAGAGGCCTATCTCAAATCGTCTTCTCAGAAACACCCAGAGGGATTCTAATAATGCATGACATGGTCGGTTCTGGTGGACCACAGGTTCACTATGGGATGATTAATTCTGAGAATCCTTGGATGGCCATATCCAATCGAATCTCGGACGGTTGGCTACATTCAGTAAGTCGCTCACCGGATAGCGGTGAGGCTGTGATTATTCACACTTCAACCCAAGGTTGGGTGATAAGGGCAGTTATTGATGATAGTAAACCAAACACTGGCGCAATAGATATTCTGGAAGAACTAAGATTCCAACTTGGTTTGGATGAAGGTAGTTTCAATATTTTAGTCGGCGGAATTGCAATTGCGGTTCTGTTACTATGTACTATTGTGTTGGGTGTAATGTCCACACGTGCAGTTCGTTGGATGGGTGGTCGCAGGANAAAAACGGCTCAAGGTGTAGTTATGCTTGAGGATGATGTCGTAGATGTGATTGACGATGATGACATTCCTGTCGAGACGATAGATACCTCATCCATTGTCGAAGTTGTGGGTGCAGATGTTGAAACCACGTCCCAAAGACAAGACCGACGACAACGACGTGCAAACCAACAAGAGGTAGCACAAATGTCTCCTGATGCGNCAAATCTAACTCCACCTCCGGTTAATCAAGGAATGATTGCTGAACCAATACCTCCGATGGGAGAAAAGCCACCATTACCTGGCCTACCACCAATGAATAAGCCAGTAATTTGTCCCGAATGCGGCAGTCGCTTTGATGTCGCATTCGAGCTTAAGATGACACGTTGTCCAATCTGTGCACTGCGAATTGATTTATGAGGTCAGATTATGCGCAGATTGCATTTAGCATCTGCTTCTGAAAGGCGCTTGNCTTGGTTGGANGAAAAACTCAGCAATATCGAAATCAGTGCATCGGCATTGATGTTCGAAGAACCAAAACCACGCTGGGGNGCGCCGGTAGATGAGCAAGTTGAGTNTACTTGTGCAGCCAAAGCAGAAGCAGCCGCTAGAGAANGTGTTGTTGGCCAAATGGCTGGTAAAGAAGTAGCCGAAATCATAGTTGTTTCAGATACAATGGTAACTGACCCTGATGACCCGTTGATGCCTATGGGAAAACCTGAGGATGGACAGCATGCGATGGCTATGTTGTTGAGACTTTCAGGAAACAGACATCGCGTTTGGTCTTCAACCGCACTCGTGTATCCTCCAAATGGTCAAGGAGAACATTCCCTTCATGGAGGGTGGAGCGCAGATATTTGGACTGAATCAGCAGTTGTTGAATTCAATCATTTATCGCAGGAACGACTNATTGAATTGGTAAGTAGTGAGTCATGGAAAGGAAAGGCGGGAGCATATGATTTGGCAGGTGCCGCATCTCAAGACACTAGATTAGTCGATGGTGAGGAAGTAACCGTACTCGGTTTTGCACCATCTGCCATTTCTAAATTAGAATCAATGTAGCAATTCATTGATTTCGAGAGCCCCACCAATCCGGATCTGTCTCGGCCTTTTCGACTAAATTTCTTAGTGCATCTAGAGTTTTCTCGTGGAAATGATGTTCNATACCCTCAGTATCGATGTGTGCAGTCTCTTCATCCACACCGAGAACAATCAGAAATCTGACCAACAAGCTATGTCTTTCACGTAAATTGGAGGCGGCTAATCTGCCTTCTTCGGTAAGGATAGCTCCATGATAGCGTTTGTACTCAACAAGCCCTTCTTCATCCAGTCTTTGCAACATCTTGGTTACGGAGGGTCGGGCGACTGCCAATGATTCTGCAATTCTTGCCGGTTTTGCCCTACCCTCGACCAATTCCAATTCATGGAGAACTTCTAGGTAATCTTCGACTCTAATGGAATGACGTTTGGANCGACGAGACTCGTCTGCCTCGTGAGCAGAACGAAGGGCATCGAGTCTCTTTGCGTCCAATTTTACACCTCAACAAAAGATACTCCGCCGTGCAATAGAACAAACTCACGTTGTAATTCGTCGAACCATTCTAGCATTTGAGAAGAAAAACGAACCGCAACCACTTCATCATCCATTAGCAAATCATCCTGGATACCCTTCAGAGTCCCCGGTGCTGCTCCACAAGACACACATGCACCGTCGAGATCGATGACTAGAGAAAGAGCATTGCTGCCATTATGCATTTTTTCAATTTCTGAACTGGCTAAAATTAGTCCTCCGCCATGGCCATCGAGTGCCGCTCTTACAGGTCCTAATCTAGCCATCAATGCGGGGATGAGGTCACTGTGATTGCTTTCAACTAATTCAATGAGAGAAAGAGAACGAAGTCTATCCAACTCCTCTGGATCGTTTGCTTCCAACACCCTCTTTTCAGCCTCCTTTTGCATAATCGCCTCAACTTGAAGGCGATATGCTTCGGCTAGTTCGTCTCCTCCCTCCACAACCTTCGGGGAANGTCACTCCTACTTCTGATTGACCTTATTCTGCTTTGATGCAACGACCGTCTTTGACGGTCGCATTCAAAAGGGACCGTTCATGGCAAATATTGAGGNTTGACAATGGCACCCGACACACCGGTCCTCGAAATCAGTAACTTGCATGCTGGAATCGATGANACAGCAATACTTCGTGGAATAAATCTCGAAATACCGCCGGGTGAAATTCATGCCATTATGGGTCGGAATGGAAGCGGAAAAACAACCACTGCAAACATAATCATGGGACATCCAGACTTCGACATCACCGATGGAACAGTGCAGCTAGATGGAGAAGACCTACTAGACATGGAGCCATGGGAGAGGGCCAGAGAAGGAGTATTCCTTTCCTTCCAATATCCTCAAGCTGTTCCGGGTTTACAAGTAGGTAACTTCCTTCGAAAGTCTGTAGCCGCAATTAGAGGCGAAGATGCTGCAAAGGGTGCAGAATTCCGCAAAACACTGAAGGATGCGATGACGGAACTCGATATTGATAGATCATTCCTCGGAAGATATGTCAACGATGGATTTAGCGGTGGTGAGAAAAAACGCTTTGAAATCCTGCAATTAATGCTACTTCAACCAAAATTAGCAATACTGGATGAGACCGATTCAGGATTGGATATAGACGGTATTAGAACTGTCTCAAAAGGAATCAACGCGGCAGTTCGCGGAACAGATTCTGGTGCCTTAATCATCACACACTACTCTCGAATCCTAGAGCATGTACAACCAGATAAGGTACATGTCTTGATTAAGGGCAAAATAGTCAAGTCCGGCGGTCCCGAACTAGCTCTCGAGTTAGAAGAGAGAGGATACGACTGGTTAGAAACAGAAGCGGAAAATTCCGCCTGAATTTTTTCAATGAAGAAGGTGAGAAATTTGGCAGCAACAGAAGCACGTGAAGCAGTGGGTGAGTATGAGGCGGGCTGGCATGACCCAGAGAATGCTACGGTTCGATTCGATTTCGGACTTTCAGAACAGGTAGTAAGAGATATTTCAGCTCTCAAAAATGAGCCAGAGTGGATGACTGAATTACGTGTGAAAGCATTCCATCACTTCGATAGCAGACCCATGCCAACTTGGGGAAACATGTCGATGTTAGAAGAAATCGATTTCGATGCAATATGCTACTATCTCCGTTCGTCCGACGCTACAGAGAAAGATTGGGAAGATGTGCCAGAAGATATTCGCAATACATTTGACAAATTGGGTATACCAGAGGCAGAACAAAAGTGGCTTTCTGGAGTAACTGCTCAATATGAATCAGAAGCAGTCTATCACTCGATTCGTGAGGATTTGGAGCAACAAGGAGTCATTTTCCTAGACATGGATTCCGGACTCAGGGAATATCCTGAACTCGTAAAAGAATGGTTTTGTTCAGTAGTTCCTTATCAAGATAACAAATTCAGCGCACTAAACACCGCCGTGTGGTCAGGTGGTTCATTCATCTATGTCCCAAAGGGAGTTCATGTGGAAATGCCAGTACAAGCATACTTCCGGATCAATGCAAAAAATATGGGTCAATTTGAGAGAACGCTCATTATTGCTGATGAAGGAAGCAGTATCCATTACGTTGAAGGATGTACTGCTCCAACTTACTCTACCGATTCATTACATTCCGCGGTGGTCGAACTGATTGCCCTACCCGGCGCGCACATTCGATACAGTACCGTTCAGAATTGGAGCGCTAATGTCTACAATCTCGTAACAAAGCGTGGTATCGCTCATGAGAATGCTAAGATTGAATGGGTTGATGGAAATATTGGCAGCAAGTTGACCATGAAGTATCCGGCTGTCATCCTCAAAGGAGAGGGAAGTCACGCAGAAGTGATTTCTGTCGCTTACTCCGGTAAAGGTCAACATCAAGACGCTGGTGCAAAAATTCACCATCTTGCGAGTAACACCACCTCAAAGATTCTATCAAAATCAATTTCAAAAGATGGTGGTAGAGGCTCTTACAGAGGCATGGTCTCGGTATCTCCAAAGGCAGAGAATTGCAAGTTGAATGTTGTTTGTGATGCTCTAATCTTAGACGAAGGATCACGCTCCGATACGTATCCTACAATGGAGGTTGCAAACCCAAGCGCTCGATGTGAGCACGAAGCTAGCGTCTCTAAGGTGAGTGACGAGCAAGTGTTCTATTTGATGAGCAGAGGACATTCAGAAGAAGAAGCATTAGCAATGATTGTCAATGGTTTCTTCGAACCATTTACCCGGGAATTACCGATGGAATATGCGGTTGAACTGAATAAATTGATGGCTTTAGAAATGGAAGGAAGCATCGGTTGAATACGGTGATAAAATGGATGCTGCGAGCCTGTATAAGTCATTAGATCAGCCAGATAGGGCTGACCACCTTTGGCGCTATACACCATGGAAAAGAGTACACCCTAGTGGTGACTTGGAAGAGATCCCAATTGCAACACCCCCTAAGTTGTCGTTGACTAAATTAGGTGATGATGAAGAATTGGTTGGAATCTCTATTGAAGAAGGAGTTGGTGTAGCAGATGTTTTGCCTGAGTCTGATGAGGTTACAGCCTCATTTATCCAAGCTGCAGCAAGAGAATCGCTATACAATTTAACGGTAGAGAATAATTTCGTTTCTGATACCCCAATCGTACTAGATATCGATACAGGAGTTTCAAATTGTGCCCTACATCTGAATCTAGATATTGGGAGAAATTGTGAATTCGAATTAATTACCCAAATTAGTGGCGCTGCGGCTTGGACAGGATTCCTTCGCACCGGTAGGATTGGTGATGGTAGCATCGTAAATGATGTTGTAATTGGCCATACTGATTCTGGGATTCTACTCAGGGTCGATAGTATTGCAATTGGTCGTGACGCACAAGTAAAAGCGGGAACTGTCAGTTCAGGTAGTGATAGAACAAAAGCTGATTTAAGGTACAAAATGGGTGAAACCGGAGGGCATCTAAACGTCCTTGGTTCAATCCTATCCGCTAGCAATATGCACCTCGACCATCACATCGAGATTCATCACGATGCTCCAGAAACCTTCAGCCGTTTAGACTGGCATTCTGCCTGTGGGGGAAATTCTCGCACAGTGGGCACGGGAATGCTTCGAGTCGCTAAGGGTTCAATAGGAGCAGATGCAGGTCAACTATTCCACAATCTGCTTCTGTCCGATAAGGCAGAAGCTGATTCAATTCCTGAACTCGAAGTCAGCGAACACGATGTAGTTGGATGTGGTCACGGAACTGCTAATGGCCCGGTAGATGAAGGTCAAATGTTTTACCTAGAATCAAGAGGCTTCGATACAGAGGGAGCGAGAGATGCTCTAATCGCTGCATTCCTCAATTCAACACTTGTCGAAATGGGTAGTGAAGCACTACACAACTGGTTAGCTGAGCATCTACAAGATGAATTGGAAGATCTGAAATCTTGAGCAATCAATTTGGACTGAAGATACTTCGCAATAGCATGGACCACGACCATTGCTCCGCAATTATGTGCGAATGTGGCTTCCGGGGAGCAGCGATTCCTATGCGGCAACACATGGAGTGCCCACGATGTAGGAGAGTTGTTGAGGCGTGTTGCGAAGGAGTTCCAGATTACTCACAGTAATTATCCAGAACGATCTCTGTAACTTGATAGAAGAGCGGTGAGCAAAATTCCTGCAATAACACCGAATGCAAGACCTTGATTATCCATTGTAGAACCCGCAAGGTCTCGAAATGTAAATCCCATAACGGTACACATAGGAATTACAAATATCGCGAATCGACTTGCTCTCTGAGCATTTGTAGGAGGAATCCCCATTGGCCTTAGTGTGATTGAACCAGCTTTTTCCAAAACCTGCCAATTAACCGCTTCCGCACCTATTCGCAATCTTTGCAATACTGCCGGACGTATACCGGGATCAGCAGATTTTTCGTGAATAATTTCTCCTCTACCGGTGACAATTCTGACCCTCTGTAAACTCTCACGAATCCCTAGTAATTTCTCAGTTGCACCAGCAGCCATAGGCGCATCAAGACCATGCATATCGAAGGTGAGTACACCTCTTTCACGGCGGATTCGTTCTTCCACAATCCATGCGCCATCTGTTTCATCGGAAAGATGAGACATTTCAGATCTTAATGCAGCCACTTCGGCAGCACGAGCTTTTTCTCTGGCTTGGCCTTTTTCAGCGTGATTGCGAACTCTTGCTAGAGCAAACATTAGGACTACAGCACCGATACCTAAACCGAGAACAAAACCCGTCCTCAAGGAAGATATGACGCCGTCCTCAGCCATCCCTGTAGCAAAGAAAGCCATCATTGAACCCATTACCGTAACCATCATTCCGATTACGACGGATATAGCAAAGGCATCGCGCACGCGTACCTCTACCATGATGTGGCGGATAGGTTCATGGGGATAGAACCCATCGACGACACAATGACCATCACCAAGGATGGACGATTGAAGAATGGTCGAGAAGAAAGGAAAAGGGAATCCAAGGTTGGTCGTAACTTCGCAGCAATCGCAGGAACATATCTTGTTCTGCTATTTTTGATTCCAATCACATTACCAACCGATACTATTCCAGACCTCTCTGGTCGTGCGAATCGATTCGACTACGCCACAATTGACGGAACTTGGTCCTGGGGAAATAATGACAATAGCGAATACGAGCACGCAGGCCACAATCAGTCAGCAAATGGAGGCTCATTTGCATGGACTGATCTCAATCCAATTGCAGCAACTGTTTACGCCATAGGCGACTTAAATTGTCATCAGAAGCATTACCGCTCTTGGGAAATTAATGGTAATCAATTAGCAGTCTGTGTAAGGGACATTGGAATCCTATTTGGATTCGTTGCATGTTGTTTAATTTGGCAGCAAAGGGGATTGAACAGGTGGACTGTACGAGACACCTTCCTGTCGATGTTGCCTGATGAATCCATAGAGAGCTATTACTACAACGATCGAAGAATGATGCTGATGTTTGTTATAATCGGACTAGGGCTTGGCCCTATGGCAATAGATGGTTTCACACAATTGCTTACATCATACGAGTCAACTAACACCATGAGAATCCTGACGGGAATTCCTGCTGGGTTCATCGGAGGTTGGATTTTCTCTGCAATGTTTTCCGCTAGACCTAATGAATTCGAAAGTGCGGAGGAAGTCAGTCTTCCGGCAAATGCCACTCTACGAATGGCTTGATGGTCAATTACCTTGCCACCAATTAACCAAACCAGTTGTATCAGCAGGTGGTAGTGAATCTGATTTTCCGTTACCTAAAATCGCTAATCTTTCGATTGTATCTTGAACTGCATTTGGGTGCTCTCCAGAACGAATGATTTGTCCCATCGCAAAACGAAGATGAGTGTCTGGATTGTTTGCTATCCACTTTGCTAAAGCCTTTCTTAGTGGCCAAAGGACGAGAGCAAGAATTCCAAAAGAATGAGATTCATCTCTCAATTGATTCCGAGCCGCATCTCGTCCTAGCAGAGACTTGTGTTGGTTTACCCATTTACTCCTATCTGCAAAGAATCGCAATACCTTATGGCAATGTGAATCAGAAACTGCCCTAACTGGCCCTTGCGATTCACGTAACTCATTGACGTCTGCCGAAGGAAGTAAAGCCAAAGTCCCACAAATGGAAGAAATTGAATGTGCTAGTACGGACTTAGGGACATCAATCCTCTCATCTTCTGAAATTTCATCACGTGCCTTTGTATGCTCATCCTGAGCATCCCTCAGAACACGCCAAGGTGCTTTACTATCTAGCCAATCATCTAGATTTCTAGCAGGCTCAACGCCTAAGCCATCTAGCACAGTTTGACCTTTTGTGGATCTAATTAAGCGCTTGAGCATGAATCGTTCAATAGCTTCGGTAGAGACATTAATTGGAGTTGGACGAGAATGGAGGAATTTTCTAACGTGTAGTGTCAATTTCCTTCTAAACTCCTTCTCAGTTGATTCATTCGATACCGGCCCGATTATTGCTCCCATATCGAATGGAGTAGGCATCTCAATATCACCGGAAAGCAACGAAGCATAACCTGAACGAATTGCTTTTTGTAATTCTGTAGTCTCAAAGTATTCCGCTTTATCCGACATCATTCTTAGTGTACCAGATTGTATCCTCTTCATTGCCACCTCTGGATCACAATCGACCCATATGCAAAGGTCAGGGATTAGTGCAGCAGAATTAATCTGGGCGACTCTCTCAACCCCCAATGAACCAACTATCCCTTGGTACACTAGCGAAGAATGGACATTCCTCTCACTTACAACAATCCTACCTTCTTCCAGCCTAGGAAGTATCCAACCATGAGAATGATCCACTCTGTCTGCAGCAAAGAACCCTGCTTCTTCTTCGGGAGTGTGGGTGTTTTGTCTGACTGAGTCGATTGCAAGCCTACCCAATGGGTGGTCGCGACGAGGTTCTCCTGTAATCTCAACTGATGAGAAACAAAATTCCTTCTCCAGCACCTCGCCGACTATTTTGGTCGCCAAGCCCTTCCCGGAGCCATCACCCCCCTCGATGGTGATTAGGTACAAATTAAGCCTCCAGTAATCCAAACTGTTTACGACTCAGATAACTTAGACCCATACCCATCAATATGAATAGAGGGCCAATGAACATCAATCCTTGACTCCAAAGGCCAAGATAAGCCAGGAATTGCGTTCGGAAGTGACTCTTACCATTGTATGCTTCAACCCCGCCAAGAAGCCCTGCAATTCCTGTGAGTAGAGTTACTGAGCCAATTATTGTTGTAATCAAAACAGACTCACTGAGAAAACTCTCTCCTCGCATATCAGTTTCTTCAACCCCCTCTCCTTCTGAAAGTGTAATAATGATCTGAGTGTGATCACCTGGGACTAGTAAAATCCACTTAGTGATATGATCGGGGTGTTCAACGACGATTTTCGAAGATTTCCTTGGTACATCTTCGATGTAAAATCGGCCACCTGAATCTGTAACGTCGCGACCGATTTCAAGACCATCGTCATCATAGAGAACTACGGTTACATCCTCCATACCATCTCCTCCCGAAGAATTGTCAATAAGCGCAGAAAAAACTGCTCCGTTAACATCAGCTTTTACTCCAGAATCATCAATCTGTCCACTTAGAACCTCTCCGATATCTGCAGTAATATGCAAGCTACCAGTCATAACTCCGAGTATGCTTCCAAAGATAATCAAAACCGCACCAGCGACTCTAGTGGCTGGATCTGTGGAAAGATCTTCCAGCCACCACTCAAAGCGAGTTCTCTTTGATTCGCCATCATCAGACATGCTCGCCGCCCTCCTGCTCTTCCTGTCTGATAACAGGCGGCTTCTCAGTTTGCCGCTTTGACAATGCTGAGTAAATTAGCCACAAAAGAGGGATGGAAACTAGAACCAAAGCCCGGTTAAATGTCTCCAAATAGTCATCTTTATGACAATCTAAACAATCATCTGAAGGGGTAATTGAGGAGTTGATTTGACAATTAGATGAGAGGTTTGAAAACTCAATCTTGACCTCGTAATAATTCGACCAATTTTTGCCAGTAACCCAAAAATTACCCGTTACAGGATCTTCAGCAATTCCGTTCAATACACCAGAAGATTCTGACTCATATTGTTCTCGAATCGTACTAAAGTCCACTCGTTGACAAACAAAGCCACTTGATGTTTGAATCAAGTAAATCGAATCGTCAAACCATTTGTTTGCAAGTATGTGGTCATTATTGCTTAAACACTCTAATTCATTCCAGCGCTCACTTGGACCACCGCCTATCAGTACCTCCAAGGATTTGATGAATGAAATTGTTGAATTGTTCGAATTTCGAAGGTGCCCTGAGCCATCAGAAAGCCACAAACCAGTCTCATTGGAATTACAGATTCCCCAGCCTTCTCCTTGGTAGGAAAAATTACCAATTTGCTGCAATGTTTGGAGGTCATAAATAAACCCAATATTTTCTTTCCAGGTCAATTGGATTATCGAATTATTCCAAATGGTCAATCCTTCTGCAAAATAATCATCAGAAAGATTGTACTGCGCCTCAATTTGACCTGTACTCATATTGACGATTCTAACACTAGATTGGCCGTACAATCCAGTGCTTTCGTAGAATTTACCTTCGTATATCTCTAGGCCTTGAGTGAAGGCAAAATTATCGTGAGGAACTTGACTGATTAATTCGGGTTCAATAACTTCTAATTGCCAAACTTCTGGAGTCTCAGAAGTTACTCTCAACAGAGGATAAAATATTGATGAAATTATACAGAATATCACAACGATTGTTGTCCGAATTTCATATTCCCCCCGTGGTTGGGGAATCCGGCCCTTCGGGCCGTGGGCGTCCGAACGATGCTCCATCGATGTTATAGCGGGTAGAAGAGGGGCTTGAACCTGTCTTCTTGCTGTGGTGAGTGTCAATGAGTAGTTTGAGTGGTTCAAGTAAGTCAACAACTACGTTGTTGTTGGTTTGGCTCATGTTAGCTTCAGTAATGCTACCAATGGTGAGCGCAAGCGAAGACTCAGAAGAGCCCGGAAATCAAATTGTATCGGGTGATTTGAGTGATTTCAACCCCGCTAATGATGGGCACGCTTACATCTTCAACGACCCGGGTAACACTGTTTACTCCGCATTTGGCTATCTGAAGAAACAATGGATTGAAAATGATTATCCAAATTTAATCGAACCTTTTTCTCCTGCCTACCAAAATACTAGNTCNAGCGCTAGNTCTTGTGAAAATGCTTGGGCAGTGGNTGANACNGANACTTTCTCTACTTCCAGTGGGACAGTTACTGCGACTGTCGAGAAAATTTCAACTAATTCCGCTATTTTTGTTGAAAATGGAGTGATTATTTCTTCAACCACACTAAACGACATCACTTCAACATGGGAGTCTACTATCTATCCAACAGACACTACATACTTCGGAAATCCTCCCGATGTNGACAATAATTGTCAAATTGAAATTTTAATTTTCCAAATCGATGGAGGGGGAGGAATTGGAGGTTACTTCGACCCAAATATTGCAAGTCAGCGAGAAATTATGTTCATTGATTCGGGTGATTTGAGTTGGAGAAACACCATCATTGCTCATGAGTTCCAGCACCTTTTGCACAACGCGAGAGACCCCTATGAGTACATCTGGTTAGATGAAGGGGCCGCTGATATGGCAGCATACCTCTGCTTCGGTGTGACCAACACAATATCAGGGCACGCAAATGCATGGTCTCAAAATGCAAACATGAGTGTTCGTTGGTGGAATCAAAGAATCGCAGATTATGGTGGAAGTTTCATGTTCGTAATGTACCTAGCTGACAAACTCGGTGGTGGTACTGCAATTTCTAGATTGGTCGCAGACACCGCAACAGGCGGNGCAGGAGTCGAAAATCTCGCCCGGAATCCTGAGCCAGGGTCTACTGCAATCGGGACTACAATGTCGGATATATTCGCTAATTTCACCGCTGCCGTGACCTTGGATAGTGCACAAGGAGCATTTGGATTTTCTAATATTGCAATGACCGCAGGATGTGTCACGGGCTATATTTGCAAAGTTCAGATGAGTGGTTATCGAGATGAGTGGCAAACGACCTGGGTTAGCCCAACACAAGAGCTTGAAGGCTGGGGAATGAGAGCATACAAATTCTCAGGCGGGACTGGTGCGCCGCTCAATCTAATGGTTCAACCTACTCAATTCGGTGTCACAGGAACTGTCATGTCGAAAGATTCCGCTACGGGAACATGGACTATGGAAAAATTGAGAATTGACTCTTCAACTGGTGCTGGAACTGGTCTTGTTTACGGATTTGGTAATACTACCAATGAAGTTTGGGTAATTGTCTGGTATGAATCCCAAGTCACGGATTGCGACTACAACTTCGCCAGTTGCGGAATAACAACTGGCTCATATCCNACCACTGATATTGTCGTTCAGGCCGGTATCATTANCAACCCTGCTGAGGTTGACATAATTTCAGTTACTACCTTCGATCGAGACGAAGATAATCTAGACGACAGCGTGGAAATTGAATTGCAAGTCACATCTAATGCTTTCTTTGAAATTATCGAGGTCACCTTTGAAGCGTTCGTAAACAACACGCTGACCGATTCTATTACTTTCTCCACAACTGCTGGTAATAGCATTCCTACAGACGAAAGCATATGGTTCACCCCACCACACACCGGTGATTGGACGTTTGGAGTGGATATTCGAGATATTAGCGGAGAAATCACCGATACTGCGTTCACACTACCAATTACATTAGGGAATATGAAACCAGTTGCGNGTGGCTCAACCTCAACCTCAATCACCCAAACATGGTTACCCGTCAGCCTATTCGGTGGTGGCTACGACGTGTGGGGATTTGGATTACTCAATGGCTCATACAGCTACAATGAAACACCCATTTCTTACAATTGGAACTTAGGAGATAACGTCACATCAGGGCTGAAGAATCCAGTCCACATTTATGAGCAGCCAGGAAATTATACTGTAGCGCTCACTGTGCAAGATGTTGGAGGCTTTTTCTCTGATACACAATATTGGACTGTCAATGTCGCAGATACTACCGAACCCATTCCGGAGATTAGGGTAGATGGAGTCACCATAACCGATGAAATTGTATTGCTGACAAATCAAAGGGTAATGTTCTCGGCTAGAAGTACCGTAGACAATGTACCACATGAAGAAATAGAATTTACTTGGAATTGGGGCGATGGAAGTGACGAAGGAGGACTAGGTCTTGTTGAAGCAAGTCATGCATACGTTGATGGCAGTGCAGATGGCACNGTCTACACATTGACTCTTACGATNAACGACGGAACCTTTGTNGTAGAGCACCAAGTATACGTTCGAGTACTCAATAGGGTACCGAGACAAGTTTTCGACCNAGAACTACAAACATACACACTCACTCCTTTGACACTACCAGATTTATTCATCGATGACGATGGACTAATTGTAGAGTATAGATGGGATTTCGAGACAGGAGTTAATTTCTCCACCCAAGGTATAACTCTGACTTCGGACTTTTCAGAATTAACCTCAGTGAGTCAAAATCCAACCGTCGGTTGGAATACACCCGGCATGAAGACTGTAACCTTGGAGGTCACCGATGATGACGGTAACGTTTCCGCAACCACACTGATGGTTAGGGTACTGAATCAACGTCCTGTCGCTGTATTTGATCGCCCTATGGATGGAACAGTAGAAACAGAGTATCTCTTTGAGAGTCTATCTTTTGATCCTGATGGAGACACATCGTTATTGCAAACAAGATGGAACATTAGTGGTATGAATGAGGAAATCGAAAACTCATCGACAGTATACCACACTTTCACAGAACCNGGATTATACACAATTTCGCTGACTGTAGTTGATGACAGAGGCGCTGAATCTGCAANCAAATCATATCAGGTGAGAATTGCTAATCCACTTCCTGTACCAATGATGCAATTCTTACAGCCCAGCATAAATGGTAGTGCCCTTAATTCAATTCCAAACTCAGAAGAAGATGTAACTTGGTGGGTTCCATTTGTCGATGACGGAGGAGCATTCATCGCACCAAATTGCCCACTAAGATTTGATGGCTCAGATAGCTATGATTCAGATCCGAAATTCGCTGGAAGGAATTCTGTCGACCCTGAAAATTCAGAATGGAACGGCATAACAAGATGGATNTGGGACTTTGGCGACGCTAGCCCACAAGAGGAAGGAGCAGTTGTTTGGCACTCTTGGGANCGACCTGGGACTTATGTGGTAAGTCTAACCGTTGTCGATGGATTCGAAGGAGGAGACACCAACACCACCTCGATTACGGTGCATGTCTCAAGAGCACCTGAAATCAACCCGATTGACCCGATTGATTCAGACTTTGTAAATCAAGGAGACCTAGTGGTACTCAATCATAGTGCCTTTGACGTAGATTTAGTCGAAGGNTTGGAAGCTTGGCTAGATGTTAATGCTGACGAGGATAGCGATGGAGATGGGATTTCCACTAATGATAGAGATACAAGTCTGACAAATGAACTGAGTATTAATTGGGATCTGAATGCATTAGTCGACACNGATCAAGATGGCGACCCTAGAAACGATTTCCTGTGGGGTAACATGACTTGGGATGAAACTGGAGAAATCAGGCTAGTTTTACAAGTCTGTGACGGAGTTGGAGTTTGTACTTCAGAAGACTATGTCATAAGCGTGCTTTCTGCCGAGGAAGAAGACCGACAGAAGTCTTGGGATGAATTAACTTGGAAGGATTTTGTTCCTAACAAAGAGAGTGGCGGCCTTCTAGCACTAGTTGCCATGGTACTAGTTCTCGGCTGGTTAGTCATGAGGCAGAAAGANGAAGAAGAGATCGATGCCGAGGAAATGCTTGAGACCTATGATGTACAGGAAGTAGAAGCAGAAGGCGGCCTTCCTGGTATGGATCAACACAATCCACCCCCACAACCGAAGTATCTGACGGTTGACGAGCGAAGGAACAAGGAGTCCGGATACGTCCGCCCAATTAGAACTCGGAGGCGCTGAATTGCATCAAATTGTGAAAAAACTCTTCGCAACTGGATTTAGTTTGGGATTGATTGCACCAATTATTGCGATTTTAATGGTCTCAGCAGGTACGGCTTCTGCATCAGGAAAGGATTGTTCTGTTCCACTTGATGTAGGATTCGACTATTCTACTGCAGAAGTTGTCGATGTAGATGAGGGCAGGAGCTGGTGGGGTGCACCCAGCGGAGACGATTTACGCCCACTAAGAGAAGATCTGTATGTTGAAATTGATCTTGCAAGAAATTATGCACAAGCACTACGTTTTGAGTTGATTACAGGATATTCGTATACATTCTGCGTCGAGTTTAACTCCGATCCGGATAATCCTCCTACAGACGATCCAAAAGGTGACGTATATCTTTTTGATTCGGCAAATTGGAGACGGTACCAAGAAGAATATTCTATGACTATGGATGAATTTGGACCTCCAGAAGAAGTAATCGATATGATACCNGTTGAATGGAGAGATATGATCGTATTTCTCCCATTCAGAGACACACATGCATACGAGAATAAACGTAGCACCAGTTTTTCCACAGCACTAGATAATGACAACAAAGCCTTCATTTCTTGGTTTGGTGATAACAGTGATGCTGAATACTTCTTGGCTCTCGATAATTGGAATAACAGCAGGACGAATGATGCATCGGCTGTTGATGGAGATATGATTGTCCAAGTTTGGGTAGAAGTAGAAGATAGGATAACTCTACCAAAGTTCACTGCATACATCATCGTAGGATTGTTACCTCTGAGTTGTGTGATTGTACCAATTCTGATTCATTCAAGGTACCATTCCAATGGTTTGGAAGAAAGTAACGAGAAGCAAGAATTAGTTCCATTGCTAGAGCAATGATTTATTCGTAATTTAGCATCTCCCAAGCAATTAGTAGATCTGACGTATTTATCCTGCCTTCAGAAGAAAGATGGGAGCCAGTTTCCATAGTCGAATATACCAGATACTGATTTAGCAATGGGGCGTGGATTCGGGTCCAATCGCCACCAACCCCAAGACCCATAATGGCTGTCTTCTTATCTGACTCCTTGAGCATCCAGGCCGCCTCAAATAATTTCAATGCTGAATTCCTTCCTGTGGTATTGTAACAAACTTTGATGATATCTCCGGAGTCTGCCATTTCCTCTAGGTCATCGAGTATTTCTGAGGCGCTGCTAGGCTCTTCAGAAAAATGCGTAGAGGAAATTACCATCGTTTTTCCTTTTGCAATCTCCACAAGTTCTGAACGAATTTTGGAATCAATATCTGCTTCGAGGTCTACCCAACTTACCCCGCTATCGATAGCGGCTCTAAGTACTGAAATCCTCTCTTCTTCACTGCCTGGAAAATAGCCACCTTGGCTTTCAGGACGGCAGGTTAGTACCACTGGTAAATCGATTCCACCTTTGAATGCGTCAAGAGCACTAGATAGGTCGATTGAATCGAATGCTTGAGGAATGTATTCTGGCGGCACGTATGCTGGCCGTCTACGACGATCTCCTTCATTGGAATCGGTTACCACTTCTGGTTCGGGAACCTTCTCTATAACCCAAAGTTTGTCAAGACGGACCTCGCAAATATCAGCTCCCACTGCAGTTGCACGCGCAGCATCAGCGAGTATCTCATCCACAGTGCAACCGGACAGAGTTACACATATTGTGGGCCTTCGCATCGGCTCCGCGACCGGAGGAGTCTGTTTAACCATATTTGTGCACCAATACCCCTCCTTTGGAGGGGTTNTATGGCAATTTTACTTTCAATTTTGACGTTTTTGGGACTCCCTCTAGGGAGTATTGATTAACCCCCCGTCAGACCNTTTCTAATGGAATNCCTGAGGGTTCCCCTTCGGGAACCCTCAGACGAATGGAGTTGAAAATATGGCTGATGATTATGGAGCAGATAGTATTCAGGTCCTTGAAGGGCTAGAAGCGGTAAGAAAAAGACCGGGGATGTACCTTGGTGACCCTCATGATGGCTCTGCTTTGCATCACTGCATTTGGGAAGTAGTCGACAATGCAGTGGACGAACACCTAGCAGGACATAATCCAACAATAGAAGTCGACCTCAACTCCGATGGCTCGATCAGCGTTACAGACCATGGTCGAGGCATTCCTGTGGACATGCACCCGGAGGAGGGCGTTAGTGCTGCTGAGGTAATTATGACTAAACTTCACGCAGGAGGTAAATTCGATAACGAAGCTTACAAGGTAGCGGGTGGACTTCATGGAGTCGGAGTTAGTGCTGTAAACGCTGTATCCGAGTGGTTACACTTGGAAATACACAGAGAAGGAAAGGTTTGGGAGCAAAGGTATCACCAAGGAGTTCCGAAGGACGAATTGAAGTCAACTGGGAAAACTGAGGTTACCGGAACCAAGGTTTCCTTCAAACCGGACTTGACTATTTTTAGCGATATTGTCGAATTCGATTTTGAGCAAATCAATACAAGACTGCAGAGAACGGCTTTTCTGAATGGCGGTCTGCAAATCATCTTCCGAGACCTTCGCGGAGATGCCCCGGTNGAAATCGACCACACNTACGACGGAGGGCTCANAGAATACGTTGCACAAATGAATTCGAAGAAGAATACAATACACGATGACGTCATCCATATTTTCGGTGAAAAGGAAGGCGACAAAGGAGAAGTACATGTAGAAATAGCCTTGCAGTGGACTGATTCATACTCGGAAAGCATAGACTGTTTCACCAATATCATTCACAATGCGGATGGAGGCACTCACATGTCTGGTCTTCGCAGTTCATTGACAAGGACCGTTAACTCATACGCTCAGTCCAGAAATTTACTCAAAAATCTCAGCAGTCTTTCCGGCGATGATGTCAGAGAAGGGCTTGGAGCTGTTGTATCGATTAAGCACCCCGACCCTTCGTTCAATGCTCAAACCAAGGCGAAATTAGTGACTAGCGAAGTCGCTGGAATTGTTGAGCAGATCGTAAATGACAAACTAGGAGAGCACTTTGAAGAGAATCCCTCAATCGCTCGAGCCATTGTTGACAAGGCTGTATTGGCCAGCAAAGCGAGAGAGGCTGCTCGCAAAGCTAGGGATTTAACTCGCAGAAAAGGTGTACTGGAAGGCGGCGGCCTTCCCGGTCAATTGGCAGATTGTCAATCACGTGATCCAAATGAATGCGAGATATACATCGTCGAGGGAGAATCTGCGGGCGGATCAGCAAAAACCGCCAGAGATAGACGCACCCAAGCGGTCCTACCACTCAGAGGAAAAATTCTGAATGTCGAAAGACAACGAGGTAATGATGCCAAGGTCTTCACTAATGAACAAATTCAGAGGATGATAAGAGCCTTCGGCGCTGGAGTAGGTAATGAGGAAGGTGATGAGGGTTCTTTCGACCCAGAGAAACTAAGGTACGGGAAAATTATCATCATGTGTGACGCGGATATCGACGGTGCACACATTCGCACACTGATTATGACTTTTCTCTGGAGATATATGCGACGGGCAATTACCAATGGTAATGTCTACATCGCTATGCCCCCACTATTCTCAGTAGGAAGAGGAAATAACGTCGAATGGGTGCATAGCGAGGAAGAACTTGACGCCACAGTAAAGCGATTCAAGAAAGAGGCACCCTCCGCGAAAATTTCTGTTCAAAGATACAAAGGTCTGGGTGAAATGAACCCCGAACAACTATGGGAGACGACAATGGATCCAGAAGTTCGGCGCATGATGCGGGTAACTATCAAGGAGAAGAATGGCCAACCAGACATAGAAGCTGGCGACGAATTATTCACTATCTTGATGGGAGAAGACGTTCCTGACCGCAGGGCATTCATTGAACAAAACGCATCGGAGGTTACGTCCTTAGACGTTTGAGGTGATAACATGAGTGAGGAATTAGAGCGAAGATTTGTCTCCGATGAGATGAAAGAGAGTTACATAAATTATGCAATGAGTGTGATTATTGGCAGGGCACTTCCCGACGTTAGAGATGGGTTAAAACCAGTTCACAGACGTATTCTTTGGGGCATGCACCAAGCAGGTCATACTCACGACAAGAGTTACAGCAAGTCTGCAAGATCAGTTGGGGAAGTGATGGGAAAATACCACCCACATGGAGACCAGGCCCTTTACGACACCATGGTGAGGATGGCTCAAGACTTCTCACTGAGATACCCACTAGTCGATGGACAAGGCAATTTTGGCTCCATAGATGGCGACCCACCTGCTGCTATGAGATATACCGAGAGTAGACTAGATCGGCTTTCTTCCCACATGTTGGATGACATCAATAAGGACACCATTGACATGGTGGCAAACTTTGACGATAGCGAGAGCGAGCCTACCGTATTACCGAGTAGACTTCCTAATCTGCTGTTAAATGGCAGCGATGGTATCGCAGTTGGTATGGCTACGAAAATACCTCCTCATAACCTAAACGAAGTTGCAGCAGCAGTGCGTTTCCATACTGAGAAGGTTATCGAAGAAGACAGAAAAAGTTCTTTGGAAAATCCACCAAATATTGACGCTATGGAATACATGGAATATCTCAAAGGCCCCGACTTCCCGACAGGGGCAACAATTCATGGAATAGATGGTATCTTAGACATGTACAGAACGGGACAAGGAAAGTTCCACATACGCTCAGAAGCAGAGGTAAGAGATGATTCTTCTGGAAAGAAAATCGTTATCACTTCTATTCCCTATCAGGTAAGAAAGGCAAGTATGCTCAAGGGAATTGCTGAGTTAGTAACAAAAGAGACAATCAAAGGTATTCGCGATATTCGCGACGAGTCCAGTAAGGAAGGTATCCGGGTAGTAATTGAAGTCAAGAATAACGCAGACCCACACGCAATACTCAATCAATTATACCAATCCAGTAGATTGCAAGAATCATATTCTGCGAACATGATGGGGATTCTTAACGGAGCGCCCGTACAACTAGATTTGTCAACAATTCTACACACATATGTTCGCCACAGAGAGTCTGTTATAGAAAGGCGAACTCAGTTCGACTTGAATAAAGCAGAAGCAAGAGCTCACATTCTTGAAGGTCTAATGGCGGCCCAGAAGAGGATGACTGAGATTATCGAAATTGGAAGGAATTCCGACTCCAGAGATCAATTCGAATCGTACCTAAGAGGAGAAGAGAAGTATCCAAACATAAAGCGCTTTGAGTTCTCTGAAAAACAAGCAAAAGCGATTGCTGAACGCCGACTTTATCAACTTACTAAACTGAATGTGAAAGAAGTTGAAGAGGAGCTGACAAAACTGCAGGAAGCGATAAAAGAATATCAATCGATTCTTGATAGCCGTAAGCGAAGATTGGAAATCCTAATTTCAGAACTTGATGAAGTAGTAGAAAAGCATGGAGATGAAAGACGCAGTCACATCGACCCAACTCCGCTTTCGATGGACAGAGAAGACCTCGTAGCAGAACGTGCTCTGGTGATATCTCTGACCCAGGATAATTACATTCGCCACTTACCAGTAGAGGCTTTCCGCTTGCAAAATCGAGGAGGGAAAGGTCTCAAAGGAGTTGCTACGAAAGATGAAGATGCACCNGCTGCAATAGTTACCTGCTTCTCTAAAGACCGATTACTGATTTTCACCGATCAGGGTCGAGTTTACGGCTTNCGAGCCTGGGAAACTCCTCTCGCTAGTAGATATGGAAGAGGAACTCATATCCGCAATTTATTGCAAGGAATCAGAGACGATGAAAAAGTCATCTCTATACTTCCGATGGATAGAGAGTTGATTGATAATCCAGAAGGAAACTATCTGATCTTTGCCACAAGCCAAGGCAGAATTAAGCGAAGTAAACTTTCTGATTACGCTAAAATTAATCGAAATGGGAAGTATGCTTTGAAGTTTGCAAGCGATGCAGATTCATTGGTACAGGTAAGGCCTGCAACTGATGCAGACCACGTTGTTTTGGTATCTTCAGGAGGTTATGCTTGCCGGTTCTTGCCTGCAGAAGTCAAGACTAGAACCGATCCTGCAAGTGGTGAAATTCAGACTACTCATACAGTTAGAGTTCAAGGTAGAGTCAGCCAAGGTGTAAGCGGAATGAAGTTACAATCCGGAGATCGCGTTATTGGAATGATTGTTACAGATGATTTCGACACTAGTGTACTTACAATCTCCAAATATGGAATGGCAAAACGTAGCCGCTTAGGTTCCGGCAGTATGATCCAAGTTACAGAGGAAGATGGCACAGCAGTAGTTGATGACGAAGGCGAGCCTGTGATGGAGAGAGATGGCTATCGAAAGACCAATCGAGGTACAAAAGGAGTACGAACAATGGCATTATCAGATGAAGACATGATTGTCGGTGTGAGACAAATACCTGATTTATCTGATCAATTATTCATGTTGACTGGAAGTGGAATGATGATTCGCATGCCCGCTACTCAAACCAAAGAAACATTGGGTAAAGTGACCAAAGGTACTAGAATAATGGAATTAAGAGGCGCTGACAAAAAGTCCCATGTTGATGAAATCATCTTCGTAGCACGTCTGCCTGCTGAACTCATTGACGGAGATGAAGAGGATTCAGATGGAGAGAGCGAAGAAGAATGATTCCAACCGCTCGCCTTAAGCCACAATCTTAGGTCGCCGGAACACTGCGGCAGTCGCATAGCCTGGCCATTGCGCTGGATTGCTAATCCAGTGGTGTTTCACCTCGGGAGTTCGAATCTCCCCTGCCGCGCCACCGAATATAAGCAGAGGTTTGATGCTTTGATAGGTCTCGTCGAGGGTTGTGAGCGGAGCCAGCTGGTTGACTGCCGGCCTTGCCGGCTTGGCGATTATGGTGCTTCTCTCTCTACTGGCAATATGGATTAGAATTCAGAAATTACGTCCCTCTAATGACCGCTCTTGGGTCAATGATAATTCCAGGAACGCAACTATTGAATTCGAGGGAGATATCGCAAAAATCAAGAATATTCGTGACTTTAATTGGCGTTCTACCAAGGACTTCGACGAGAGATGGATTGATGATGAATTCGATTTAAGTAATGTAGATTCTATCTGGTTAACTTTGGAATATTTTGANCCTAGACACAGACAAATGGCACACACAATTCTCTCATTTCAATTTGAAGACGGACGACGTCTAGCCTGCTCGATTGAAGTNAGAAGAGAACAGGGCGAGAAATATCACCCGTTGAAAGGACTGTTCCGTGAATACGAATTAATCTATGTCTGGGCCACGGAAAGAGATGTTATCGGAGTTCGCACACGTTGTAGAAAACACTCAGTAACCCATCTATTCAAGGCTGTAGTTTTGGGCCCGGGAAACGAACGACGAATGCTTGAATCCTATCTAAAGAGGACTAACGAATTAGCGCGAAATCCGGAATGGTACAACACAATTACCAACACCTGTACAACAAATATTGTTAGGCATGTAAACGAGGTTTATCCAAAACGAGTACCAAAAGCCCTCTCTATCTTGTTACCTGGGCTTAGTCCTAAGATGTTAGAACGCGCTAATTTGATTGAGATGAAAGGCAGCCTTGAGGAGACTCTAGCCGCTTGTGAAATCGACGATAAAGCGAAGTCTTGGAATGGTGAAGACGATTTTGGTGACGTTATTAGGCCCTAGTTTTGTTTGATACAAACTCTCTATTGCACATCGTTGGGTTGAATTGTCTAGCCTCGATGAGAGGTTGTGCTAAGCATACCTGAGATGCATCCGTCCGGCTCTCATGAGTGGATTTTGCCTCCTTCAAAAAGCCACATAATTCGATGGTTAGCGATGATTTCACAAGGTAATTCTGCCTGTTTAATTAAGTTCAATAAATCACCAGGTGATGATGTCAAATCAATGTCAAANTGCCTTCAAGAAATGGGTGTTAAAGTTGAAACAAACAATGATGGTTGGCTTGTAGAGCCTCCAAAACAGGGTCTTAGTGTCCCGAAAGTGGAACTTAATTGTGGAAACTCAGGAACCTCGGCGAGAGTCATAAGCGCACTTGTTGCAACCATGGGCCGTGAAGTGAAATTGGATGGTGATGAGTCTTTACGAGCAAGAAGTAGCGACCTCGGGAAAATATTGAGAGATCTAGATGTGGATGTGGATAATGATTCGTTACCCGTAATCATAAATGGAAAAATGAAAGGTAAGGCTAGAGTAAATCTCAGCCAATCAAGCCAGCCACTTAGTGCCTTAGTATTGGCATCTCCTAGTCTCGAGGAGCCGATTGAGATACATGTGGAAGGAGAAGCGGTGAGTAGAGGTTATCTCGGAATGACTTTTGATATTGCTCGAAATTGTGGCTACTCGATAGAAATGAATTCTCAAATGACTCTCAAACCTTGGAAAGTTAGTCCGCCTAGTGAGATTGATATCCCGCCTGAATTGAGTCTATTCCCTATGGCAATTCTTCTAGAATTGCTCCATGATGGATTGTACTTACAGACTGAATTAGCAACATATGACCCGCTACTATTGATGGCGTTTGATGCTATTGACACAGTAAACGGAGGTGAAGTCGATTTGAGAGATGCCAGCGATTTGGTTACGCCTGCTGCTGTTTGGATGGCCTTAGGCGAGGGGGGAAGAATTTCTGGAATCCCACATGCTCGCGGTAAGGAATCAGACAGAATTCTGCGAACGGTGGAACTTTTGAAAGCATTCGGCATGAATGCGGAGGAAACAAAAGATGGCCTGGAGATACCCGGAAATCAGACGCCTAAGCCACCCAATGAACCCGTTCAGACCCACATGGATCATCGATTAGCTATGGTTGCAATGATTCTTGCTAGTAAGGTTGGAGGAGACATTATTGATGCAGAAATTTGCGAAGTTTCACACCCAGGATTTATCCAGCAATTATTCGCTCTATGTCAGCCATGACGGCCGAAGTGACGATCTAAGTGCTTCATCGTTAATCGAAGGACTGTAGGCCTACCATGAACACAGGCCCACGGGTTTGGGACAGTTCTCATATCCTGTAATAATCTCCTCATTTGGGCGAGATTTAACTTTTCATTTGCCTTTACTGCACCTCGACAGGAACGCATGAATGCGATATGGTCACGAAGGTTTGTCACCGCGTCAAATTCCTCAGTTCCATCAGGAGTTCTTACTAACTCGATAAGTAGGTCTTGAATGAAATCTTCCAGCGAATCATGCCCTATCAAAACCTCTGGAACCCGTGAAATAAGCAGTGAGTCATTTTGTGCTTCAAACGAGATTCCGAGATTCTCTAGGGTCGACTGTCGAGATATCGCTGAGGCCTTCTGTCTTGCACCAACAGATAGAGAAATTGGAGTTAGTAAATCTTGACCTTCCCAACTGACCATTTGTTCACGTAATCGCTCGTAGCGGATTCGTTCGTGGAGAGCGTGTTGATCTATTATGAATAACTCATCTCCACCCTCTGCTAATATGTAAGAATTGGATAACTGAGCTAATGGATTCATCTCAGGAAGTTCTGGAATTACTGCTGATTTGGGGATTGGTTCATCTAGTGGCGAAGTAGAACTTCCGACCGCATGTCTGTGTAATTCTCTCTCCTCTGAAGAGAGAGAAGGTGTTGTGGGTTCAGAGTCCATTCCTGGTAGAGTATCTTGTTCAGTAATATATTCAGAAGTAGATTTAGATTGAATACGAACAGGAGTTTCTACAGATTGACGGATACTAGAAAATCGAGTCTGAACAGTTGGATTCTCAGTGGCTGCACTGGCCCATTCTGGTAGATTTGTCATGGGAGATTTAGTGGGGTTTTCTTCTACCCTTTCTGAGAGGCTCTCGAGAATGGTCTCCTCATTAGCTTCTGGTCTAGTTGCGATTTGAGAAAGTGTGTGTTTTATCGAACGTTCAAGTCGNTCNAAAACACGCCACGAATTCTTCAGTCGGACTTCCCTTTTCGTTGGATGAACATTGACGTCAACTTCAGTAGCAGGTAAGCACAGCGATAGAACACCTATTGGATTTCTACCTACCATTAATCGAGTATGATAACCGCGTCTGACGGATTGAAGGAATGGACCAGGAGCCACAGGCCTTCCATTGACGAGGATATGAATATCATCTGCTCTACTCCTTGTAAGTCCAGGTGGGGATATCCAACCTGTCCATTTTTCATCACCTGGAGCATCATCATCAACCTTTGAAGAAGTAAGCGGAATTAACTCGGAGGAAGTTGATCCAAACAAATCGTAGAGTCGGTCTTCAGATGATTCAGCGGGTGGGCAATCCAATACCTTCCTTCCGTCAACCTCGATGATAATGCCTGTTTTTGGCTCAGCCAAAGCCATTTGTACGCCAACATCAACAATAGCAGCAGTCTCTGTTGAAGGTCTACGTTGAAAGGAAAGTCTTGCTGGAACTTTGCTGAATAGATTGAGTACATCGATTTGAGTCCCGGGGGCAATTCCAGCGGCCTCTATTTCTCCAACAATGCCATTATCGACGCGGATTTGAACCCCATCTGATTCTCCAATTCTACTAGCAACGATTAGTTCGCTAACTGCTCCAATCGAGGCTAAAGCCTCTCCTCGAAACCCTTTGGTTTCGATTTGACTCAAATCATCTGGCCCTGAGAGTTTACTGGTTGCATGACGTGTTATTGCCAATCGTAATTCGTCTCTCGGAATTCCATGACCGTCATCGATGACGGTCATTCTGTCGAATCCACCTCTTTCGATTTCGACCCTAACTCGATCTGCCCCCGCATCTATTGAATTCTCTATCAGTTCCTTAACAACTTGAGCAGGCCTTTCTACAACTTCACCTGCTGCGATTTTTCCAATGGTCAACTCGTCGAGCTGCTTTATCGAAACTCTTTCCGGCTTCTCTAAAGATGCCAATATTATTCCTCCAGATGTTCCTCATCGAGAGGGGAGTTGAGTGCCGCTCTCATTGCATAGAGTGCTTCTAATGCTTCACGAGGAGTTAGTGTGTCAGGATCTAGTGATTCCAGCCTTTCCGCTATTTCACGTAGTACTGGGTCTTCTTGAACTACTATTTCCTTCGTAGGTTCTTGATTTGAAGCCGGCTGATTTGATCTGTGAGTTTTTTCTCCTGAAGGCAGCATCCAACCATAGAGACTGGACTGACCGGATTCTCTACTATCAGGAGTTCCATCGCTACCTGCTCGAGCACCTTGTGCTTGACCTTCGAGGAAAATCAGCAGGTCGCGGGCTCTCTCAACTACTCCAATAGGAAGCCCCGCTAGAGCAGCGACTTGTACACCATATGAATCGTCACAAGGACCATCGGCAACAGTATGTAGGAATCGGATTTCACCCTTGACATCCGCAACCTGAACATGGATATTTACCAATCCTTCAATCTCATTAGCCAAACCTACCAATTGGTGATAATGAGTTGCGAAAAGTGTCCTAGCCCCAACTCTAGTGGATATGTCTTCAGTAACAGACCAAGCAATTGCCAACCCATCGAAAGTTGAGGTGCCTCTACCTACTTCATCGAGTAGAATCAGACTTCGAGGTGTGGCTCTTCGAAGGATATGAGCAACCTCGATCATTTCCATCATGAATGTTGACCGACCTCGTCGTAAATCATCGTGAGCACCAACTCTGGTGAATACTCTATCTACAATACCAATTTTCGCCTTTTCAGCAGGAACAAATGACCCCGCCTGAGCGAGGATTGTGATTAGTGCGGTCTGTCTGAGGTATGTCGACTTACCACCCATATTTGGACCGGTCAAAAGAAGGAATTTTCGACGCTTGTCGAAACTAATTCCATTTGGTACGAAACGACCATCACTCTCCAATACCGGATGTCTGCCTGCAACAATCTCCATCGACGAGTCGTGTTTGATATCTGGTCGATTCCAAGAGTGTTTTCTTGCATGATTTGCGAAGGAAGACAGAACATCCGCTGATGCAACCTTTCTTCCTAATTCACTAAGGGTAGCCGCTTGTGAAGCAACCTCTTGACGTAATTCGAGAAATAACTCATGTTCAAGCGCTTTCGCTCTATCGTCAGCTGTCAGAATGACTTCTTCCCACTCCTTCAATTCCTCAGTGGTAAATCTCTCGGCATTGGTCATGGTTTGCCTTCTTCGATACTCTTCTGGTATCTTATCTAAATGAGATTTAGTGACTTCAATGAAAAAGCCAAACTGACGGTTTTGCTTGACTTTGAGATTCGGAATATCGAGCCTCTCGCGCTCCCTTGATTCGAATCCCTTTAGCCAATCTGTACCTTTTCCGGCCTTCTGACGCAGGTCATCTAATTGCTCATTTACGCCATTTTGGAATATGCCACCATCTCGAATAGTCATCGGAGGCTCTGCAACAACTCTAGATGCAATATGGTGCATTAGAGGATCGAGACCAGACAAGCCATCTGCACATTGGTGCAGCAACTCTGAGTCTCCTTCAGAAAGTAATCCCTGCAGTCGCGGCATTCTCTCTAAGCAGTCAGCGACTGCAACCAAATCTCTCGCATTGGCCCTACCATAGGCCAAGCGAGTTGAAAGTCGTTCTAAGTCTCGCATCGACTTTAGGGTCTCACGAATGTTATCCAAGCGACGAGGTGCGCGAATTAAGCTTGCAACAGCAGATTGTCTCGCAGCAATTTTCTCAGAATCAGTTAGTGGGCGTAGAATCCATTCCTTCAGCTGTCTTCGCCCCATCCAAGTACGAGTACAATCAATCGCTTGGAGAAGAGAGCCATCCTTTTCTCCGGCAAGTGTATGGGTCAATTCCAGATTTCGTAAAGTTGTTTGATCCAGTACAAGATGACCGTCATCAGCATCGAAATGGACCTCACGAAGAGGCACTACATCGACCAGATGTAACTTTGCAAGATATCCCGCGGCAAGGCCGCAAGCCTCCATTGCCAGAGGTTTACGATCTAGGTCAACAGAACCAAGATCGACTAAATCTAGGTGCTCTCTAACCACCTGAAGATGCTGCTCCTTACCCCCTTCATGCACACTCATAGTAACATTGTCCAACGAAGACAACAATTCACGATACTCTTCGCTCTCGGCTTCGCGACGACCGAGAACTAATTCACTTGGAGACCATCTCTGTAATTCATCACGGATTCTCTCATATCGACCGGCTCCCGCATGCTCTTGCAACCATGCTCTACCTGTTGAAGAGTCAAGAATTGCAAGACCTATACCATCTCCTCGAGAAATAAGACCTGCAAGTAAACTTGAGCCATCCTCTCCAATCAAATCCTCTTCGTAAAGCGAACCTGGGGTGTAGACTCGAGTGACAACTCTTTCGAGAATTTTTGAACCCGGTCGTAATTCTTCTTCTTGCTCACACAATGTCACTTTGTGCCCTGCTCGAAGCATACCTTGCAGATAGGATTCAACTGAATGCCAGGGCACACCAGCCATTGGAACCGGTTCATCTGCATTCTTGTCCCGGCTAGTCAGGGTTATTCCAAGGACTTCGGAGGCGATTTCGGCATCTTCATAGAACATTTCGTAGAAATCGCCCATCCTGAAAAATAGTACAGTATCGGGGTGCTGCGCCTTAATTTCGGCAAATTGGTCAAGCATTGATCGCTTTGACATACCAAATCCCTCCATCGCTTACGCTGCGCGTGGGCTATGCCTGTCAGCGGGGGGTGCATAAGCAATCCTGTGCTAACCTTCCCTTTGGGAAGGATTTGCCATTGTTAGGAACCTAGCTCTCGCTAAATGGCTNTTGAAAGCATTCAGTCTAGTCGGACTGAGTGGTTCATTGGTTGACTACTAGCCTACCTTCGCCGTCACGGAACTTGCCTGTTGCNATCATGATGATATCAATGATAGCCCAGATTCCACATCCGCCGACAGTTATCAGCTTCAATACTCCAAGACCAATGTGGCCTGAAAAGAATCGGTCTACGCCTAATCCGCCCAAAAGTACGGATAAAATCAACAGTGTCGTCCAATCTACGTCAGAATATTCTTCTTCCATGATGCNNAGCNGCTGCTCTCTTAGGTTTAAATTAACCTCCGGCNTAGAGGTNANGTAAAACGGCTTACAATAGAACTGGATGTGCCCATATTGGTCAAATTTTCATATTCCGATTTAACAAAAGAGGATATTGAAGGTGTAATTGCTTCTGGAGCCTTAATCACATCTGCGATTTTACCACATGGAGACATAGATGGCCTCAATCTATGCCCTCATTACCACCTTACGGGGCAAGAATGTCCATTCTGCGGGATGACTAGAGGATTCGTCGCAATTACTCATTTTGATTTAAAATCCGCATTGGATTTTAATTTAGGAACACCATTGATTTACCTAGCCTTCGTTTATCTTGCATTGCGATCTTTGGTACCGCTTATCTCTGACATCAAAGAAATCAATGTCCCAAAACCAATCTACAATTTGTGGTTGATTTCTACAATCTCTGTATTTGCATTCATGGCTTGGGACCGGGTTATCAGACATCTGATGTGACTTCACGACAGTATTTGACCTAGAGGCTTCGCCATCAAGTTCGGCGCTTTAGATGAGTAATGGAAAACAACTTGGCGTCCACGGACTGATGATCCTCGTTGTTTTCTCTTGGGGAATGGCCTGGGCAGTNGGGAGAATCCTGGCATTAGGATTACCTCCAATGACTGGTGCTTGGCTTCGGTATGTCTTGACGATGGTTTTGTTCTATCTTTGGTTTGCAATTCGTTCATTCAAGGGAATTGATGTCAATTGGCTTCCTTCTGGTCGACAAACTTGGAGAACGCTAGCATTGATTGCTATAACTGGCGTTCTGGGTTATCAGCTATTCTTCATGAATGGAATGCGTTACACGGCAGCTGGCGATGCTTCTCTGATTATTACTTTCAATCCAATTTTCACCGTACTATTAGCCGCTCCAATGCTTGGTCAGCAAATAACTCGCAAAATGTTCCTCGGTCTATTCTGTGGCTTCATTGGAGTGGCAGTGGTTACCGGATGGAGCCCCAATACTGACATCCCATTCGAGGATAGAATCCTTGGTGATTTGATGATTCTTCTAGCCGCTCTCTGTTGGGCNATGACGACGAATAATACCAAGCGAATGATGGAAAGAAGAAATGGAGAACAAGAAGCGACTACATTGGAAATCGTCGTTTGGTATTCTCTAATTGGAACCGTCTTACTAACCCCGTTGGCGGNTTGGGAAACTTGGCAATATGGAATCCCTGAGCCAACNANAAACGATTGGTATGCNGTCATTTATCTNGCTGCTATTTCTACAGTTTTAGCTTACTATTGGTTTGCAATTGGAGTTGAAAAACTAGGTGCAACTGCGGCCTCCTCCTACATCTTCTTAATGCCTGTTTTCGGGGTACTCGGAGGCGTTTTGTTACTGGATGAGAGCCTAGGGTGGACTTTATTCATCGGATTTATTTTAATCGTGTTGGGGGTTAGAGTAGTTCAACATGAAAGTGATAGGTTGAGAGCCGATTAACCGACTCTTTTAGCCCCGTAGGGGCTGCACCTATCGTTAAATACGGCAGGTAGGTCGGCCGAGCCCGAGGTAATTGAGATGGCACGCAAGCCAGCAAAGATGTATCGTCAGGTCAAGGGTCAGGCGTACACACGTCGAGAATATACTGGCGGTGTGCCAAACAACCGAATTCTTCGCTACCACATGGGNAACCGAAAGGTTGCTGAAGCAGGAGGATTCGATGTNGTACTCGAACTCACCGTAGACAATGCTGTACAAATCCGACACACAGCACTTGAGGCCGCNCGACAGGTATCCAACGCAACTATCAGAGAAGCTTCCGGAGATATGGGCTACGCTCTNCGAGTACACAAGTACCCTCANAACATTCTNCGAGAGAACAANCAAGCTACCGGCGCTGGAGCAGATAGGGTATCNCAGGGTATGCGNCTATCATTNGGNAAGAATGTNGGAACTGCAGCACGTGTCAAGAAGAANGATGTCATAGTTTCAATTCAAACAAGCCCTGAATTTTATTTGGCTGCTCGAGACTCGCTTCGAAAGGCTGGTATGAAGTTCCCGAGCCCAACCACTATTCGAGTCAAGAAAGGTCACGAGCAACTTCGTGAATTGGGATTAGTCTGAGGCTGGTCGTAGATGGGATCCGCAGATCCTCTTACTGTTCTGCAAGAATCACTACGTGGTGCGCCAATTATCTGGAAGGGTGAATACCCTTACTTCATTCACCCAATCTCAGACGGTATTCCTCGAATGGACCCTGATGTCCTTCGAGCAACACGCGACCTCATCGTATCCAGCGTAGATTGGTCTCAAGTCGACCTAATCGTTAGCGTTGAAGCGATGGGATTACCACTACTTGCAGCGGTCGGGGATGCTACTGGAAAGCCTACAGTAGTTGTGCGCAAGCGCTCGTACGGAATGGAAGGGGAAACTCGCGTCGATGTGGCGACCGGTTACTCTCAATCAACCGTTTACATCAATGATATCAACGCCGGAGAAAGAATCGTAATCGTTGATGACGTGATTTCTACTGGTGGTACTCTTGAGCCTTTGATTCAACAATTAGAAGACATGGGAGTTATTTTGCAGGATATTGTCATCGCTATCGAAAAGGGCGATGGACGAGAGAGATTGAACCGTGAGAAGCCACATTGGCCAATTCGATCTCTCGCTAGAATCGATATAATCGACGGAAAGGTCGAGATTGTCGACTGATACTTAGACGACTAAGTATCGTCATTGAAACCAATGATTTGTATATAGCCGTCTCAGCACATCAAATCAATGACTGGGGCTAATCTAGATTCAGGTCCAATGAAGTTCGGGATACACACCTTCGGGGACGTCACAAAGGATGCAGATGGGTCAATATTGCATGATGCGGATGTTCTCCGTAATGTTTTGAATGAGGGGATTTTGGCTGACAAATTAGGCATTGACGCATTCGGAGTTGGAGAACATCACAGAGCCGACTTTGCAGTTTCAGCGCCGGAGACTTTGTTGGCAGGATTAGCAACTCGAACTGAAAATATTAGACTCAATACTGCGGTCACCGTACTGAGTACCGATGATCCCGTTCGAGTTTACCAACGATTTGCCACAGTTGATGCGCTATCAAATGGAAGAGCAGAACCGATTCTAGGAAGAGGATCGTTTACTGAATCCTACCCTCCTTTTGGATACAATCTAAACGAGTATAATTTACTCTTTGAGGAGCGACTGCAAATATTTTCGCAACTGAGGGACGGAGGCGAAGTTAATTGGAGAGGAAGTACTAGAACTCCTCTCGAAAATCAAAAGGTCTTCCCAAAAATCGAAGCGGCTAGAATGAAATCCTGGGTGGGCGTTGGTGGAAGCCCGGAATCTGTAGTTCGCGCTGCAAGATACGACTTCCCGCTTATGCTCGCAATAATCGGTGGTTCGCCTTCTAGATTCAGACCATTTGTCGATTTGTATCATGAGTCTATGGAAAAGTTCGGAAATGAAAATCAGGAAGTTGCGGTACATTGCCCTGGATTTATCGCAGAAACTGACGCTGAGGCTAAGAAGATGGTTTGGCCTCACCATCAAGCATTATTCGCGCGCATAGGTAGAGAACGTGGATGGCCACCTATGCAATACGATCAATTCGAGTATGGAGCCAGTGAAGATGGTGCGTTATTCATTGGTTCACCGGAAACCGTCGCCAAAAAAATCGTCAAAGTTTCCGAACAACTTGGCATTAATCGATTTGACATGAAATACAGCAACGGCACATTACCGCATGAAGATTGTATGGAATCTATCAAATTATTCGCAACAGAAGTCATCCCCCGTGTTCATGAGCTCCGCGAAGAACTATGAAACCGCTCAAATACCAAACTTAGGACGGCAAGTCGGTTATCATGGACATGGAGCGTCATGACTTTCAGCTCGACGACCTAGTCGAGAGGATCAAAGACAACGACCATCGCTTGGTTGCGTTGCAAGTTCCAGAGGGTCTGAAAATGCAGGCTCTTGAGATGATGGACTCAATTGAGGAGGACTCTGAAGCAAAGGTCGTCTTGGCAGCAGACCCTTGCTATGGTGCATGTGATTTAGTGCATGATAAAATGCGCATGATGGGAGTTGAATTAGTCGCACACATGGGCCACAGTGCAATGAATATCGACTCAGGAATGCCAACTCATTTCAT
>NYXO01000021.1 GCA_002685415.1 Methanobacteriota archaeon
ATGGTGAATATTTCTTGAATGGGCTTCGTAAACTGAAAGAATCCTATCCGGCAATTGGAGATGTTAGAGGAAGNGGNCTCTTCATCGGAATTGAGTTTGTTCATGANNGGATTACATTAGAGCCGAATGCCGAAGAGGCGGAAAGAGTAGTTCGTGANATGAGAGANTTGGGNGTATTGTTGAGTACCGATGGACCGCATCATAATGTCATCAAGATNAAGCCNCCAATGGTACTTACAAGACAGGACATCGATATGACTCTAGAATATCTAAACGGCGTACTGAGTGGAAATGGTGAATGAAATGCGACGAATTGATGTGGGAGATGATGAGGCAAATGAATTGCTGAATCGGGCTGGTCTCGCAAGNGTTAACACCATGGAAATATTACAAGGAGGTTGGGATAATACCAACATTCTCCTAACTCTAACTGACGATTCCAAAGTCGTTCTAAAAGTATGGAATGCAAATACCATCGAGGAGGTAAGAAGAGTTGTCTCTAGGCATTGTCATCTCCATGAACATNGCATACCCACCGCCGTACCAATCGAATTTCTCGATGGTGATTTAGTCGTTGAAAGGGGAGGGATGGCGTGGACTATATTGCCATTCGTTGAAGGCGGCATGTTGGGCACTGACGAGGAATCTCTGAAGAGTCTCGGACAAACATTAGCCCAACTCCAACAAATCCCAACCACAGATTGTTTCCCAGACGATTACAGAATGGGGTGGTCTCTGTTCGAGGAAATGTTCGAAATAGCAGACGATACAAATTCTTGGTCTGATTTTCTAATCTTTTTGAAGAAAGAATCTGGGAGTTTACGCAACCAAATTCCAGGGGATTTACCACAGGGGATTTTGCATGGTGATCTGTTTCCAGATAATGTCATTGGAGATGGTTCAGTTGCGGCGATTCTTGACTTGGAAGAGGCTTTCATCGGCCCCTGTGCATTTGATTTAATGATGGCTTTCGTCGGATTTGGTTGGGACGATGAAGAGCCCATGCATGAACGGTGGAATGCATTACTGGAAGGCTATGAATCGGTTCGTCCACTATCTCAGGATGAGAAGTTAGCCTTACCTGCACTTCACAGATACGCGACACTTTCGATTGCGGCTTGGAGATATTGGAAGCATGTTATGACTCAGCCAGATGAGGGGCTCAAAGGACGATATTTGGAAATGGTAAATCGACTCGAAAATGAGTTTAATTTTTGACTTGTAGACTACTAGGTGAGGATAGATGAGCGCTGTTGTACATTCAATCAACATCAGTACACAAGGTGGAGTTCCAAAGTTACCCATTAACAAAGCCCAGATAAAATTCGAAGGAGTTGATGGAGATTTCAATAAATTCCGAACAGAGAAGAAAAATAGCACTGGTACGCGAGCGGTGACGCTATTTTCTTTGGAACAAATTGAGAAATTAAAGAGTGAAGGGCATGCCATTGACGTAGGGACTACCGGAGAAAACATCACTATCGAAGGAGTAGATTGGCCTTCTCTAGAGGTAGGGGCTCGAATGATGATTGGTGAAGCGATGATCGAGCTTAGCGAGCCTACAGCCCCGTGCAGCAAGATTGGAAAGTCGTTCATCGATGGTGCGTTTTCTCGAATTGATCATGAGTTAGAATTAGGTTGGTCCCGATGGTCTGCTTCTGTCATCGAGGAAGGTCAAGTCGAGATTGGTAGTCAAGTCATTTTGCTGTAGTAGTAGAATGTGATTCAAAATTCCAAACATCAATTGAAAACTAGTTCTTTCTGACTTATTGCATGCGTTCGCATTGGCTCGCTGTTCTGCTAGTGTTCTTTGCGGCCCCATCTCTTGTGGAGGCAGAGCCCTATCGAATCAGTGGGATCGTCACATATGCTGACGGAACTACAGTGAACTACAACGATGTGGAGATAGTTTGTGAGAGTCAGGAATATGACTGTCATCCATTCAGAGGCACAGAGTCGATTACTGACATGTATGGTAGATTTTCTTTGGAATTGGATATTGAAGAATATCATGACGGTGCTGAATTGATATTGAATGTAAGAAATGAAAACTTTAGCCATATTATCGATATCTCCGAGATGAGAAATTCCTCTCAGAACTTTGTTGTCAATGACATACAGTTGCTACAAAATCGCCCCCCGGCACCTATTTTCTCTGGATTTACTTGCGGATTGATAATTTTCTCACTTGCGTTTGGGATGGTTCTCGTACGTACTGTAACTAGGTTGATGACACCTGCGGGGAGAGCAGAATTTGTTGGCTACAGGGCGCCGCGAATCGTCGAGTGTCCAGAGTGCCACGGACGCATAGAACAACATCGACTGATTAGCCACCTTATCGTCGAGCATGAAATCGAACCGATTGATGCTGGCGAGATCGCAGGCAATGTATTCTCAAAAATTCACATGGAATAATGGTGCAGAGGGCAGGATTTGAACCTGCGAAGCACTACGCACTGGGACCTCATCCCAGCCCCTTTGACCGCTCGGGTACCTCTGCTTGAGATGCATCGGGCTAATTGGTCTATTTCACAATGACGAAGGAGGAATAATCCTCTCAAATTTTCGATTTTTCCCCCTGCNAGGAGTATGAATTCCGAAACAGCAGTTGATATTGGGGNAGTTGAGAGGGGAATTNNATGCGTGTCTGGACGTTTGCTAGGTTCATGCGACANATTCTGAAGTCCGGACCTGCGGACTTAGATTGGATTCAGTCCCAAGGGTTACTGGCGGTCAAGCTCGCCCAAATATTTGCACTGCGAAGCGATTTGCTATCTGTTGAGAAGTGCAGACAATTGCAGCAGTTATACCAACATGCGTCCAGCATTCCATCAGAAGAGGTGTTCGATAACCTCGAGAAAAGAGCGCCTGAGGGCTTCTTTGATGCCTTCGAAGAAATCGACAAGATTCCTATCGCTGCCGCCTCGGTTGGACAAGTACACCGAGCGCGCTTGAAGACCGGCGAGGAGGTAGTTATCAAAGTCATCAAGGCTCAGAACGAGAAGTCGTTTCGTCGAGATGTCAAAAGAATGCGAAGGTGGCTACGGATCTTCCTATTGTTCATGCCAAAGCTACGTAAGGTGGGCAACCCGGTAGCACTGCTAAACCACGTGGCGGACTACACGACTAGAGAGTTAGATCTTCGCAATGAAATCTCAGGCGCAGACGAGCTNAAGGATATCCAATTGGATATCGACGATACGTTCCAAATGCATCGCCTCAGATTCCCAAAATACTACAGAGAATTATCCAATGAACAGGTCCTGGTCTCTGAATTCATCAGAGGCGATTCATTAGAAGATGGTATTGATGCAGGTACACTTTCCTGGTCTACCTTGCTGGACCTTTTCCGGATTCACGGTGCCTATCTATTCGGTATAGGTACATTCCATGGAGACTTGCATCCTGGAAATTGTATCATCGATGAAGATGGTATGTTTGTCTTTATCGATAATGGAGCAATTTGTCACGCGCCAACNCATGTCAGCAGCTCCTTATTCCGCTTCTTTGAACACCTTTCNAACAGTCAACTAAACGATGCCTTCGAGGCATTGCTAGGNCTCTCAGANGAAACTCTAGACGATCGACGAAAAGAAAAGTACATGACAAAAATGTACGAAATATACCATGACTTTGAGATGCGTTCTGTTGGCGAACAAAGTCTCACTCAAATTATGATGAAGACNGTGCGTTGTGCAGTTGAAGACGCTGGTGCGGTTTTCGGAGAGGAGGCGTTTCCAATTATCCGCGCTCTAATGTATCTCGATGGCTTAGTGATTCGAACACATCCAGATGTGAAATTGATACAATCGATGAGTCCNTATCTTGAGGAATTCCGTGCTTGTCTACCTATTCCAGAGCCGGTTTCACCCTACACNAAGTGACTCACTCATTGATTTGAAGGACATTNAAGAAAACACTTCATTATAAATGAACTATCGAGGATGTGNTANTATGCTGGGCGATGTCGTGAGGAATGATAGTGCGGCATTAGAGCAATCCTACCTAGAATGTGAGAGGATTGCCAATGAATCTTCGTCCTCCTTCCTCAGAGCATTTCGAACCCTTCCGAAAGAGAAGAGAGATGGTATCAAAGCACTCTATGCATATTGCCGGAGGGCAGACGATNTTGCTGACGGAGATTGGATGCCTGATTTCTCAAAGTTCTCCCCTCAGCAANTGGGTTCNCTCCGTCTGAGNGCCCTTCAACGGTCTAAGGTCCTNGATGAAAAACACCAATCCAGAGGNACCTTGGATCATGATGAACACATTGCCAGACTATCTGCTCTGATTTACCTCAGAGACAATATCCTCCCGACTGAGAACGATTCCTTTCCCAAAGAGAAATTCTTCCTAGCTCTATGGCACACTATTGAGAGATTTGATATTCCATCTCAACACCTACATTCGTTAATCGATGGAATGGAAGATGATCTATACCCCACNAATTACCAAACCTATGAAGACTTGAGNGGCTATTGCTACAACGTCGCTTCTTCAGTAGGGCTTTGCTTGCTACATTTGTATGGATATGATGGGCAGGAAGCGGAGCACTATGCAGACGAAATGGGTGTGTTTTTGCAAATGGTCAATATCCTAAGNGATATCCAATCAGATCTCGCGTCGGGTCGTATCTATCTGCCTATTGCAGAGTTACAATCCTACGGAATTAGTGCCTCGGATCTGTCGTGCCCAAATCTTGCTTCAAATCCAAATTGGCAGGAGTTCATGCATGACTACATCCAACATTGCAAAGCACACAGGGAAGAGGCGGTTAAGTTGCTCCCAATGATTCACCCCGAATCAAGAAAGAGNCCCGCGATTATGGTATCNGTCTATTCANAATTGATTAAGCAGGCAGAGAAATTATGCGGTGATGTAATTTCACAGCGTCTTGGTTTGACCGTTATGCAGAAAGCCAACGTGCTGATGTCTACTCTTGGCGTAATTAGTATAACTCACGAGGAGTAATTATGCAATCAAAGACGCTACCATCTAAGCCTGAGCNATCAATCAACTCTGACCAAGATGTTTTGATTGTTGGAGCCGGNCCGGGAGGTTTGGCAGCAGCCCTATTACTGGCACACAGCGGNTTGAAAGTCAGAGTTNTCGAAAAAGCCTCTTACATTGGAGGAAGAACAAGAATAGTCGAACACGATGGCTTCAAGTTCGATAATGGGCCCACTTTCTTTCATTTTCCTGAAGTCATTGAAGAGATTTTTCAGGCCATCGGCAGAGATGCACATGAAGAATTGGGGCTCATTCCACTAGATCCGTCTTATCGGCTAGTCTTCGGNAAGGGCGGAGCAATTGATGCCACCAGTGATCTGGAGGCAATGACCGAACGAGTTCGCGAACTATCCGGCGATAAAGACGCTGAGGGATTCAAGCGTTACATNACGGAAAACAGGAAGAAATTGGATCGTTCTAGAGGNTGNCTTCAATCGCCTTGGAAAGGGCCTTCTGATTTGCTTACCAAGCGCTCAATGGCCGCCGCAACTGTGCTGAAACCCTGGGCTAGTGTGGCTTCTGATCTTGAGCGATTATTCGATGATGAGCGAGTTCGCCTGGCGATGTCTTTCCAAACAAAATATCTAGGAATGAGCCCGTTCCATGCCCCGTCTTTATTCACAATATTAGCATTCTTAGAATATGAGCATGGCATATTCCACGCAAAGGGGGGTCTGGGTTCAATAACCACCAAGATGGGCGAAATCGCCAAAGAAATGGGGGTACAATTTGAGCTTGAGACTCCGGTTGAAGAAGTGATTATTGAAGGGAAAACCGTCAAAGGTGTGAGAACCAGTGATGTTGACTTCATGGCTGACAAAGTCATCATGAATGCTGATTTTGCTCATGCAATGACTACAATGATTCCTAATCAGAAAAGGAAAAAATGGTCGGATCAAAAATTGCAAAAGAAATCCTATTCCTGTTCAACATTCATGTTGTATCTAGGGGTCGACAAATTGTATGATGAGCCGCATCATCAAATCTATGCATCGGCAGATTATGAAAATAGTCTGAGAGATATAGACAATCACAAGATTCCTTGGAATGACCCTTCCATATATGTCCAAAATGCATGTATCACTGACCCTAGCTTAGCTCCCGATGGTCAATCCACATTGTATGTTCTAGTTCCNGTTCCGAACACGGACCCAAGCATTGTTTGGGATGATGTTAAGGAAGAATATGCNGAGATAATCCTTGATCAAATGGCTCATCTAGGATTCACNGANCTTNGTGATCATGTAGTTAGCAAGACCATNGTAACTCCTGATGATTGGGGCGCNTCCAGCATTTACAGGGGCGCTGTTTTCAACCTCGCACACGGCTTNGATCAGATGCTTTGGAGGCGNCCNCACAACCGCTTTGAGGAATTAAATGGCCTCTATCTTGTAGGCGGAGGAACCCATCCAGGAAGCGGTCTTCCAACCATCTTTGAAAGNGCGAGAATCAGTAGTAAATTGGTAATTGCAGACTTAGGTTTACCAGTCGACTGGAATGGAGTAGACACTTGGTTCCCTGGCCTCAAGAAGCCTAAGCCAATGAGATAGTTCTAGGGGGGTTTTGTTTGCCAGTTGTATGGGTGCTAGGTGCCGCTGGAGGGGTGGGCAGTATTGTTTGCGAGAACCTTTCCAAAAAAGGCTGGAGTGTTGTAGGAAGTGGACGAACAGAGGACTCTCTTCGAGCTCTCAGTTCTGAAATTGACAATATCGANGTNTTNCCGGTGGACGCAAGAGATGATGTTGNGATGAAACAGGCTGTAGCCAGTATCATAGAAACACATGGTCGTCTAGACGCAGTAGTGGTTGCTGTAGGATCAATCCTACTCAGACCATTACACGCAACCTCTGCTGAACAAGTGCGGGATACAATGGAGCAAAATCTCACTACCGCATTCAACGCAATCAGATCCGCTGCTGTCCCGATGATGCGCGGAGATGGAGGAAGGATCGTTCTGTTTTCTTCCGTTGCGGCCTCACATGGCATGACTAATCACGCCGCTATCGCTGCTGCAAAAGGAGCGGTTGAAGGATTGACTCGGGCCTCTGCTGCAGACTACGCAAAGCGAGGCATTAGAGTAAACGCGATTGCCCCTGCAATGACGGATACGCCAATGTCCGAAAATCTACTGAAAAGCGAGGCTAGTCGTAAAATCAGTGATTCTATGCACCCTGTTGGACGGATTGGAGAAGCAAAGGAGATTGCAGATGTTGCATCTTGGCTCGTCGACGGTGCGCCTGAATGGATGACTGGGCAGATCATCGGAGTCAATGGCGGATTGGGAACGATAAAACCTCAGGAGTCTATCAAAGCTTAATTTGGAGGAATGGTATGAGAAAATTGGCTGGATTATTACTAACGTTAATTCTACTATCTGCTTCGGCTGGATGTTTGGCTGATGAAATACAAGAAGAATTGGAAGTGGGGGATACTGAAGATAGCAGATTCACCTTCGTACTCCCTACCTTAGGAAGAGATGTAGATGGTGTATCTATGCTAGATCTGACTACTGAATTAGAGCAACAACCGGTTCTCTTGTTTTGGGTGAGTTCACAGTGTCAGGGTTGCCATGAATGGGCTGAAGGTATCCGAGATAGTAATCTCAACTACAGCGTTATGCAACCAGTTACAATTCATAGATATGGTAACTTCGAAGATGCAGACAAAATTATGCAGGTCTATGGCAATAACTCAAGTGACCATTATTCGCCTTGGCCTGTGGTTATCGATGCATATTCGCGTCTAGCGCTAGATTTTGACACACGAGAGCCGTCTGCGCTTTCTGTTGTCGAGGCTTTTGGAAACCTTCCAACCCCTTCTGTGATTTTACTCGACAAAAACGGTAATATTGTCTGGGAGGCGTCCTCATATTGGTATTCTGCTGACCAATTGGAAGAGGCGGGGGGAATAGCAGCCGGATTAAGTGAATAATATGGAGCCGATTTACACAGCACTATTCCTAATCCCCACGATATGGGTTGGGCCTTTTTGGCTATTGATGATGTTAGAACCTAAGTCTGAAAGAGCTTCAAAATGGGTTGAGGGGAATCTTATTTTCCTTGGACCCTTAGTTGCTTATTTTGTAACTATACTCGTAAATCCTGATGGCATGATTGAGTTATTCACGGGAAATCCTGCTGAAATCATGGACACAATGGTTGTGCTTCTTGGGACCGAATCTGGAACGGTCCTCGCTTGGGCGCATTTCGTTGCTGGAGATATCATCGCTACTAGGTGGATGTGGCGCAAGGCTGTTGAAAATGAGATAGGTATGAATCAAACTCGAGTGATAGTCTTCTTTGGAGTTATGCTGATGCCTGTTGGATTGTTACTTCACATGGCCCTCAATAGAGAATGAGTGTTGATGTATCTCGATTTAGGCAGTTTCTTAGACACCTACACCCCGCTAGATGCGTGAGTCGGACTGTTGTCGCTGCTTTCTTGGTCGGTTTTCTGTTCCTCGCTTTGCTTCCGGTCGATAACGCCGAGATTCTAGAGGATGATTCGATAATTTCCTACAGAACTAACTCTAACGATGGCTACAGTGCAATCGAATATACCGATCAACACACTACCGTAAGCATTGGGCCTTCGGGCCGTGAAACAACCCTTCGAATGCCTGGAAATCACGATTTCAGCAGACCATTACCATTGGTGATTTCGTTACATGGCTACAGCAATAATGGAGCATTCAATGCTGCCTATATGCACCATATCGATAGCATTCATGAAAATGAGCATCTGCTGATTTATCCTGACGGAACAATGAATTGGTTAGGGATGAGATATTGGAATGCTACGGATGCTTGTTGCAATCTTTTTGATTACGATGTTGATGATGTCGACTATCTTACTAGTTTGATTGATGAAGCGGTGCAGAACTACGGAGCCGATCCTGATGGAGTGGTTGTTACGGGGCTCTCTAATGGAGGATTTATGAGTCATCGAATGGCTTGTGATGCCGGTAATTCTATTCGAGCAATTGTGGCCCTGAATGGCGTTACATGGAACGATTTTTCGGATTGTGTCGATACTGGAAGGCCGGATATATTGCATGTGCATTCAACCGACGATGGAGTTATTCAATACGATGGAGGAACTGTGGCGTTTGGAGGGGAACACCCCTCTGCTCTTGAGACCGTTGGCTATTGGTCCAATAGATCTGGATGCGACTCAACGTGGACTTATCTAGGAAGCAGAGACCTTTCAGGAGATGACGGAATTGATGAAACGGATGAGTTTGAATTTCTCAACTGCAACTCTGGAAATCGAGTAGCNCATTGGAGAATCAATGGNGGNGGTCATGTNCCNCCACTAAACGACCCNGGTTGGTCTGACCAAACGATAGGTTNGGCGCTTTCTGGGTTTGTTCGAGANTCTGATGGTGATGGATATAGAGANGATGTCGATGTTTTCATTTACAATCCAAATGAGTGGGCTGATGCTGATGGAGACTTAGTTGGAGACAATACCGATCAATGTGATCAAGACCCATTTGGATGGGATGATTCTGATGGAGACGGGGTCTGTTTACCTGCCGATTTGTTCCCAGACGACCCTAATGAATGGTCGGATGCTGACGGCGATGGTATAGGGGATCACGGCGACCCCGATGACGACAATGATGGTGTTGATGATGAAGATGATGCCTTCCCTAATGATTCGAGTGAATGGTACGATACCGATGGAGACGGCATTGGAAATAATGCCGATGTCGATGATGATGGAGATGGTTGGCAGGACTCTGAAGATGCGTTTCCTCTNGATGAAACTGAATGGATAGATTTTGACGATGATGGAATAGGAGATAATGCCGACCCCGATGATGATAATGACGAATGGTCAGATAATGATGAGCTAGATTGCCAAACAGAACCTAACGATTCTTCCGATATCCCATTAGATTCCGATTCTGACGGAGTTTGTGACTTGGTGGATCTTGATGACGATGGAGATGGTTGGCAGGATTCTGAGGATGTATTTCCATTGAATCCGGATGAATGGTCAGATGCGGATGAGGATGGTGTGGGCGATAATTCAGATGAGTTCCCCGCTGACGATTCTGAGTGGATAGATTCGGACCAGGATGGGCATGGGGACAATTCCGATGCATTTCCAAGTGACCCGTCAGAATGGTATGATAGCGATGAGGATGGAATTGGAGACAATACTGACGAGTTTCCTGAAGATGGTAGTGAATGGATAGATTCTGATTCCGATGGTGTGGGCGACAATGCTGACGATTTACCCTACAATGCAAACGAGACCAAAGATACTGATCGCGATGGGATTGGAGACAATAGTGACATGTTTCCTACAGACCCATCTGAGTGGAAGGATAGTGATGGAGATAGTTTCGGAGACAATTCAGATGTCTTTCCAGATGACTCTAGTGAATGGATAGATAGCGATGGAGACGGTTACGGGGATAATCGGGATTGGGCGCCATTCGATGCAGAGGTTTGGGATAAGCCTGCAGATTACAAAATAACATATGTTTCAGCAATTGTGGTTGCTGTCATTGGAGTTTTATTCTATACAACGAAGCGTCAAAATTGATTGAATTCTGATATACTCAATCGGAAACATGGTTTTTGCGTACATTTAGCGGAATTTTACATCCGGATTCCGAACTATTATGAAGAAAAGGTCGGACCGCGCGTCATGCCTGGAGCGTACGACCGAAGTCGGAATGCAGCAGTTGTGCGCCAGATTTCTGCTAACTTCGACTCCGCTATATCGGATTTCTTTGGCACTAGGGCGCCTAACAGAGAGGCGGCACAGGGTGCACACGATGCATATGTTGCCGCCCTCCGAGCACATGGTACTGATGTTACGGTCTTACCGGCATTAGACGAATATCCAGATTGTTGTTTTGTTGAAGATACTGCTGTAATGGTCAATGGAAAGGCAATCATTCCAAACATGGGGCACCCTTCTAGAGAAGGTGAGCAGGTTGCTGTTGCTGAACATCTATCTTCCAGTGCTGAAATTATCAATATGCCAAAAGGCGCTAAACTCGATGGTGGCGATGTTGTATTCTTCGATGACCGTTACTTGATCGGAGTTTCAACTAGAACAAATAGGGCGGGTGCTGACTTTCTTGCGAGTCATGTACGAGAAGACGGTTTGGAGTGTGAGTTCATCGACATACCCAATTCGACTCTTCACCTTACAACCGTGTGCTCATCGCCGCGCCCTGGTATGATTATTGCCGCAGAAGGTCACCTTACTGCATCTCAATTAGAGCCTTTAGCTGAGGATGTCGTTTGGGTTCCGAATCGAGAAAGTTACGCTGCGAACACAATCGGCTACAAAGGCNATCGTGTGATNATTGCGGATGGATTTCCTGTAGTCCGTCAAACCATGTTAGATGAAGGGTTCAAGATTACTAGTGTAGACATGAAAGAAATCATGCAAGCAGATGGTTCGTTGACATGTCTGTCAGTATTCAACGCCTGATTTTTACTCAATCAAACAGGCGGCGGCTTCAACAACGGACCTATGGTCCGTTGGCTATGCGCTCACGCGAGTTGGNGGCTTTCGGCATGGTTCTAATCCTGCTACTTACTCCAATCAGCGGATGTTTTGGAGGTGACGATTCTAGAGTTGATGCAGGAGATTTGGAGGTTGATGTCGAATCGATGTCTGCTGGTTTCTTTCAGAATCTTGAGTTGACTGCTTCTAACAAAATGTCAGTATATCTTCCATTCTTAATCAAGGATCCAGCATCTGGATTTGTACAGAATTCTACTGTACTTGATATCAATTCAGGAGATACAATATCCATCGAGGTTCTAATTCCGCCGCGTTCCGATGGAATCTACCTGCTTCTTGGAGAATATGGAAGGGGGCATTGGCCAATTCGTGAGGNGGATGAGTCTTGGTCTACATGGTATGCTCGAGGGGGCGACAAGGGTGAGGACGGTCNAGGAGCGATTAGAGTCCCTGCAAATAACACAACCTACGATACCCTCGAAGTGCATTCATCGGTAATGCCTGGTGAGGTAGAAGTGAAATTTATTCCATCTACAAGGGATTCGACTGTGTCCTTGGATGAAGGTGGTGGTCATTCAAGTGGAATGCTTCATGGTAGAATTGTCTATGATAGATTGTTTGAGTTGTCGGACCCCACCGACACATTGGATCCAGTGGATGGAAAGGCTGGATATTTTGATAGGTGGGCAGGGCAAGGTAATCCTGCATACGAAGATGCGGCTTTGTACATCATTGGGGAATTGGAAAGCTTTGGTCTTGAAGTCATAGCCCATAGGTACGAGTACACAGATATCATGAATGTTCAGAATCCAGAGGCATACAACATATGTGCATACAAATGGGGCTCTGTAGTGCGAAATGAGTGGATGGTTTTCGGAGCCCATTTCGATGTTGCTCCTCCTGCTAACGCTGTACTTCTCGACCCTCATATTGTAGGATTCAGGACCTACGGGACAAGGGCAGGAGCATATGACAACTCAGCNGGGACTGCTATGGTTATGGAAACCGCTAGGGCTCTTGCTGATTTTGAAACTAGGAGAACCATGGTTTTCTGCCTATGGTCTGGTGAAGAAGGAGGGAAAAGAGGGTCGGATTACTGGACTGAGTACCACGTAAAGGAAGACAATCCCCAAGTGACTGTGATGAATTACATCAATCTCGACATGGCTGGAGTTAATTGGCCCGGTGGAGGTGGTGCGCCTCATGGTGATCCTGACCCTCAAATCGACGAAGATGGTTATCCGAAAGACAGTGAGGTATGGCCACTAAGGGTATACATTGGCCCGGGTCCAAATCATGATCAGTTAGACCAGCCAGAGATGGTTGGTCTATCGAATTGGATAGGCTCTGATGCACTTGGTCTCGAGGAACAAATTGGGACATTAATCGGAACAAACTACAGTGCAGATACTTGGAAAACGTCTGTTTGGTTAGATATGGATAGGCCTGAAGTCATCGTCTATGAAGACACCACAGCAAGAAGTGATCACGCTAGCTTCCAAGATAATTTAGGCACTGTAACCATTGGTTTTGGTGGATTAGTAGATGGCTATTGGTGCTATCATCAGGTCTGCGATACGCTAGAAGAAATGGAAGATTGGATGGATACAACAGGCAAGGATTACGGAGAGGAAAACACTGGTATTGCCAATGTCGTAAATAGTCTAGATATGATTACTTGGTGGGCGATGATGACATTCTTCCACTGTGATGAGCAGCCTATTTTCAACGCCCTTCTCTAAACATCCCACTCTAATGGGATGTGGATTTCATTCCTTCGAAGAAATGGAAGTGTTGACATTGGGTTGTCGTATACTGCTAGTTTAGCATTACCAGAAGTTGTAAGCCCCTCTGCTTCGACGAGTTTTCGCAGCTTATTCTGTAGCCTCAACGACTTGCTTGGGCGAGAGAGCCCAGAGAACTTCAGAACGGCAACCACTTCTCCTCCTACATGGAGCAGTTCTACCCCTGGGTCGTTTGGGTTGGGAAGATCTTGCATCTTGTGTTCCGATGGCATTGTAAAGGCCATTAGGGATTCTTCGCCGGATTGCCACATGTGAACGGGGGCAGTCATTGCGATCCTTTGTTGTCGTTCGTTTCCACCAAATATGTAGCCAGCGATTCTTCTGAAGGGTCTTGCTGATTCACCGTAATTCATCCCACTAGTCGTAACTCTGGCCTGAATGGTGTCTACGTATTTTCTGACTTCGAAACTACGGTATTTGCGGAGTAATTCGTAGGCCGGTTCCTCGTAATTCTCAGCCATGGTTGACCCTATCCTAACATACTAGGTAATATGTTCATGTTAAACCAAAACAAGCCCGCGAAAATTGAAACCCATATCCAATAAATTGAGTTGGACCAAGTCTTCACCTTTCTTCCATCGAGTGGTCCGAATGGTATCATATTGAAGGCACCAAGGCCAACATTGACCCAGCACCAATAGTAGAGGAGGCCGTTGTTGCCATAGGTGAATTCTGTCGATTCAAGCCCGAGTGATATCAATCCAAGTCCGACTGCCCACAACATGATGTTGCTGAGGGGTCCTGCAAGTGCGATCTTGCCGAATTGTTGCTTAGTTGTGTTTCCCATCACCATTACTGCACCGGGGGCCATGAAAACTATCCCNAGTAAGGCGGCGAGAATTANNCCAAACCGAAGGCCTCCAGGTGATGCTCTAAATTCGGCNCAGCAACCATAGTGGCGGGCGGATACTTTGTGGGCTAATTCGTGAACTATGAAAGCTGGAGCAGCGGGAATCATCCAGAACAAACCCCCCATCAAAAATGCACTAGGAGAATTCAGTGCTCCGAATATACCACCCACAGACATGAAGGCGAGAGCCACCGAAAAAGCCAGTGTGGCTTGAAAGAGATGTTCGATTTCCGTTCTCGAAAAATGCCATATTGAACCTTTGTGGATGTAGACTCTTCTTGGTTGAGGCTCCTCGCCAAACACTCGGAAGAATGGTTGGCCTCCTTGACCATTGCTCGCGAATACGACTCTGACGTGTGGCTGTCTCCAGTTGCCGTCGTCCCTTGCCCGAGTATGGCTTCCAGGTGAGCGTGTGCGCTCGAATGGATCCTCTTCCAAGCGAGACGCGCGAGGGTCTCTCTCCGCTGCCATTGCCTATCTCACTCTACTCGTCTCGTTTGAAGGCTCGTTCTTCTCAATCCTCATCGAGTAATTCGCCGACCTCATCTAACAAATCATCCCAAGTTGGGGCTTCTGGCCTTTTTGCGGTTCCGAACATTTGCAGCATTTCTTCTCTTTCCTCAGCGTCCGGGGCGCGTTCTGCCCAAGGATTCTGATTAGCGACTTCTCGGATTAATGATTTGTCTTTCTTGGCTCTCTGTGCAGCGAATCTTGCCTCTACTTGCTCCATTGTGATGACTTCCTCAACCCCTTGGTGAGCATCGATAAGTCGAACATAATTTAGCATGAAATTACCATGTTCACTATCGTCGATATATTTGCTAGGGTCTGCTAACATGGTTACTTGCTCGCGCGCTAAGCGTTCCGCTTTAGTTGTCGCAGGACCTGAAGTCAACTTGTCTCGTGCCTTTGCGTGCGACTCGATGCACCCCCTACATCGCTCGGTCCCGGCTATATCTGGGGCATCGCAACTAAGGCAGCAAACTGCGAAGCCCATCTGTTCCATAGCTCGTCGGGGTAATGACATGGACATGGGGCGCTCTAGGCTCTGAAAGATGAATGCTCCCGCTCAATGATATCTCAAGCCTCGTCTTGAGGTGTAATCAGGACATTTGAACCATTTCTATCAATAAGCGGTGCTTCAAACACAGATAGCGAAGGGAGGATGTGAACCGTACATACATTTCCACAGGCAGGGGCCAAGTAGTCTTGTCCTTGATCACTGAAGATGAAACGAAGACCGTGGCCGGCAGGAAGTAGTGCGTCTATCCCTTGAAACTCCATCAACATGGTTATTTGCTCGCCTGGAATAACTGTCTGTGGCTCATACCCTCCTTCGTAATATCTCACATCCATGGTAGCATGACCAATGCGCATTCCAGTTTCAGCATCCTGCATTTCGATGAATACTTGTCCGCCATTGAAAGTAGGCACTGCAGAAAGATGAAGTGT
>NYXO01000011.1 GCA_002685415.1 Methanobacteriota archaeon
TCTTTGAAAATAAAGCGAGATTACAGTTCTTCACTACGACTTTGCTCGTTTGAAGCATGGGTCAGTGAGGAGGTAAGGAATTGAAAAATATCCTTTTTGACTTGGCCGAGATGACCAAGAAACATCCCAATAAGACTGCTTTCATTTTTCTAAGTAAAGACCCTAAATCCACTGAAGTAAATCAAATCAGTTTCAAAGAATTAGATGAAAAAAGCAGTAGAGCCGCAACACTTCTTTCACGTGAGGGATTTCATGATGGAATAGTAACAATAGTGCTAGCCAAGCCTAGTATCGACTTTGTAATCCTCCTTTATGGTATGCTGAAAACCGGAGCAGTTCCTCTGTTACTCCCGAGCCTTAATATCCGTACAAAATCTGGTAGGGAGGAGCTGAGAAAAATTCTCAAAAGAGCAAATCCGAGAGGCATTATTGGAAACAAATTCAGTATTTTTGTAAGCCAATTTCTATTCCTAAAGAAGAAGCCAGAAAAGAAACTAATCTTCTCGAAATTAAAGCAATTCTATTCGGATGATTCCAATCCAAATTCATTCAATATCAATTCGGATATGGATTGGGCGGAATCAGCTGCATTTGTCAAATATACAACCGGCACTACTGGGCCAGCAAAAGGTGTAATTTATACTCACAGAATGTTACATTCACATCTTCAAGCACTAAGGTCTGAAGGAATCAACGATCAAGACGTATTCTATGGTAGAGGAGGGACTCTAATTGTCCATCCGCTTATCGGCTCCTCGTCTGTCTTGAACTTGTCTTCACCCAAACAGACCACAGGGCTCGATATTGTTTCAATCAGCAAAAAATGGAGCGTAACTACCGCAATTCTTTCTCCCCCCACAGCAATAAATCTCGCCGACTACATATCAAAACAAGAGAGCCGGAATGCCGACAAAATGTTACCTTCAATCAAGAGATTGTACGTTGGAGGGGAGTCTGTGTCTGCTCAGGTCGCTGAAATTATAGAACCTCATTTATCCGATGATTGTCCATCAGAAGGAGGCTTCCATTCTGTTTATGGGGCCACAGAAGGATTTCCTTTGTGTTATGCCCCTTCCTCAATATTGTCAGAAACTCAGCAACAAACAGCTTCTGGAAGGGGAGTTTGTCTTGGTAACGAGGCCGGAGAAATCGACTTGAGAATATTGTCTTACAGTGAATCAGATGACTTTCATGATATTCCACCCGTGAAGAATCAGGGCCCTATATCCAAATTATCAATCGGAGAGATTTCGGTAAATGGCCCAGTAGTTTATTCGAGCTTAATTGGTCAAGACGAGGGCCTTTTTGGTGGGGCGAATTCGTGGGCTACCCGCAAAAAAGACGGCACTAGATGGCATAGAACTGGCGATTTGGGATATAGAGATCAAGAAGGCCGAATTTGGATCGTTGGTAGAAAATCCCATTCAGTAAAATTACACAACGGGCTCTTTTTGCATACTAAACCCGTTGAAGAATTCTTCAACTCCAGACTTGGAATTAGAACCGCTATAGTTCAAGGATTAGATAATCAAAAACCGATACTAATTGTAGAAAAATCTGTGATAAACTGGCCGGAGATGAGAACTTCGTTGAAGAATGAATTGAGCGATTTTTCAGAATCTTTTGGAGAGAAATTGAATTTGGAATTCATCCATTACGGCAAATCATTTCCTGTAGATTCGGGCCATGAGGCAAAAATAGAAAGAGAAAAACTCAATCATTGGGCAATTAAAAAACTAAAAAATAAGCGAAGCTAACCCAGCGCTATGAAAATCGACCCAAAGAGCCGACCAGTGCAAATTGCAGTAGCTCTGATGATTGTACTTCCTACAGTCTATCTCGGTCTGGGATATGTTATCGCATCACAAGCAATAGCCGCAAAACCCGGTTGTTATGTTTGGGAGGATAATCACCCCGATTCCTGGACTTCATTCGATGATTGGGAGTCTTTTGGAACCGGAGAAGTCGCAGAAGAGAGAATATCAATTAGACAAAATTTCGATGCCACACCATATCAAATGGAATCGTATGAAAATGCAAGCTTCCCTCCCAGAGGAGACGACCAGTCGATTACCCTCAGAGGATGGTATGTCGAAGTCGATCCGGAAGCACCAGTGGTTATCCTGACTCACGGAATGCCCTCTAACGGGAATTGCAAACCAGAAATGCTACTGATGCAAGCCTTCCTTGCCGAGGGCGGCATTAATTCACTTTCCTTTAGTTTGAGGAATTACGGACACAGCGATCATGTCAGCGACTACATTGCGGTTGGACAGGTTGAGTATGTCGATATTCTTGGAGCATATGATTGGCTAATTGATTCCAAAGGATANCAAGCCGGNGAAGTAGGATTAGTCGGNATCTCACTTGGAGGAACGGCAGCCTTTGCCTTTGAGGACGAACCAGGTATTGCAGCGATGTGGCTCGATAGCGCAGTGCTAGACTTCCCACTAGTTGTTCGCAATGAATTGGGAAGGATGGGCTTCCCAACTTTCCTTAGTGGAGCAGCAATAACTGTTGGAGGTTGGATGGCAGGCGCGGACCTAGACGGCCGAAACCCAATCCATGCTGCCGACGCTGCTGGAGATCGCCCAGTTTTCCTAACTCACGGACTTGAGGATACTAGAGTGTCTGTTGAACACGCCGAACGATTTGAGGAGAGAATGATTGAGAACGGTGGTGATGTCGAAACTTGGTATGTCGAAGACAGAGCACATGTCGATGCGATGTGGAGCGACTCAGAAGAATACGAAAATCGCCTGACTTCATTCTTCCAAGATGCATTTGGGATGTAGTTCCATAATGCTGGCAATCAACTTAAGCCGAGCAACCGTTTTCAACATACATAATCGATGGCGTTGATTGAATGCTTGACCGACTTATCGTATACGCTTTGCTTGAACCTGTAAGGTACTTTGTCGGCGAAGACCCCAAGAGAATAATTTATTTTTCTGTAGCAATTATAGCAATCGTGTTAATTATATCCTCAGGTTGATTTAATGGTAGTTTTTGAAATAATTGCTGAAGCATGTTGCTGGTTGTTTTTCGCTCCCGCAGTGGAATCAGTGAGAGAGGAGTTGAAAGGGAAATCCCAAGAAACCAAATTCGTTTCAATCAACAATAATTGTTCTATTGATGGTTGTAATGCTATGAGGTATGAAGACTCGATATATTGTTTGAGGCACAAACCAAGCAAGGAATCCAAAGAAGAAACTCAGCAAGAAGAAAACTGGTGGGGAGACGAAAAGGAGTGATAGTAATGAAATTGCCAGATATACCATTTGTAAGTATAAGAACGCAGAGAAGATGGGAATGGAATATCTTCCTTCTATTGCTTATTGTCGGAGTCCCAGTAATCATATCACAAGGAATCTTCGAACAATGGGGGGTTGTCGGTTGTTTAGCACCCTTCGTAGGATGCGGAGCCCTCATCGGATTATTGACGCTTAAAGGCTTCAAAGAGGATAATGGCGATACGAAAGTTTCGTTCGAACCTCCGGTTAGAGATGAGAAAAGCCATGAAATGGCTGTGGCGATGGTGCGACAAATGGTTGGGAAGCAAATCCGTCTGGTTTCCGTTCACTGGTCTGATCCAGAGAGAGACGAATACCTCTACACGCCGGATATAGAGCATGGCTCAGGGATAGTGGGATGGAGAATAGTGGCTTCATGGATGGACGAACCAACAGAAGACATCCTCTCCAAGTCGCGATACATGGTTGAGTCTGTTAAGGGGGAGGAAGATCAAATCCGTCTTGCCTCCGTTCACTGGTCCAACCCAGAGAGATTCGAATACTTCTTCTCACCAAACGCAGATTACAGCCTCAACAGGAAAGAAATCAGAGAGGTGACTTCATGGATGGGCGAACCAGCAGAAGGCGTCCTCTCCACCTCGCGATACATGGTTGAGCCTGTTCCGGGGCAGGAAGATGAAATCCGCCTCATCTCCGTTCACTGGTCTGACCCAGAGAGAGACGAATACCTCTACACATCGAGACTGAATTCCGCTTCGAGTAAGGGTGGACGAGAAGTCAAGTCTTGGAAGGTTGAACCAACGAATGATATTCTCTCCAAGTCTCGCTATAGAGTAGAATTCGTGCATTCTTCCAAGGAAGAGGAAATGGAAGATGAAAACTGGTGGGAAGACGAAAAGGAGTGACAATATGGTATTCCAGTTGATTGAGTTGGTGTGCTGCTTTCTCGATTTGTTCGTGACCGTTGGGGCAACAGCTGAAGGCATCAATATGTTGACCCGGGACAAGGTCAGTTTAGATACAAATGAACCAAAAACCCCTCAGCAAAGACAGGCCAATCAACTCAGACAATGTAAGCTAAGCCGTTGCAATAGTCTTGCTTTCAGAACCACTGACTATTGTTGGAAACATCAGGATAATGCTTCATCGAAGTCGGAACCCGAACCAGAAGAAAACTGGTGGGAAGACGGGAATTAGTGGCGCCCCGACCGGGATTTGAACCCGGGTCGAAGCCTCGACAGGGCTTCATGATAGGCCACTACACCATCGGGGCAGGATTGGGGACGACTACCGTTCTGTATTTCAATCGCTCGCGTGAGGTGGATGTTGTGATTTACCCAAATCGAAATGAAAATTAGAGGCAAAAACGGGGCATTGTTCATCATCCCTCTTTGGTCGCAGTTCTGTATGAGTGAGGACCGATTGGTCATCGATGTTATCGATAATGGCGGACAATGGACTCATCGCGAATGGCGTATGTTACGTTACATGGGAGTGGACACTCAGATTTTATCCAACAACACTCCAGTATCTGAATTACGTGAATTGAACGGTTTGATACTTTCAGGTGGAGCTGCCCGAGTAGGGTTAACCGGAGAGTTGGGAAATTGTGCTGCCTATCTCGATCTGGATATTCCCATTATGGGAATTTGTGCCGGCCACCAATTCATGGCCGGGCATTATGGTGGCCGAGCAGCCGAAGCACCCGCCCCTGAATTTGGCGCCGCTACAATCAATTTAGTCGATGGCGGAGGGCCATTATTTGCGGAGACGCCAGATACACAGACAGTTTGGGAGAGCCATAATGACGAGGTTGTGGAATTACCCGAAGGCTTCAGAATTACAGCTAGCAGCGAGTCATGCGAAATTCAAGCTATGGAGAACGAAGAATTGAATCGATTCGGCCTTCAATTTCATCCAGAAGTGAATGACTCAGAGTATGGAGCAAAGATTTTTGAGAACTTTGTAGATATCTGCCGCAGGGCCCTTTAGGGCCCAATTTCATAATGAGCAGATTGAAGAAGGGCTGGTAAGTCGGCGGCCCGATGGCGAACAGGCTTACACTCTACAAGTGCCGCTCCTGCAACCGCACAGACAGGAAAGAATACGACCCAGACGGCAACGTATCTTGCAATCACTGCAATTCCCCTATGGACTCCCTAGAACCACGATACAAGTGTGTTCGATGCGGACACATTGAGTGGATAGAGGTAGGAACTGTCGGTAAGTCCTGTCACAAGTGCGGCTACCGAATTTTCGTCAAGCCACGAAAGGAAGGAACTGACCGTGGCTACAAGATTCTGAAAGCACGCTGAAACCACAATCTTCCCGTGGAAGTAAAGGCGCGGAGTTCAAGACCCGCCTAATTCACGCTAATACGTGGCGAGTTGGCTGAGTACACATGCTCCGCGCACCTTCGATGATCTCGCGGTCCCACCCACAGTTCGTGAGGCGCTCAAGGGTGCCAGTTTGTCGCCCGAACCCCCGCATCTTCTGATTACAGGGCCCGCTGGAGTTGGAAAAACAGCCTCTTGGCGATTGGTAGCGCGCCAGATGCTAGGTCCAGGATGGAAATCTACCACACATATCTTGCAGGCGCGTGATTTGATGAGAACTCGCGGTGCAATGGCCAAATTTGAGGAATTTCTGAGGCCAGCTGGAGCGGGCTCCACAGATACACTGGCTGGCCGTATGAGCCTGGACGCATACGATCGTGGAATCATTTCAGCCTCTGAAGGAGATATAGCTCCGGCCGGAGAAGAATTAGAAATCGAGCCAGGCAGAATCCCTGTTAGTCGACTATTGGTGATAGAAGATGCCGACCATCTTGGAGGAATTAGACAGGCATACCTACGTCGAATGATGGAAACTGTCGGAGTTGCAAGTAGATTCATTCTTGTTGCTCGAGCACCTTCGAGACTTATCGATGCAATCCGCTCTAGAACCCAAATGATTCGCATCCCATCCACAGATAGAGACACAGTAATCAAAACAATGCAATCAATTGCTAAGTCAGAAAAATTCTCTGTAGATGAAGGCGTACTAGGGGATTTAGCCTACGTATCAGATGGTAATTTACGAAAAGCCCTCTTCACATTGGAGATGCTGAATGCACGAAATTTAGCGGACGATCGGTCCGCCGTACATCGTTTGGTTCAGGCAACAACTTTGCAAGCTGGAAGGCATCTTCTGGAACTCGCACTACGCGGCCGGGTTGTTGAATGGAGGTGGGAGAATGTGAGAGGGCGCCGTTCCAAGGTTTTGAGCGGGGCGATAGCAGAGATTGATCGCTTGATGAACGATCATGGATTGGATGCCGATGACATTATTTCTCAACTCCATGATGTTCTCGTAGGCCGTCGCCTTTCGCTTCCAGACGAACTCCGATCAGAGTTGCTCTCCGCTTTGGCAATTTGTGATACACAAATTCGCAGTACAATGCATGCTAGAATACCGTTTGAAAATTTTCTACACAAGGCCGCAACCTCTGGCAGAAAGCACGGCCTCGCCTTCGGTTAATGGCGGGCGCGGCAGGATTCGAACCCGCGGTCCCTGGCTTAGGAGGCCAGTGCATTATCCAGGCTATGCTACACGCCCACTCCGGCGACCGCATCCCCCTCAAGAACTCTAAGGGTCCCAAAATCACCGTCTGAACCTCAAAATTGAGCCGAGAGAATCAAGCCATGTTCGATGTCGGACATACATGGCGGGTGAGCGCAGCCTCCCAACTCCTTACGCGAAGGAGAGCGACCGCCAGGTGCGACAAGAGCAGGCATTGAGCCTGAGAGTTAAGGCTAGAGATGCAGGTAGGAGGTTTTGGGTGAGAATTGCCACAAGCAGACCTCAACCGCAGTTGCGTACCCTGTTATCACTCTCTGCTCCGTTAACAACCGCTCTGCTTCTTATTCGATGGGAATATGCCTCATTTCCATTAGCAATTGCGCTTCATGTGGCACTTAGCATCAGTCTGATTCCCGCCTTATTTGCTGCAACATTCGCTCGAATGTCTGCAAGAGACAGACTTCGCTTACGAGCAGTAGGATTCCGCTCGATGAATTCATACCCTGGTGTGGAACGTATTCTAAACACTCTTGATGAAAGAAGAATCCGAGAGAGAGTAAGGGTTTCTTGTTCCATACTTTCAACTGTTGCACTGGCTTCACTTTGGAATCTAGATGCGGGAGAAACACTAAGCTCGCTAGTTTTGGGTGCTTGTATTGTACTTTCGATAATATCGGCTTTCAACACTCAACAACTTGAATCATCGATTCCAATGCGTTCGAATTCCTTTCCTCTTTTGTCTTTGCACGCACCAACACTACACGATAGTACTCTCGACAGAGTCTTGTCAGATCTTGTGGTGGCGCATTTGGATCCCGAAACTGCCAGTCACTGGGACATTTGGATAAAGTCTCTAATCGACGATGTTCGTAGCGACCAAACTCCAGAGTCAGCAGTTGAACACCTGCTTGAAGCAATCCACCTGGAATACCTAGGTTTACTCGATGAGGAGGGTCTACTAAGTGAAACACGTAGAGTCTTCAAGGTCTCGGCAATCGATGGTCTATTTTCCTCAACTTCTAAGTTCAACATGGTCACACTTAGGCGATTGCTTGCCCATACAAGGGCTTGGCAACCAGGCCTTTTCCGACTAACTGACCGATTACAAGATTCAGTCATCAGAGGCGACCCTAGTCTTACTGAAGAATCTTGGAGACTAGATCTAGATCTACCTCCTCGATGTGGCCAAGGGCAAGGAAATCTCTTCGTGATGATACACAATCACTCCGGTAAGAATCAGTCAATTGAAGTCGACATACTAGCGGCCAATGGAGAACCCGAACTTCAGACCCTTCGTGTCTTTGCCAAAGCCTCAGAACAACCTAGCTCGTCATTCTCAATAGGCGATCAGAGAGGCGAATTTACGGAATCCTTTGGCCGCCTTCTAGCGAACTCTACCGTACTATGGATAGGCTTGGCGTGGCCCGATTCGATATCCGGGCCACATCCAGTGCAAGTTACCCTGAGAAACGAGGAAGGAGAGACCATAGAATCAATTGTAGTAACCACCATACTATCGTCTGGAGTTCAGCCTGAAAGCATGGGCCACAGAATGGCAGATGCTGCATCCGAGGTGCGAAGAATCGCCCTCGCCTTGGCAGATTAGGCCCAATTATCGGGGCGAAGCCCCGAGCGTCATCTTCATGTCGCAAAGACGATTCGCACACGACGAGTACCATGGAGTCTTGGAACCTAGTCATCGTCGGCTCGGGCCCGGCCGCGCTTAGAGCCGCTATTGCCGCAGCCGATGCTGGAACAACACCTCTGCTTCTAGAATCCTCAGGAATTGGCGCGGGAACGGCGGGTACAGATCTAGCTGGACTTGCAGTTTCCATAGACGAAGTAAGCTCATCCGCTCATCGCGACGACACAATTACTGTAGGTGGAGAATCAACCGACAAGGTTGCAGCTGCAAGGGTTTGTGGAGAATCTCTCAGCGTCCTTGCCGAATTGGAAAGATGGGGGTTGGTACTCCGTCGCCGAGAGGGTGGCTTACCTCACGCTACTCAGGTTGCAGGACACAGCATGCCAAGAATGACCGGCTGTGGAGACGCAACTGGACGAAATATCACTCGCATCCTAGAAGAACAGGCGATGAAAAGAGGAGTCGTTCGACGTTCTGACATCCAAGTCATGTCCTTGGTAATGGACGGAAAGCAAGTCAGAGGGTTGACCGCTTATGACTCAAACTCTGGCGATGTAATCGGAATTCAATCCAAGGCGGTAATTCTTGCTACATCAGGCCATCAAGGTATTTGGTCGAGCCCATCAGGAGGGGCAGGCTTGGGTTCTGCACTGATTGCAACCGCCGGACTGTCTCTGGCCGGGATGGCAAATAACCCAACACACCCGCTTACAGTAAGGGGAACAGATCTCAACATCACAATTGATGTTCTAGGGGTTGGAGGTAGAGTTAGAAAATCCAGCGGGGAGGACGTTGACCCAAGCGAAGTTGGCGAAGAAGATTGCATTCTGGATCTGAGAGGCTTGGAATCTGATGCGAAGCCTTGGTTCTCTAACACTCGAAACAGAGTCAAGGACAGAACAGGACTGGATATATCCAGAGATGTTATTCCAATAACAAAAAGCATTGCAACAACCACAGGAGGAGCCCCTGTAGATGAGCATGGGCGTGTCACCTTCTCTAGAGGTAAGAAGTGGGCAACTGGGCTCTATGCTGCGGGGCGCTCTGCGCACAATGGTATGCACGGAGAGGGGATTCTCCCGGGCAATCAAATGCTTGATGATTTAGTAGGCGGAAACCACGCTGGAAGCCATGCTGGGGCTTGGGTAAAAGACGCCTCCTTTGGGGGCTCAACTTTAGTCGAGAAAGCAGTTGTAAAATCCTCAAAGAGAGTGGACACTTTGAAATCAGGAAATGGGGTTTCAGTCGGACAAGCTTCTGCTACCCTATCCTCCGTGATGGCATCTTGTACAAACGGGTCAAGAGACGAATCTTCCCTCAAGGCCGCAGCAGATGCTATCTCTGAAATAAAGAAAAATGGAATCAAAGTAACCGATCAATCAACTGTCATGAATACCGAGATGTGTTCAGCCCTGAATCTACAGGGAATGCTAACGTTGGCAGAAAAGATTGCCAAATCTTGAGGTCATGTAATGAGTGGAGAACCAACAATCTTCACACGCATAATCAACGGTGAATTACCCTGTCACAAGGTGTACGAAGACGAACTAATCATTGCTTTCCTAGATATACAACCCCTCACAAGAGGACATACATTGGTCATTCCAAAAGAACCAGCACCTTCCATGGATCAATTGAGTTTAGATTCCGCCGCGGCTCTTGGCAGGGCTTTGCCGATAGTAAGCAGAGCAGTACTCAAGGTGACTGGAGCCACAGCGTACAACCTAATCCAAAACAATGGGCATGAGGCAGGGATGTCAATCCCCCACGTCCATATTCATATCATTCCACGATACCCTGACTCAACTCACTCATTCCTTTGGAAATATGGAAAGATAGACCAAGACGACGCAAAAACTCTCGCTGAAAGCATATCAGCGGCCACAGAGTAGAATCGGTGTATTCTCAACCCCTTGCACCCTCCGAAGCGCCGTGTCGGACTCAGAAGCCGCGCCTGAGATACTCCCAGAGTTGTCAGAAAGCGCGACTAGATTGAAGCGAGATAAACTGACTCGAGTTCCATACAATCACGAAGGAAAGCACCCCGGAAAGAGATGGGCTCAACTAGCACTAGATTTNATGTTTGAATTGGGNAATAAGGCNATTTTCAGAAGANATGATGCCGATCCAACCCCTCCTGCAGACGGAGGTGCTATCTATGTTGCAACCCACATCAATGGTCTAATTGACCCCATGGTAATTGTTCGGGCACAAAATAAACGAGTGATTTCACTAGGTCGTCATGATTTGACCACCCGCCCAGTAATCGGATGGTGGTCGAGAAGATTTGGAACGCAACCTGTTCTCCGTCGAGCAGAAGTAGAGGCCGGAGTTGTAGATGCCGATTTTGCGAGATACATCAACCACAGGGGTATGTTGACTGTGGCCTCTTGTCTAGCAACAGGACATTCTGCTGTTGTTATGCCAGAGGGTAAGTCGCATCAAGACAGCAAACTCCATGCATTACGAACAGGATCATCACGTGCCGCTCTCGCNTCTGCTGCTATNGCAGACGAGAAGGGTTTACCCGCACCAGTAATCCAAACTGTTGGTTTGCATTGGCGNACTCACCATTGGCTACGAACTGATAATTACGTAGAGTTTGGTGAATCTATTGAGATACCATCGATATACTCGGCTGAAGATCGTACTCGTCTAGTTTCAGGGGAATGGGTAGAGCCAAGCTATGAAGAAACCAGAAAATTACGTGATCGAATATTCGATGTATTATCTCCAATGACTCCCGATGCACCNGATTGGGAAACTTTCCGTTCGTGGAAGCTATTGGCCCATATTGGCGCAAACAAAACCAAAACTCCGCTTATGACGTTGGCTGAGGAAGTCCGAGCCACTAGANAAGTCAGAGAAAGTATTGGTAGAGAAGAAAATAATCCGATGATTAATCAAGCAAAAGAAGCCGCTGAAATTCTCCACAAAAATGACTTGTATGCCACATCTCTAGATTCTTCAAATCGCTTACGAGGAAAATCGATTTCAGAACATCTCNTGGGGCTTCTTGGGTTACTACTGATTGTTTCCACANTGCCAATCACTCTTCCTTCATCAGGACCACAATGGGGTCTTGCAAAATACATGGCCGAAGGTAGTGATGAGGGATTGGACTCTCGTACAACTTANTTCATGCTTGCAGGAATGTTTTCACCGATATTTTTCTGGCCCCCNNTGGCNTTATTGGGNACCTATCTGTACGCAGGCNTATCGCTACAATTAGTNACNCTGTACACATTCATTTTGCTNATGCTCGCCTTTTATCTNGCCGCCTCAATCGCATTAANCGGCTATGATTTGTGGGCTGATTCTNCANCTGCATCNCGTCGTGTGAAACTGAGTAAGNGTAGNGAGGGAGAAAGATTTCACGAACTCGTAGAAAATATNTCTTCCAGACTCGGCGCTCTCAAATAGGACATCCAATAGNCCCTATTGATGGATGGNAAGTCGGCGGCTAGTGCGGTTAAGGATTGGCTAGCCAGAGAGAAACTGGAATCTAGAGAAGTTACAGATGCTCAGGCACTNATTCATCTGCATGTAAAATATCCACCAACGAAACAAGGACACGTCTTCAATGTGGTAATTCCAAAGAACCGCGATTTAGTCCTAGTGTACTCGATTACCAGAGTAGATGAGGGGCAACAAAACGAGATGCGAGACCATGGAAAAGAGGACCCTGATGCTTGGGAGAAATGGCTTCATGACACTAGAATCCAACTGACTCGTTCTAACCTTGATTGGGTCCTCCACGTTGGAAAGCCAAAGGACGATTTACCAGGTCCACTACAAGCATTCAATCTCTCAAGACCAATATGGTTTGATGGTCTAAGCCAGAATGAATTTATGCAGACAATGAGAAGTGTGTGGCTTTCNAAACTGGAACTAATTCATCAAGTGAAGTACGCCTATGGAAAGGGGATTGGTAAACCCGGCAAGGTNGATGATTGGGAAGCAAAGAAAGCCAAACAAAGTACAACNAAGCNCCCAAAGAATGAACCGNAAAGCCACTCAATCGATACCGACGAGACAGGCGGCTTCGGGAGCGAATTCGACCCCGCGGATTGGGTTTGAATCTTCACTAGAATGGGACGAAATTTCCTGTTTGTCCTAGGGTGAATGGATGACGCGTGAGCGTGTAGGTTAAGTATTCAAAGAAACCAACAAGTATTGTTGTAGCAGCAATGCTGGAGGGAATGAGATGGAGACAAAGAAGGTAAGGAGTAGTATGACACTGGTTCTCATCATGGTGATGAGCCTGTTTGCTACGTTAGAATTCTCAGATAGAGCAGAAGGAAGCGAGATAGTTGTAACAGATGCGATACAGATAGTCGCGAGTGGAACTCACAACGACAGAATGGTTGCAATGGATGCCGACTCAATGGGTAACACGCACTTCGTATGGAGTAGAAACACCCAACACCTATACTACAAAATGCTCGATCCTAGAGGAGAAGTTCTAATCGATGAAACCCAGATCTCCAATCCTGGCACACACCGTGCTAATCATCCAGATATCGCTGTAGATCACGCTGACAAGGTTCACATCGTTTGGACTGACAAATCAGGTCAGTGGACCATATTCTACACTCTCTTAGACCCAGCCCAAGACGACCAAGACGGTAGCGCGGGTTTAGATGCCGTACTTTCGATAATCAATGACGAAGAAATAGCCAGCCACCAACAGAATCGTGATTGGCCTGCTGTAGCTGTAGACTCTAAGAACAATCCACACATAGTTTGGGAAGATTCCTACGAACCACTCGACAAATTTTACCAACAGCCCCAGATTTACTACTCAATGCTGGAAATCGACCGTCCAGGCCGCCAAGCAATTGTTGCAATAGGAAACACACTCCTGACTCCAATTATCGGACACAAGGGCCACCCAGATATTGCAATCGATGCTGATGATTTCGTACAGATAGTCTGGGACGACACTCGCGGCGGTAAGGTGGAGATGGTCGCACCAATCGATACATCCGGCTCGATGAACACTGAATGGGCCGACATGTGCGTTGTATTCTATGGAGGAAACTTCGCTAGTGGAGGCGCATTCCAAGGACTGAAGCCAATGCTCGAAGACGGTAACATTACCGTATTCGAAACACTCTATGCACTCAGTGGAAACTGGCCATCAGCAGCCACCTCCGGTAACTGTGCTACCGCATACCAAACAGGAGGCTCTGGAAGCCAAGGACCACGCACTACACACTTAGGCCAGACTCCGTTAGATGATTCTGGTGGCATTCGATATCTAACTGAGGTAGTCTATGATGGCCAAGCAACGAACCTTCCTCAAGACGGAGGATATTACTCGGAATTCTGGGGCCCAGGTACAACTTGGGCCTGCCTGTCTTGGAGAGATGCGCAAGGACGCATGGGTAATGCAGCAAACCCACCCACACAGTTGGATCACAGATGGAACCCGAATGCAACTAAGATCGTAATTCCAATTTCAGACGAAGGCCCATACGGAGGAGATCCAGCACAGGCCTCTGATGATATTCAAAGTATCAATGAGGCACACGATGCTTGCGTAGAGGCAGGAGTCGTTCCTGTACCGCTGTTAGCCGCAGGTTGGGGCCAAGGCTCTACAGAAGTAGGATCTCACATGCAAGACCTTGCTCAGTGTCCAAACGGATTCGTCTCAGTCGGGACAAGAACCTGCCCAGGATCGACACTAAGGAACACAGATGCAGGCGGAAAGATGTACAGCTTCCCTACCTCATCAGGTAGTGCAAGCGAACTTCAACAAATGGTCGAAGCGCTAGTGTATCTTGCAACTAATAATTCTCGTGAGATATTTTTGACAATCCTTGACCCTTATTCTGTATTGGAAAATCCCCCTCCTGGTTGGACAAAGGGAACATCCGGAACTACCGTAACCAATAATCAGTATGTAGAGGATATCGGACCATCTACTGACCAATTGGGATATGGTCACTTAGTTGTCGTAAATGACACTCGAATCACCCTTCAGGACGCATTCAGTTTACACCCATCAATCGCAATCGATACTTCCGGAAACACACACATTGCATGGATGGACGGCCGGGCCTATGGATTCGACATAGATGTCAACTACGAGATTTACTACACCAGGCTAAGACTTCGTGGCTCTGCAGCTTGGGACGGAGCTCCTTCAGGACTACCGTCCTATGGAATAAAGCAAATCACGGACTCTCCGATATCAACCGTTGAGGGCTTGAATAACATAGACAGCCAAAGGCCATTTGGTGTAAATTCCCACATGCCAGAAATTCTAACCGATTCCTTTGACAACGTCCACATTACATGGCTTGACAATGGAAATGAGACTCAGGGCGAGACAATAATGTACACTCGCCTAAATCACACAAATGATGCTCATCCGAACGGTTTCCCTCTCAACTCATTGGCGTCCGGAATAATTGAGCCATGGGAACTTCACGAAATCTCATTTTGGGATTCAGATAAGTTAGGCCCCAACTCACCTTATGCTCCAGATCTAGGACAGCCACCTGCATTCGCAAATGATCTAGGTAGTGGGGTTCACATCGCTTGGTCTGATACAAACCGCTGTGACGAAAACAACAACCAAGGAAGATACACTCTCTGTTACGTACATGTACTAACAGGACTGGTATCAGTGGATTTAGCGGATGACGAGACATTCTATCACACCATTGAACCGGGTCAGCAGACCACTTACAACATGACGATCTCAAACCCCACTCCAGGGCCGGCAGAACTTGTTGCAGATACTTACCAGGTAAGTTTGCTTGGTGTACCAAATAATTGGACTGTAACCTTGTTCTTTTCCACCAACCACACACCAATTTTCGACTCAACACCAGTATTCCTTCGTGGTGGAGATGTAGTGCCAGTATACATGCGCGTTCGAGCACCAACCATTTATCAGGCCAACGAAGATGAACTAGCCGCAATCACCGTTAGTGTCGTCTCCAACAAGGATCCAGCGATTAATGATGAGAGACTTACGTTGACTCTGATGGACGTAGTTCACGGAATTAACCTCGATACCAGTCATTATCAGGTAGACGTAGAACAGGGTCAATCAGCAATCTTCTCGATTACTGTAACGAATACAGGGAATGTATACGATACGTTTGCATTCTACGACCCAACAACTCACGAAGGTCAAACGGAATGGGGCTTACCTTTCGGTTGGGGCATTTCCTTCCCAACATCGCTTTCACTCGATCCAACACAATCGGTGACACGCAACTTACAAGTTAGCGTTCCAACCTCTCAAGAACCAGGTACATTCGTCATTTATCTGAAAGGCTGGTCTACTGGAGAACCAGTATTATCGATAGATAGAGGGACTTTTGATGTACTCGAGTTGTGGGTTAATGTATCGATAAGAAGTTCTGGAAATATTATCTTCAATGTTGGAGAAACAAAACAAGATGTTCTGCCGGGAGAATGTTCCCAATTTGACATAGCTGTCACTAAGCACTACACACCTGGTTGGCTTGAATTTACAACCCCAGGCGGCCCCGATGAAAGGCCATCTGAGATTTCTGAATCAACATGGCGTTTTGATAACTGGGTAGTTGACCTAGATTTCGAAGGTGCGCCTGGAGGTAACGGAATAGCAGATAATGACCCGAGATATTGGGGCGTTATTGATACGCCATACACTGTTACTGCAATAATGTGCGCCCCGTACAACGCAACCGCGGGTCTTGGTGAAGCTGTCACCGTTAAGGCGAATTTAGAAGGGGCACCAAAGGTCAGAGACTCTGTTGTACTACAAACAAATGTAATCCAAGTCTACGACTTAGATGCAACAGTTCCACAAAACAATCTCGAATTACACCCTGGAGAATCTTTCCAATTGGACACTACGATCGAGAACACAGGCAATGGACCTGACAGATTCGACATTGCTGTAAATTCGATAACCGACTCAAATGGAGGTTCAGCAGTATGGGATATCGAGATCCCTCGAGTAACCTTCGAAGAGCTCGAAAGAGACACATCACAAGAAGTGCCGATTTACATTAATATCCCGGAGAAGACCTACGCGGGTGAATACACAGTTCGTCTCGATGTATTGAGTGAGGAACCGTATGATGGTACCAAATTGAGAGACACAATTGTTCTGAATGTCGAAGTCGTGGAATTCCATGATATGAGAATAGAATTAGATCCAGCGATTGAATCGAAAATCAAAACTACCGCGCCAGGTAGAACTGTAAGATTCACAATGAATGTCAGTAACTTTGGAAACGTCGATGATCACCCATCGATCCACAACCACACAGAGAACTCTGCCGGTTGGGACCCAGTTCCTGGAATGAACACCCTCAGCGGTTGGAACATCAATTATGCTTTGATAGAAGGATTCGATACAGAGTTCCCAATAGAGCGACCATGTATTCAATTGACCGTCGGTCAAGATATCCCAACAGAAGACTGCTATGTGACTGCTGTGGGAACTTCTGCAGGAACGGTGATGCTTCCAGTAATGCCTGCATACACTACTTTACAATTAGTCGCAATAATCGAAATAGATCCAGGAGCGACACTACAAGATCGCCAAATCGGAATAAAGGTACTATCCGCATTTGGCTCGTCAGAAATCGAAGGTGACCACGACGAGACCCCAATTTGGGACGACTCCTGTACTATCGATCAAAATGAAGATGGTATACCAGACCTTACTCGACCATTCTGTGACACTAATGAGCAAATCCTTGAGCTCCGATTGAGAGCTCCTGATCTTGAAATTGTGGATGTCGACGTTGACTCAACTAAAGCCAAGGTCGGAGAAATGTTGCCTGTAACTGTAGAAATAAGGAACATTGGAAACATACACGCTACAGATGTCAACATCATTCTATGTGTCGATCAATCAAAGAGGTCGATTGAGAAGAATGGTTGCTTAGAGGAAAACGTAGCCTACAGACAACTAATCGAGGCGGTAATGCCTGTTGGAAGAAGTGGAGAAGATTCTCCTCCGAAGATTACACTTCTTTACCTAGTGAAAGCGGGAACTCATGATGTGGTTGTTGTTGTCGACCCAGACAATAATATCGTTGAATCTAATGAAGACAACAACATAATGTCCGTTCCCGGTGGAGAAATGGGTTCGAATTGGGGAGCACTCGATCTAGGAGTTGAGGTAGTCGCTCAGTATTCAGTCCCAGCAATCATCCTAGGTGCAACAATTGCTCTGATGTGGGTTGCTGGAGTCGTCATGTACGGACGCAGAATGGAGGCTCTGACCCGCTTCGCGGAAAAGAGCAGCTTGATGGCTAACCTAAGCGATGACGACCAAGTATTCTGATTAGAATTAGCGAGCTAGCCACCACGGTAGTGGTGTGCCCTCACGAGCAGCCACTAGGCTGCCCGTGCTTGCGGCGAAGTCACGTAGAAGTCTTTCCCGAAGTCCTTCCATCATAACTTCAGCATCCATAGATTGGATACGAAGACCCTGAGAAAACAAATCTAGATCCAAAGGTCTTCTTGGATGATTTAGCATAGCATGAGCAAGTTGCCTCTCCTCATAAGTCTCAGATGATTCATCAATGGTTGGGGCAACTTTCTGCATAACTTGCTGATGTAATGCGATAACCGCATCTCTTTGTTCGTCTATTCTCTCAAGCGCTTTGTCCATATCGGAAAGCATAGACATGGCCTCGACCAATGGAAGTCGTCGGCGAGTGCCGATATTTTCTACTACCGAGTCTAAATCTCCTGGTAGATTTGAGGACAATCGAATTGGACCGCCTTTCGGCATAGTTCTATGTTCTGCACGGAATAGATTAGGCCCCAAATCAAGCCTTAGTGAAAATGATTGATTGACGGTGTACATTTTCTTCGGAGGCCCGCCTTTGACAGAGGGGACTTTCTCAGAATCAACGAACCCAGCCTCTTCCAAAACTCTGAGGTGCTTTACCACGGCTTGTTGACTAATGTCCAACAATTCGGAAAGCTGCAAAGGGTAGTGTGGCTCCTTTGCGAGATGCTTCAGAATGACTCGACGTGCCTTGTTTTCAAGGATGTTGAGAGCCTCATCGAAGTCCACCACGACTTACCAACCCAAGGTTGTGTAGTGGAGGGGGGATAAAAACCCGAGTGTATTATGAAATTGGCAGATTTCCATCAACCTTCNTCCCAGCCCTTCCAATCATCATTAGNCTCNTCTTCTTGAATTTCTGACAAATTTTCTTCAGAATGAGGCTCAACAGTCTGGGTAATTGAGGAATTTCTGACAAATGGTTCTGGGACATCAGAAGTATCGTTACCTTGCTCCCGATAAGCGTGATAGAGCTCATCAGTAGTCATTACCTTTCCATCAATAACGAGACCGCTTACTTGTTTTCCATCCTTACTTGATTTATTTGCTAGCATCAATATTGCAAAAATCAGAGCAATTATCCCACTCATTATACCTAAGCAACAGGTAGCNAATGCAGTNAAAATCAAGGGTTCAGTCAAAAATTCGCCATCAGAAGCAGTATCATCGACTAACCATAATACTGAGTCGCCATCATTATGCAGAGTGTATGTGCCACTTTCACATCCAGTGGGGAAGCAATATACCCTAACCGGAGAATATGAAGTTCCATTCACCAATCTTTCACCATGTAGCCTACTCGGGGAATTTCCAGAGAATTCTTCGCCTTGCTCATCCATTAATCGTAAATCTGCACTTGGGTCTCCGCCTTCACTTAGCCTTAGTGCAACATAGACGTGCCCCTCCTGGAAATCTACAGAGGAACTTGCTCCAGATTCAAGTCGAACTACATTTTGTTGTTCAGGATCTAGCATTGGCTCCATCTTATCGTAGGCACTTGGTAAGAGTACCATGAATGAGAGTAGCAACAGCACAGAGATTGCAGAAGCCCACTTGGCAATCCGCCGGAAGTTCACAGCCACATTGTACTCAGTGANCACTCACATTTGATGATTAGTCCATCACATTCCGATATTGTAACCTAATTCTGCTAATTTTTCGGGCAGGTATGTTTCAGTCACGAAATCCAAACCATATTTCGCAAGAGACTGCTGCTCAGCCTTCTTCCCTATCTCGAGCATCAAATTGATTTCTTCTTGCCAATCACCATCTGCAAATCTAGGGTCAGTTAACTCAGCATTCAATGCTTGAACATCTTTACTTGTTAGATCGTCCGCCGGAAGATCGTATGCATCAATATCCCCNGCTCTAATNCCGATGTAGTCAGCGCTAGGGGTNGCTAGGTATTCAGAAATATGAGCAGTTTTGATTGCNCCATAGGCTATCGAAGCATAAATTCTGTAAGACCANGGGTCACCGTCAGCGAATACAATTATTGGAATCTGCCATTCTTCATTCATTCTTTTGATAATCCTTCTAGTAGAGCGTGCAGGTTGCCCTTTCAGATGAACTAGAGCGCATCTAGCCGACTCATCGAATCCATTCTCAACNAGTCTGTCGAACATACCACCAGTCTCTATGGCCATTACAAAGTCAACATCGTGCTCGATTAAGCGTAATTTTTCAGCCTCGACATTGTATGGAACCCCATATCCAGAATCACCAACATCATCTCTGCAATTTATCCGCATCCATTCGCCTCGGCGATTCCTTTCTTCAAAGGTAATATTCCCAATGATTCTAGCACCATCTTCTTCAGGCCTAAGTTTGAAATCCTCTCTCATACATTTGGTTACGATTTCCAAATCTTCAGCCAANTTGTTACTTTCATTTTGGGAACCAAATTTCCCATGCCCCCATCCTTCTGAGATGTAGTACATTTCTCTCAACGTCGAGGATTTCCCAGCCTCAATCATCTCCTCGATAAATTCTGTAACATGCAGGGCGCGCAATAATTGTCTTGCACTCCCGAGCGAGGTTGCGTCTCGAGTAGACTTCTTCTTACCGTATTTGTAAACCCCGAGTTTTGAATCAAATGAAATGTTCTGCTTTGTTCTGACAGGCAATGTCATCGTTGGAGGCTCTCCCTTNAGCATCTTGTTGTGCATTTCACCAGCGATACCGTGTANGGCTTCGATTACCTGTTCCTTTGTATATCCGTTCGCACTCATTCAGCACCACCATCCCTCATACCAAACCAATCTTCATCTTCGGCGGGAATCACTTCGGCAATTGAAGCAACTGGTTCAGTCAAATCTTCACTGGGTTTCTCCTGAAAATCCTCAACAGGTTCGGCCCTGTCTAGAACCCTCTCCATTGATCCAATGCCATCGGACTTCGAATGTTCAGCTTCGGCAACCGCTAAGGCCTCGACTTTACGCATTTCATCGAGTAATTTCTCATCGATTTTGTTAGCACCAATTATGTCACCATTTCCACGGAAGAAGATATCCGTTTCATTCCAATCACCCTTTGNTAGACCCTCGACTGTAAATCGTATTTCAGCAGATTCACCTGGATTGAGAGTATCTAATCTCCAAGCCCACAAGCCGTTAGTTTCCTTTCTTCCACCTCGAGGGTTTTCAGCCATCTTCACACCCTCAGCTTCGGGCCATTTTGCTAGTATTGTATAGGCCCGAGCTCTTGCAGTGTAGTTGTAAATCGTAACAGAACAAACATTCTGTTTGGTGTCGTTATCCCAAGTCACTTCGTCTTCAAGGAATACCGCATTCATTATTCGAGTAATGACCGGAGATAAATCGGGCTCATCCCTTCCCAACATCTCACTTGATTTTCTCGAAATCTCAGGCAAAATAATGTTNATCAAGTCGAATTTTTCTTGAGCCTTCTTTCGTTGTTTACTCTTCTTCAAATGATTTTTCAGGCCTCTACCGACTTCTAGCATAGCCTTACGAATTTCCTCGAATACCTCTTCATTGTCTGAAACCGCTTCCTTAGCCTCACTGGTAAATTGGACGTTAGTGGAAGCAAGATGAATCAATACTGCGGCGGGGCCTTTAGGCAGACCTTTTCCACCTGGGTGATCTAGTCCGTATCTCTTCCAATCTACAGACTCGAGTGCCTTTGTCAGAAGACAACCACCTTGCTGGTACATCAGAGGAACTCGATTTGCAAATCGCAGCACTTCAATCGGTCCATCGGCGGCCAAATCTCCTCCGAAAACAAGACCCACTTCGATTTGGAACGGATTTCCTTGACTCACCGCGGGCTTACGCGTAACTGTCGAGGCGAATCTAGAATCAATTGCTTTCGAAAGTCCCTTTTTGATTAGAATCTCTTCGATAGGAGAGAGACAATCGGTTGGAGGTGCNAGTAATTTTACTTCTTGAAACGAATCTAACATTGCTTGCGCTTCATCAGCCTTGATTCTAACGGGAGTTCTTCCTTCCTCTAATTCCGCCTTGCCCAGAATTTCTTTTGCGGCCCTCATACTAACTCCCGAGAAGTTGTGCCTGAGGAAGGAAGTGAGCTTTCTTTCGTCCGCCTCCTTCAGCATCCTCTGAAGTTGTCCAAGATGAATCCCGTGTGGATGAGGCTTAATTTCCTCAACCACTCTTGGTAATTTTTCTGTGGTCCTTATCCAATGACCCTGATCAATTATTTCTCCATCCGCATCACGCACGATTAGTTGGATTGTAGCGTGAGGATTGACAATACTCGTCATCCGGAGATATTGGTGAACGGATTGTCTTCCTCGCTGATATTTTGCCTTCATCACGGTTTTTATTTTGAGGCCGCTTACAACCTCCTCACCATCCTCAAACCAAACATCTCTAATTTCATTAGATTTGGTGGCCTTGTTTTTCCTAGTGTCTAGACCAAGATCAACGTGTACAGCCGAACTATCAGACTTGATTTTCGAAATTACATGGGTCTTTGAGCCAGTTGTCAATTGACTGTACATCACCACTCCTGTAATNCCAATTCCTTGCTGACCACGAGTTTGTCTTATTGCATGGAAACGAGAACCAAGCAGGAATTTTCCAAACACATTCTCAACGGAATCTCTAGGGATACCAGGCCCATTATCCTGGCAAATTAATTCGAGTTTGTCACCTTTGAGTTTGTTTATCTCAACCTTGATGGTTGGTAGAATTCTCGCTTCTTCACAAGCATCAAGTGAATTGTCAACAGCTTCTTTTACGGCTGTAATCACAGCTCTTTGAAGGGTATCGAAGCCTAGGAAATGCTTGTTCTTCTCGAAGAATTCACTAATCGAAATCTGCTTTTGTTTACTTGCAATATTCTCTGCATCTGCCATCGCGACTACCCCCNTCAGGTCCTCCCATAGTCCGTATGACTAGGGGCCTGCTTGTGGTCGAGGTCGCCCGAGTGCTCAGGGCCTTTAACTCTGTTCAAACAAATCTGAACGCCAAGCAGTAATCTTTCCAGTGAATGCACTAGCCATTACAGTTAGAGGGCTTGCTAGGTACAATTTCCCTGGTCCAGAGCGACCTTGGAAATTACGATTTATCGCTGATACTGTAACTTGTTCTTCTAGATCNGAAACNCCTGGTCCAGCGCCAATACAAGCNCCACATCCAGGATCNATTAGNTTNACACCAGCGCGCTNNAACAANTNNCTCCACCCNTTGCGCNCTGACAAATCTTTGACTGCCTTTGAGCCAAATTGAATGTAACAATCAACATCATCNGCTACNGTNAATCCAGCATCTAGAGCCGCCTTGGTAACCATTGCGTAGTAAGCGAAATCATCGTCCTTACCTGCTGTACATGAGCCAGCGTATGCAATATCAATCTCGACATCTCCTAGGTCTTCGATGTATGCTCCGTTTGTTGGGTCGGATGGGATTCCTGCATCAGGGTCTCCGGGGTGTGCTACCATAGGTCGAATTGAGGACAAATCAATTGTATGTACACCCCCGTGGTAAACGGCATTCTCATCAGGAAGAACAAAGGCAGAACGGATCTCATCTTCAGTCAAATCCTGACGTCTTGTCATTAACCACTCAACAGTCAAATCATCCGGCTCACAAATTCCAGTCTTTGCTGAACACTCTGTTGCCATNTTGCAAAGAGTTGCTCTTTCATCCATGGAAAGNGANGCTAATCCNGGGCCACCNAATTCCATTGANCGGTCGAGNGTGTCNGACTGTGCAGCGTACTTCCAAAGGATATGCAGAATTACATCNTTTGCAGTACAACCNGGGTCTAGACTTCCGACTAATTCGAATCGAATACTCTCTGGAACTTTTACGAATGCGAATTGATTGTGCACTAAGTTAGCGTATTCAGTTGAACCAACTCCGTAAGTCAGAGCATTGCTCGCACCGCCCATGCAGGTGTGACTATCTGTAGCTTGAATGAAATCACCGACATCGATAAACTCCTCTCGAGCAACTTGGTGACAAATGCCAGGACTAACTCCATTCACTGCGGAATAATCTCGTACTCCTGTGTGCTGCTGGAAAGCGACTTGCAAATCGCGCAAGGTCTGAATCTTGTCCTCAAATCGAGCGAACCTTGCAACTCCCGTTGCATACAACAGATGGTCTTCAAAGACTGCAAATTTAGGCGGATTCGGTAATGAATAATCGTCGCCATATTCAGCAGCCAGGAAATTGTGAACTTGAGCTGTAGTAAATTCGTGTGAATATCCGCCATCGACTTGCGCAAGCACCGCATCTCCGGGCTTGACATATCCGCGTACACCCCCCTGTCCAAGCAATTTGTTTGAAATCATCTTCTCAGCCATTGTCATAGCAACAGGCTCACTACTTACTGCAGGCAATTCAACATCGCCAGCCTTCATCTTCTTAGCGAACGGAAAGATTCCACCATTCTCTACAATTAGTTTAGTCACTGGGTCGTATTTACCTGTGAACTCTTCTAGGTCAATGCTCTCTCCATTCTGTAGGCGTTCAAGCATTGCATGGTCACCCATTAACTGTCCGAGATTGATATTATTCCTCTCGTGAATAGGAGCAAAGGATGCGGCGATGACAATTCTAATTCCTGACCATCTCTCACATTGAGCGGCCGTCTCTCTACTACTTCCAGTTCCTTTTCGATGGCCGCTGACAATTACGTCGAATCCACCATCCATCAATGCTCGCGACTCAAAGACACGACGACCTTCCTGCAGAAGTCCCGCATATGCATTCTCTGCTAGTATTGCCGGGTCGTGATCAAAACACACCCAAGCAGGAGTCATTACATCGGTGTTGATATCGTCTAGTAAGTCGTCAATGGACAAATCTTCCATCCTTAAATCGAGGCCCTCATACAATTGTTTTCGAATCAAGTCCAAGTCTTTTGTCAAAAATAGAACCCTTTTGTTTGGGCTAAGGCTGACTTTGGAAGGAGGCCAAGACTGCATACCAACACCTCTCGCTTGNCTAACCCCAAGGTCTGTTGCTATTTCACCATTGGTGCAATGAATAGCAGGCTTGCAGACCTTCACTTAGGGGCAATTTGTAATCCCTCTAAGGTTTAAATAGGAAGTTCATTGCGAATATTTTACCTTTCGGGTCGAAAGGGGTGATTAAGAGATGTCAGAGTATCTTGTTGAGGACATTGTCAAGTGTGATGAATGCGGTTCAAGGAATTTGAATCGAGACGAAACTCGTGGAGAGGTTGTCTGTGATGATTGTGGGCTTGTCCTTGAAGACAAGGTTATCGATCAGGGGGCCGAATGGCGTGTGTTTAGTCCCGAGCAAGGAGACCAACGTGCACGTACTGGTGCTCCGATGACCGTAATGCTTCACGACAAAGGTCTCTCAACCGATATTGATTGGCAGAACAAAGACTATTCTGGGAAGACAATCTCTTCCAGATACCGCTCGCAGTTCTACCGAATGAGAAAGTGGCAGAAGCGATCTCGAGTAAGTAATGCAACAGAACGCAACCTTGCAATGGCTCTTGCTGAATTAGATAGAATGGCAAGCCGACTAGATCTTCCAAAGAGTATCCGTGAGACTGCGGCTGTAAATTACAAGAAAGCTGTAGAGAAGAGACTCATTCGCGGTCGNTCGATTGAAGGTGTAGCAGCCGCTTCCNTGTATGCTGCTTGTCGCCAGTGCAACAATCCACGCACTCTCGACGAAATCGGTGATGCTAGCAGAACCGGTAGGAAGGAAATTGGTCGTACATACAGATTCATGGTTCGTGAATTGAAGATGAAGATTCCACCAACCAAGCCTGAGGATTACATTCCTCGATTCTGTTCAGGTCTTGATCTGGATGCCGAGGTACAAGCCAAGGCATACGAACTGATTCAGAAGGCCCAGGAAAAGGAACTAACCAGCGGTCGAGGCCCAACCGGTATTGCGGCTTCAATCATCTACATCGCATCGGTTCTTTGTGGTAAGCGCAGAACTCAGCGAGAGGTTGCTGAAGTGGCTGGTGTCACTGAGGTTACAATCCGAAATAGGTACAAGGAACTNATCCAGAACCTGAACATCGAACTAGAGATTTGAGTCGGTCCAAATGGCCAGACGGGAAGGCAGTGCCTTAGTCTGGCAGAAAACCGATGAAAGGCTCAAGGAAGCGGTGCGTGAAGCGTTTGAGATTGCACCGCTACCTAATCCTCCTCTAGAATTACCGGATTTCCCTGCCATTCCCCCTGCCTCTTCTCAGTCTTTGGTTCGGCAGGCGGCGGGAATCTTCGCAATCGACCGTCAAGGATTCAATATGCGATTAGCAGAAGTTTGCGAGATACATTTACCAGACTATGTCCGTCGCTCAATAGATCCAACAGAATCAGAATCAGAATGGCTGGCATCCAACTCGGATACAATTGCAGAGAGAGTACTGGCGCTTCAGGTTAGAGACTGGTTAGCGGTCGCATTAGATGAGAATGTACCAGATACAGATAGATGGTATCTCGGGTCGAGTTTGCTAGTAGGTCTAGCATTGGGTGGAACAGAAGTTGCTAGNGATGATTGCTACTATTTGCTTGAAGCAATAGCCTATGCCGTCACTCCTGGAAATTTACCATATTCGAATGTTGTAGGCCATCATCAAATTGCATGGTCTCCCGAGATGTCGACAAATAATCCGCTTCCTCCTCACCCCGCGGGTGTAATGGCCGCAACCACAATTCTCGATACGCTATCGATGAAACCAGAATCTTCAACNAANATTCTGCCNNAATGGTTGGAGAATCTTTCCGTNTCANTNCTTCTCTGCCCGACATTAGCAATCCCTTNCCGNGTGATTGACGCTCTNGGNCAAACTGAAGATGACAGCAGCCCGTATGTACGAGCAGGANTACAGATGTTATCNCATTCACNAGAAGAAGCAACAGATATTCTCGTCGCATCTGCAGATCATCGTTCAGTAGGCACTAGAAGAACGGTAGCAGAAAATCTCTCTCGAATCCATTCTCAAGAAGCAACACTCGCTCTTACTTTGGTNGACCGATTATCATCTGAGACGGATGAATCAATACAGACACTCTGCGCCTCATTTGTAGGAGGATTAGCCCGCTTTTCCGAAGAAGAATTCGTTGGAAGGGCACAATCCATTCTTGCTAAAGGTAACCAAAAAGCAACACAAAGGCTAGTCGAATCGGGACTTCGAGACTATCTCTCAACTAACCCAACAGACCCGGCCCAACTTCTTTCCTCGGCTTGGCTTTCTTCTTCCGAAATTGGTCGCTCTCGAGTAGGAAATCTGATTGTCGAGCAGGCCAGAGTTTCTCCCGAAGCATTCCAAACAACTTGTGAAACTATCAAGCAAGCCAACCCAGANTCTTTCGATAAGTTGGCNAACTGGGTCGAGATGAGAAGTCCAGAGGCCTACCAATTACTGTAGGAAATCAGGAACAACCNGTNGTGGCACCGCAGGCATTGCACTTCAGGCAAGTACCATTGCGAACCATCTGACTACTTCCNCANTCNTCGCANATNTCTCCAGTAAATCCACGCTCACGAGCCATCCGGCGGATGCGAGAATCCTCGTCCTCGGATGGAGCAACTGCATTCAGAGTCAACTGTACGTCTCTCTTTTCTCCTTGGGATCTTGCCAATCCCTCTTCTGTTTGCTCAGGTCTGCTGATTGATGTTGATACCATATCTTCAGCAGAGACGTGAGCTAGGTCTTCACGCTCTAGATATTGAATTGCTAATTCGCGGAATATGTAATCGACAATTGATGTCGACATCTTAACTCGGCCACTACCGCCGGTTACCATTCCACTTGGGTCGAACTTCTGGAAAGTGAACGACTTGACGAACGC
>NYXO01000022.1 GCA_002685415.1 Methanobacteriota archaeon
ACACTCCAAGAAATGGACTACAAAAATGTAGTTTCAATGGATGGTGGTTTTAATCAATGGAAAGATGAGAGCCGCAAGTGGGAAATCCCAGCTGTCTTAGACCAAAGTAAGCGGAATAGGTACCAAAGACATTTATTGCTACCTGAAGTCGGAGAAGCAGGACAGCTAAAACTTCTGAACTCTAAAGTCCTCTGTCTGGGGGCAGGAGGGCTTGGATCGCCTGCAGCGCTATATCTTGCCGCCGCTGGAGTAGGAACTCTAGGCATCGTTGATATGGATGTAGTAGATGAATCCAACCTTCAGAGACAAATACTCCATAACTATTCCAGAATAGGTCAACAGAAAGTAGATTCTGCGAAAGAAACTATCAATGCACTAAACCCTGATGTAAAAGTGACAACTCATGCAGTAAGGCTCGATGCATCAAATATCGAAGAAGTTATTTCTCAGTACGACCTCGTGGTTGATGGAACAGATAATTTCCCTGTTCGCTATATGCTTAACGACGCCTCTGTCAAGCAAGGTATACCAGTAGTACACGGTTCAATCTTTCGATTCGAGGGACAAGTAACTGTCTTTGATCCACAAAACGGGCCTACATACCGTGATATGGTGCCCGAGCCCCCACCGCCGGAATTAGCCCCGAGTTGCGCAGAAGCAGGCGTTTTGGGCGTCCTTCCAGGAATCATAGGCTGCCTTCAAGCGTTAGAAGCGGTAAAACTTCTCTTAGATATAGGTGATTCCCTGACTGGCCGTTTACTCACCTTTGATGCATTAGAGATGACTTTTCGAGAGTTCAAACTACGAAAAGACCCAACTCTTGAAATAACTTGGGAGAATAAAGATCGCGTTCAGGTTGTAGAACTGAGCGACTCCTGTCGGCCAGCGCCACTACGAGATCTGTAATTATTCTTTTGAGGTAAAAGATCTATCTGGCGTTTGCTGTTGAGATAGTAGATTNATCCGGCGTTTGTNCTGCCTTCACGTTTGGCTGGTTANTCCGACTNCTAGGTCGCNGAGCCGCCTCCATTGTCATTGTTAGTATCAAGAGAAGNCCCGAACAGACCACCAGATTTTAAACCGATTAGATATAGGTCAATTAAAGTCACTCNAGAATCTCGGAATCTTNGCTCTACCGAACAGAAATCCTAATCCCCATGCAATGTGCATCGTGATAAATACTAAAAGCAAAGAAGCCTTAAGTTGAACAGAGACCCCTTTTTGAAAAGTTGATACGGCTAAACAAATTAGAAAATATGCAAGAGAGGGGACTAAATACCACGCATTCTTTAATGCAAATAAACTCACTGAAGTAATCAGCATAACTATTAGCGATGGGGGAGCNAGTTGTCTTAGTTTCAGTGATNTAGGGTGCTTAAAAATTACCTTTCTCTTCCAGCTTCCATATTGGAAAAATTGAGAAAATAATTGGGTTATATTCGATCTGGGGAAGTATTTGACTACTAGATCTGGAGTGAACCAAACCAATCTTCCGAATCTACGAATTCTGATATTGAGTTCATAATCTTGATTGCGGACAAGNTTCTCGTCAAAGCCGCCTAAGTCTTTGAAAAGAATAGAGTCATAAACACCAAGATATACAGTGTCAACCGGGCCTTCTGCTCCTCCGTAATGAAACTTTGCGTTACCAACACCAAATTTTGATGTCATTGCAGTAGCTACAGCGGTTTGAAAACGACTTTCACCTGTAGCCATTTGAATGCCACCTACGTTGCCGGCACCGGTTTCAATAATTTTTTTCACTGCGATGCTGACATAGTCCACGGGAAGTTGGCAGTGTGAATCAACTCGAACAAGGTACTCACCAGTCGCTTGCTCGGCAGCTAAATTTAAGCCACGAGCTGTTCCTCCACTTTTGTTTTCTATTATTTTGAATCTTGAATCTAGCTGGCTATGTTCATCTGCAACAGATCTGGTGCCATCATCCGATGGGCCTATTGCCAGTATGATCTCGATAATATTTGTGTAACTCTGATTGAAAATTGACTCTATGGTTCTTTCAAGAGTCTTGGCGGCATTTCTGACTGGCATTATTATGGACACAGGTGGTTGTAAGTCGGCCATTTTTAAGGTCTTCGAGCGAGAATTGTCCAAATAGTTTGAAAAAGAATCTGGAGGTCAAGGATCGGAGACCAGTTGACTAGATATTGAAGATCATGCCCCAGCTTGTACGCAGGGTCAGTATGGTATCTGCCTTTGACCTGAGCTAACCCAGTTATTCCCGGTGCAATATCATGTCTTCGCTCATAGCCGGGGATCTCTAATTCGTATTGATTTGTGAAGTCGGGCCGCTCTGGTCGAGGTCCGATAATAGACATCTCTCCTCTCAGGACGTTTACGAATTGGGGAATCTCATCTAGACGCGTTTTTCGGACCCAATCGAGACCTTTGACGACACGAGCGTCTTTGTATTCTGCTTTTATTACACCAGTGTTGATCTCAGCATTCTCGGTCATCGTGCGAAATTTTAACATCATGAATGGTTGCCCAAATTTCCCAGTTCGTTCTTGTTTGTAGATAATATTCTTACCAGCTCGAAGTCTTACATAGCTTGCGACGAGAATTGTGATGAGCGTTAAGGGAATTAACCCGATCGCAAGATAAAGAAGTTCTATCAATCGCTTAAGTGTTAACCGAGGCTTTGAGAGAGAGTGAGCGCGCAAGGCGATAAAGGGCATACCTCCGATCTGTAGGCTTCGTTTCAAGCCNAGAAGAGTATCTGAAGGTATCACTCTCTGGAAGATGCCTATTCTCTGCTCTTCAATGTCTGTCANCGGAGCTGGATAGACACTCTGAAGGCCTCCTGCGCTCATCAATAGAATATCGGTTGCTGATAACTCTNTNGCACGACCTGCTANACCTATNGGNTTNTTCGTTGAGCCNACNACTGNGATGTCGGGTTCNGANATNAGAATATGATCACTTCCNAANGAGATATCTNCATCGTTGCCTACAAGNAGTACNCGNGGTTTACCAAAACGCTTATTGCGCACTTTATGAGACAACCAACGGTTGAATGCTATACCAAACGAACTGAAGATACCGAACGCGACTAAGTTGCCTCGCGGCATCAGGAAATAGCCGGTTATCAACGCTAGCGTTGCATCAATTAGAACAGCAAATGTAGTTAATGCAGTAATGCGCGGCAAAAGTGATCTAGCACCGATCCTTGGGGAGGCCTCGTACAATTCACCGAAGTAGTAAACAAATAAGTGAATCAGAACTGCTATTAAAAATCCAATACAATATGTCCCGAATGATTTCGGCCATGAGGTGCCAAATCTTATAAGCAATGAAGCAAATAAGACAGCAAACAAGGTAAAGGAGTCAGCGATATAGAGGGCTCGAAATTTAGTTCCTTTAAGTAGTAAATTCCTGTTCACTGATACCTTTCGCTGTATGCGATGATGGTTGCACGAATGCTAGCTATCAGGGGCAATCACTATGACGACATCTCCGGCACCGACAGAATCACCCTCCGAGACCCCTATTTCAGATACAGTTCCATCCACATCTGACGCAATATTATTTTCCATCTTCATGGCTTCTAGAACTAGAAGAATATCTCCAGATTGGACTGTGTCTCCCACAGCCACCTGAATTTTAACTATTGTTCCCTGCATGGGTACTGTTATTTGTCCATCCCCACCTGATGCACTAGCACCTGTTGCAGATGCGCTGCGTCGAATCTGACTTTTCCCACTTGGAACAGACATTGATACGCTAAAGCGTTTGCCATCAACTTCTACATCTGTCGTTCGGATGACTGAAGCGCTTCCAGCTTCACTGTTTTCTATGGGGGAACCTTTTACGCCAGTTAAATCAAGTCCATCCTCAACCCATTTCGTGGAGTGTTTATTTTCTTGGAAATCAGGGTGCTTAAGGATAGCCAGGTCGGCTGGGATCGTGGTGCTCAGTCCGGCTACTTCAAACTCCTCAAGAGCTCTTATAGTCCTCGCAATAGCAGTTTCCCTATCTTTACCCCAACAAATTAATTTACCGACAAGATTGTCGTAGAACTGACTGATCTCGTCGCCTTCCTCGTAACCGCCATCCCACCTTGTTCCAAAACCAGCTGATGCTTTGAATGTTGTGAGCTTGCCCGGACTTGGGAGAAATTGTCCTTCAGCTGGGTCTTCAGCGTTAATTCTTACCTCTATGGCATGGCCTGTGATTTCAATATCTTCTTGCCTGATGCTGAGCTCTTCTCCAAATGCAACCCTAAGTTGTTGTTCAACCAGATCAATTCCAGTTACCATTTCCGTAACTGGGTGCTCTACTTGAAGACGAGTATTCATCTCTAAGTAGTAGAACTCCTCGTTTTCATATAAGAATTCCACCGTTCCTGCGTTGACATAATCACACCCTTTGGCCACTGCAACTGCTGCTTCGCCCATTGCTCTAAGGATATGTTCTGGGATATCAAAAGCTGGCGCTTCTTCTATGAGCTTTTGGTGGCGTCTTTGTGCAGAGCAATCTCTGGTGCCTAAGTAAACCGCATTTCCGTGCTGGTCGCAAAGAACCTGGACTTCAACATGTCTTGGTTTGGTGAGGTATCTTTCCATATAAATTTCGTCTCGGCCAAAATAGGCGAGCGCTTCTCTCTTAGAAGAATCAATAGCGGCCTGAATCTCGTCCTTGTTCAGGACTACTTTCATCCCGCGCCCTCCACCTCCGTATGCAGCTTTGATAGCAACTGGGTAGCCATGCTCAGCAGCGAAATTCTCAACTTCGCTAGCTGACGTGATGAAATCTGAAGTGCCAGGCACACCACTGACCCCTACCTTCTCTGCAGCTTGACGTGCACTAATTTTGTCACCCATAACGGCAATCGCTCCAACAGGAGGGCCAATGAAGGTGACGCCTTTTTCGGTTATAGCTTGAGCGAATTCAGCGTTCTCAGAGAAAAATCCATATCCCGGATGGACTGCATCAATTCCAGCAGTTTCGATAATTTCAAGAATCTTATCTGTGTTCAAGTAGCTATCTGCAGCAGTTTCGCCTCCAAGAGCATAAGCTTCATCAGCGAGCCGTGTATGCAATGCATTGCGGTCTAACTCTGAATATACTGCGACTGACTGAATTCCTAATTCACGGCAGGCCCGAATGACCCTTACAGCAATNTCTCCTCTATTAGCAATAAGTACCTTTGTGAACACGGCTTTAACGTTACAGAATTTGGAGCAAAAGTAAGTGGCAATTTNAAAACTCATTGAAATTTTTTCTGCTTGGCGTAAAGGAAGAGTGCTACGAAAAAGGCTAAAACCNNTTGATTTCGGGGAAATTTCTTGGAAATCAACAACTGGCTCAACTAACCAAGATTTGATGCTAANAGCTCAAACNGGAAGAAATCACTTTTCTGTAGCTATTGCTGATCATCAGACNGCTGGGAAAGGGCGTGAACAAAGGCAGTGGATATCTGAGAAAGGGACATCGCTTTTGATGTCTGTACGATTTGAGGTAGATCTCGTATCTGACCTTATAAGCCTATACAGCATGAAATTNTCTATTTCAGTTGTCAGAGCATTAGAACAACTTGGGTTCTCAGAAATAAAGATTAAATGGCCTAACGATCTTGTAATTNTTCATGAGGGTAAACCGAACAAGTTGGCGGGAATCCTTGCTCAATCNAGCATAAGAGGTTCTCATGCCTCTGTAGTGGTTGGATTGGGCTTGAATATTTCGTTAGGAAACTTGAGGAGTCTCTTACCGCATGATCATATTTCGGCATTGTCTGAGATTGGNGAACCACCGGACGTTATTGACCTTTCGGAAGCTATCCTTCGAGAGACCTTCTCGTCTGATATGGAGAATGAATCTCTATTAGCTGANTACGAAAAATATTCTCACACTTTGGGTACACATGTAAGAGTAGAAGTTGATGAAGAAGTATTTGAAGGTCTAGCAAAGCGAATAACTCAAACCGGATCACTGATCGTAAAGCTTGANAATGGCTTTGAGCGAGAGATCTCAGTCGGAGAGATAATTCATTTACGATGAGAATTCATCTATGGGCGAATCCTTAACCGAAAATTCATAGGGTAGTTTGAAGTTATGTCGANTGATCGAAGACCAAGAAGGAAAAGAACATGGTTTCAACGNTTCTTTTTATTGGTCACCTTTCTTATTTTTTGTTCTTCGACTGTCGCAGCTATTCTGCTTGCCTANACATCTGAAACCGTCGGGAAGATCCCTCGGACTGCCTATGGAACCACACTCAGTGTCGAATCGGAATCAAACTCCGATCCATTAAATTTCCTTTTGATAGGATCTGATTCTATTGCAAATTTGCCAGATGGNGATTACCTAAGGANGGTTTCAGGGNGATCATCAAGGCAATTGCTAACTGATACCTTAATCGTTCTTAGATTAGATCCTAGTGGAGGTACTAAGGCATCAGCATTATCTTTGCCGCGTGATCTTTATGTTCCTATCTCGGGGTATAACGAGATGCAAAAGATAAATAGCATTGTTTATTTCACGGATAAACCGACCCTAGTTCAAACAATTCGCGACGTACTTGAGATTCCAATCCATCATGTTGTAGAGGTGGATTTCAATGGATTCATGAGGTTATTTGAAACTATTGGTGGACTGGACGTGTATCTGGAATACCCTTTGAGAGATAGAAAAGCTCAATTAAATATTCCGGAATCGGGTTGTGTTACCTTAACTCCTTTGCAGGCGCTGGGTTTGGTCAGGACCAGAGAATTGGAAGCATATGTGGAGAACTTTGATGGGTGGTACGGACCTTCTGCCAACGCGTGGGTAAGGGTAGACGGTACTGGGGATTTTGGCCGTCAAGAACGTCAGCAAGATTTCCTGATTCTNGCACTTCAACAAGCTTTTGATTCTGGTTTTCGTAATCCCCTTAAAATAACAGAAATTATTCAAGAGGTTCTAGGTGGGGGTTTTGTTAATTTAGACGACAGANTGACACCGCAAAAGGCAATTAACNTAGCGCAACAGTTTCGAAACTTTCGNCCAAACGATCTCCAAAAGTACCTCTTNCCTACCGTTTATGACTTTGCAGACGAACTTTCAATACAGCGGATCNTAGAAGCGGAGGCTAAGCCCATTCTTGATGTTTTTCGAAGTCCCAGTTTAAAAGATCCGGAAGAACTTAGTCTTAACAATAGCTTTTCAGAAATGCCTCTCGAGAATGCCGATGTTTTTGTAAAGACTTCATTTGGGTTATCAGAAAATTCTCAAGAGTTCTTTGTTGGTTCAGTAACTAGTTCTCAGNAGATGCAAACCGAGTTAACGAATGCAGAGAAGAGAGCGGAGATCNTAGAAAANGCAGCAAAAATCAGAGGTTGTTAGGCNAAAACGNCACAAAAGANCGAATCTCTAGATGCTTCACNGNTTTTTTTTGAAAGAACCTTCAAACTTGCGCCAAAAGTGTCTCGATAACCACTACCGTATGAAAGCATGGGCAAGGCATCATCAGCAAAGAAAATTGCAAGAGCGGAGAAGGCTGTATCGTCTAGCGGGCCAACCGAACGCAGACAGCTAGGCTACCCCTCAGTAGTTGCCTTGGTGATTGTTTTAGGCCTAGCTCTTGTGGTTTTTGCAAGGGCGACACGTGATGCTGAAGCATCACCTACACTTCAGGATCATTGGCACGCAGCATATGGAGTCTGGGATTGCGTAACTGAATCATTTTTGACACCATTCCAAAGCGAATATGACCCAGAGGGGATACATTCACACCAAGATGGNCTCATNCACATTCATCCTTTCACCTCTTCTGTAACAGGCAAAGAAGCAAGAATGGGTGTGTTCCTAAACGCTATGGGCGCATCTCTTTCAAATAGTGTTCTAGAGCTACCAGGAGGCGCGACACTAGAGTCCGGAGTAACGTGCAATGGTGAAGAAGCNATTATGCAGGTCATTCGTTGGGAAAATGCTTTCATCGGGGGGGAGCCTACAAATATTTTCACTGAGAATCTGGAGGATGTCCGTTTCCTCAATGACAGGGAGGCTTACACTATAGCCAGAGCTCCGATAGGGGCAGATATTCCTCTGCCTACTTCAATCGACAATCTAGAAGGTGTTCTCGGGGGTAGAACTGGTCCAGGGATAGACCCTCCAAACACGACTAATGTGCCGGGACCTCAGGACTTNGGGGTGGAACTTGACTGATAGCGATACANNGGCGGACTCAGGCCCTGTGATCGTTATTGTNAGTGGTTATTTCAGCCCTTTACANTGCGGCCACTTGGATTATTTGGAGGAAGCCGCAGCAGCAGGTGACCGACTTGTTGTGATTGTCAATAACAATGAGCAGCAGATTTTGAAAAAGGGTAAGTTAATCATGGATCAAGAGGATCGACTGCGGATNGTCAAAGCGTTATCCGTGGTAGATGAGGCAATCATATCCATTGANAATGATCGGTCAGTGGGGCAAACACTTGCGTCGATCGCCGAGTCTAACGAAAATTCAGACTTGATCTTCGGTAATGGGGGTGATCGGAACTCCTTGGAGAATATNCCTGAAGCTGATGTCTGCCACAAGTACGGTATTGAAACTATTTTTAATTTCGGTGGGACCCATAAGAGGGACTCCAGCACTAGGATCAATCAAGAATTAGGTTTGGAGACCAAAGGGTAAGNCCTACCGAAAGAGATCATCCTGTGGATCGCGCACTATTTGTTCTTGAACGGATCCATTCCCAAACCAACTCATATCGGCACCGCGAACTATGGCTATGGGAATACCTGAAGATTTCCCCATGACAAGTTCAGCTGCTGATGCTAGTTCATCAACCANAGCGACCTCAGTTACTTGCATTTCTCTGCCGAACGCATCTGGGCTTCCCCGTAAATCAAGTATTGGTAGAACGCCGGCGCTACCGATAGCTACATCGGTTAGGCCCCTTCTCCAAGGTCTACCAAAAGTATCAGAAATGATTATTCCGACGTCTAATTGGAACCTGCCTGCCAGGCCATCGCGCAACCTTCTGGCTGAGCGATCACTGTCATCAGGCAGAAGTGCAGCTTGACCACGTTCAACATTTGATAAGTCAATTCCGGCGTTTGCACAAACGAATCCATGTTTGGTTTGGCTAATTATGAGGTCGCCGCGACGTCTAAGAATTCTTACGGATTCTCTCTCCACTAATGGTTTATGACTCAAGGGATCATTTGGATCAATCTTAATCATTTGATTCTCAGCCTTGGAAATGATCTTTTGAGTAACAACGAGAATATCTCCGGACTGNATATTGTCTAACTGTCCGATTATTTCAACTAAATCATCACCGGGTGATATTTCGGGGATACCTTCTAGTGGAATTATTTCTAACTTTGTCATTTCAGCCTGCTATCTCTTCAAAAGTAGTCCTACAAAGATCAGCTGCCTTTGTGCTATTGGTCATCACTGTATCTGTAATGATGCAATTAAGGCCTAATTCTTGAATTCTCTTCCGTTCATGTTTNTCGNCGTCGTCAATTACAAACGTCCCAGCAATATCTTTGTATATTTCTGCAACAGCCGCAGCAGATGCTTCATAGCCAAGTTCGTTGAGGAGGCGACCGGCAGGACCCTTTAAAGCTTTGCCACCAATAATTCCGGAAATTGCAATGACATCTTTGCGCCTTTTCTGCAGAACATCTCTAATTCCGGNAATGGAAAGTATCGGAGCGATACTCACCAAAGGATTCGAAGGAGCTANTAGGATAATATCCGCTTCAAGGATTTCAGAAATTAATTCAGGAGCTGGGTGGGCCGTTTCATGTCCTTGAAACTTGATGCTTGCAATTTCAACATCATGCGCTAGTCGAACAAAATANTCTTGGAAGTTTAGATCTTCGCCCCTGACGGTTGTAACAATTGTCCTAACAGGATCATTACTCATTGGAATGACATTAANTCCAACTCCCCACTTTGCTGCTATTTCACGAGTAACCTCTGAAAGGGTAGCCCCCTCCGAAAGTCTCTGCGTTCGAAATAAATGAGTTCCAATATCTCTGTCTCCAAGGCGAAACCAATCAATTCCTCCGTACATGGCTACCATATCCATGGCACGCCAACCCTCGTCCCTTAAACCCCATCCTGTATCAGGATTAATTTCGTTTCCGAGGGTATATATTACCGTATCGATATCTGGGCAGATATGAAGGCCGTGTAATGATAAGTCATCCCCAGTATTGACAATAGCTGTTACAGAGTTAGGAGCGACCACCNTAACAAGGCCTTGTAGTAATTTAGCGGCACCNACACCGCCACAAAGAACAACTATCCTCTTTCCAACCAATTCTGTCACGCCAAACCTTTGAGGCGTCCTTCGAGCAAGGCAAGGTCCGCTTCAACCATCATGGTCACAAGGTCTTTGAACGATGTGCTGGGCTCCCAAGCAAGCACCCTTTTCGCTTTCCCATAATCGCCAACGAGAAGATCAACCTCTGCTGGCCTAAAAAATTGTTCATCAACTACAANATGGTCCTCGTAGTTGAGCCCAAGGTGGCTAAAGGCAAGGTCGCAAAATTCTCGTACGCTATGTGTCATTCCTGAACAAATAACATAGTCATCAGGNTTTTCTTGTTGCAGCATCATCCACATTGCTTCTACATAGTCTCCGGCGAAACCCCAATCTCTCTTCGCATCAAGGTTACCTAAGGAGAGCTTTTCCTCNAGGCCTAATTTGATTGACGCGNCACCGTAACTTATTTTTCGGGTAACAAACTCTAAGCCACGCCTCGGACTTTCATGATTGAATAGTATGCCGCTTGAAGCATGGAGATTGTAGCTTTCACGATAATTGACAGTTATCCAATGCCCATAAACTTTCGCGACGCCATAAGGNCTTCGTGGGTAAAATGGCGTGGCNTCTGTTTGAGGGACTTCTGCCACTTTGCCAAACATCTCACTAGAGCTTGCCTGATAAAATCGTATCTTAGGATTTACGATACGAATCGCATCGAGCATTCGAGTAACACTTAAAGCTGTTGTTTCTCCAGTTAGTACTGGTTGTCCAAATGAAGTCTGCACAAAGGATTGAGCAGCAAGATTATAAATCTCGTCTGGCTCGTGAATTTTTATAGCATCAATAAGTGAGACTTGATCGAGTAAATCACCATTTACGAACTCTATAGATCCCTGTATGTGGGCAATTCGTTCGTAATTTACTGTGCTGCTTCTTCTGACCATTCCTACGACCTCGTAGCCCTTATGAAGAAGAGCTTCGGCAAGATAAGACCCATCCTGACCAGTTATTCCTGTAATAAGTGCTTTCGGCAAAAGGTCTCCTTACCGTTTCTTAGTTATGAGAGCCTTTGTTGACTCAATGGTGTCTTTGATGGTTTGATCAAATTCTATACGGGGTTCCCAGCCAGTTTGCTTTTGAAGCTTTGAGTAATCTCCAATCAGCACAGGTGTGTCTGATGGCCTATGAAGCTTAGGGTCTACTTTTAGATTAAGTTCAGAATCAATTTGACTTAAAAGCGCAGTTACCAAATCTTGAATTTTTCTCCCAATTCCGGAACATACATTGTAGACATTCCCTCCCTCTCCTTTGGTTAGAATTAACCTGTATGCTCGCACAACATCTCGAACATCAGTAAAGTCTCGAATTGTTTTGAGATTCCCGACAGTAATCTCCGATTCTCCGCGTTGCTTCGCTTGGAGCATCCGTTTGGTTAATGCAGCTGCTACAAAATTTTCCTTTTGGCCGGGGCCGAAGTGGTTAAATGATCTTGCACGCATAATTTCGAAATTCTGAGAATTCATCTGCTTGCATAGGATCTCTGCAGCGGATTTACTTGTGGCATATGGGTTTGATGGGTTGAGCTTATGCTTTTCAGTTATCGGCAACTCAGATTTCTGAACCGAACCGTAAACCTCGGCGCTAGAGACGCAAAGTACTTTCTTAACCTTGAATAGTTGACATGCAAGAAGAACGTTTAGGGTGCCTTCAGCGTTAACCCGAAAAGTTGTTAATGGATCTTCCCAAGAGGCTTTCACATCTGCCTGCCCAGCAAGGTGGTAAACATGGTCCGGTCGAATTCTTGACACTAGATCGTTGATGCCAGCAGGGTCTAGCAAGTCAGGTCCTCCTAGAGATAGGTCAGAGCAGAAAACCTCATCTCCTTGATTAGAAAGATGCTCGGCTAAATGTTGGCCAACGAATCCAGCAGACCCTGTTATTAGAGCTTTCATGATTTCCCTCACTAACTACTTGATAATTGTACTGCTGAGAAGAAGGGCTCACTAGCGGAGAGTTATAAAGGTTAGTTATTTATCTTGAAGATACTCTTTGGGGTAAACAAGAATTAGGGAATTCGGGATTATTATTCGGCACAGTGGAAGATTTGACTAAAAGTGATGAAAGTGAGTTTGCTGAGGAAGTCTTTTCGTTCCCTCCTGTTCGAATTGCTGTAGTAGCCCATAGAGAGAATGACTGGTTTCAGGAATCCGTAGCCTCTTTCGCAAATCTGAATTACTTGGATAAACAGCTCACTGTTCTTACTACAGGGCAAATGGAATGGGTAGAACCGATTGTAAGTCAATACTTTCCTGATGCTGAAATACTAGAGGTAGACCCCGAGGCTGGACTTGGAGCAAATTTTAATGCAGTGCTAAGTAATCATGATGAGCCCGCATTCTATTTATTCTGTCACCATGACGTCGCTTTAGCTCCCGATGCTCTGCGACTCATGGTTGAAGAATCGTACCGTTCAAATGCTGCGGTGGTAGGACCTAAAGTAGTGAAT
>NYXO01000012.1 GCA_002685415.1 Methanobacteriota archaeon
TTCCAACTTTTCCGACGCTAGCTTCGTTAACGCTCAACTAGTTGGTGCAGACGGTATCTTTTCTACATTCCATCGTGCTGATTTTTCCGGTGCCCAAATGTACCAAGGGATATGGAGGCAAAGTGATTTCAGCGATGCATTATTCGTTGGCAGTCAATTATCCTACACAGAATTCAGATACAGTGATTTGTCTGGTGCTAACCTATCCGGCGCTGTCATGTATGGAGGCAGTGATTGGTTAATGGTCAATCTTTCAGGTGCCGACCTAACAAATGCATGGATGTATGATGTGGATCTAAGATATGCTGACCTAACTGGTGCTGACCTAACTGGTGCAAGACTTGCCTACCTAAACCCATCATACGGACCTGCAGATATTACAGGTGTAACATGGACCAATGCAATCTGCCCAGATGGAACACATGCATCTACAGTTGGAAACACCTGTGCTAATAACCTCTGAACAATCACGTGAGAAGGTAACATGGGCCGCCTATCCCCACTTCTGCTCGCCTTGGCATTATTGCTGAGCGTGTCGAGTTTCAATGTCTCAGCAGAAGATGGAGATAGTGATGGTGATGGTTGGACAGATTACCACGAAGAGTCATGTGGAACCGACCCACTAAATTGGCAGGATGTCCCACTAGATACCGATTCATCGGGAATCTGCGATTATCTTGACGCAGATGATGACAACGATGGTTGGTGGGATCATATCGAGCAAATCTGTGGTTCAGACCCACTCTTAGTGGACTCAGTACCCAATGATTTGGATGGAGACGGAATCTGTGACACATTAGACAAGGATACCGATGAAGATGGTTGGAGTGATTTAGATGAAATTCTATGTGGATCTTCACCGATAGATAGCGGTAGCATCCCTTTAGATTTGGATGGAGATGGTAGGTGTGAAGTTCTACCTATACCTCTTCCAGAAGTGCATCAGCCAATCCGGCAAGAGGTGATTTTGCAACCAGCAACAATACAGATTGCTGTGGGTGGCTCGGCGGCAATCNTTGCCGNCGGCTCANTATACGCTGTAGAACCAGTCAGATGGACAGTATCACGCAAGGCATGGTTGAGCCTTCTTCTGATGTTCGGAATGGTTCGTAAAACCAAAGACGGAGAGTTCCAGAGAGGTCGTCTTTACGGATATATTGAGAGTAATCCAGGGATTCATCTTTCTGCTCTAACCCGACTTTCGGATTTGGGTAATAACCAAGCAACATATCATCTTGATCGACTGGAAAAGGAAGGGCGAATTTGGTCGCGAAGAGATGGAAGATTACTGATATTCTTCGCTGATTCTGTAGCTATGGACACATCCTTCTCAACCCCCCTTCTAGATATCAATTTCAGCAAGAATTCGATTAAGCGTTCAATTCTGATGAATCTAAATCAAGCGGACCTAATGGACTTAGCAGGACCAAGTGGTTCTCAATTAGCAAAGGAAATTGGAGTCTCTCCTCAAGTATTCTCATACCATATTCGTTCTCTAATTGATTGGGAGATGGTTGAAAGAAAGCGCTCGGGACTGAAAGTATCTCTCTCAATAACTGAGTTGGGAATCGAAGCACTGACCGGTATTGATATCGAAGTCGNACAATAATTTTCAATAATTTTTGTCAAATCAATTAACCAATCTTCCTTAATATCGTAGGGCAATAGAGANGANTATCAAGAANCAACAATTTGTTCTATGGAAGTGATGGAAATNAGCAATAACTGGAAGAGACTTACTTGCAATAATTGTAAGAAAATCAGAAACCTTGTTTGGGATCCAGAACATAGATTGTGTTATCAGTGCCTAAAAGAATCCCAATACAAAGAAATCTGGGCGATTCAAGGCGATTCCTGAATACGATTGATACGTTTGCTTGCCTCTTGGGCTAACTCCCAGTAAGCAGCACTTCCTGGATTCGACTTGTTCGGCTTCTGACCAATAACAATGGGTGCTCCATCTAGAGGAGATTCAGCGATTGCTACAAGTCGAGGAATTTCAGTCTCGAATAATCTGTCTCCGAAATGTTTGCGAGCCTGTTCTGCAACAGTTCCTGACAATTTACTTCTCTGAACCATAGTCAGTGTAATTCCGAATAATCTTAGATTTGGGTTCACGGCTTGTTGTACATCACTTACAGTATTCATCAGTTGACTCATATTTTCCAGAGCATAGAATTCAGCCTGCACAGGAATTAGAACCCAATTTGAAGCAACTAATGCGTTTACCGTAAGTAATCCTAGTGAGGCTGGAGTGTCTATGATTACTACATCAAAATGGCCTACTGCGCCTTGAATCGCTCTCTGTANACGATTCTCTCGNCCAATTCTTGTTGCTAAATCAATCTCAATTCCAGCCAAATCTAAATCCGCTGGAAGTAACCAGAGATTGTCTATTTCCAATCCCTTTGGNGGACCTCTTTTCCGTTCTGGATTTTGTCGAACAAATGCTTCTTTCATCGACTTTGTAAGTTGCTTTGGACCGATGATACATTCCTCAATCCTGACTTCTGGACCATCAATTCCNGCTTTGAATAACTCATTCATAGTNGCCCCGAGTGATTTTTTATCGACNCCAAANGTGGTAGCNATGTTTCCTTTTGGATCAAGATCAATCATCAGAATTTTGNGAGGTTGAATTCCATATTCCTCGTTTCCCATAGCTAGGGCTGCACCTAGATTGACTGCAGTNGTAGTCTTTCCACACCCNCCTTTGTGATTGACAACTGCAATCACCACGGGTCCAGCCATACGNCTCGGCTTGCCCCTTCAGCCTATCAGTCATCGCTTGGCTTACCGAGCCTTCCTGCCATATTCAGACAGATTGCAACACACGGACCGATAAGAATTGCAAATAGAATCGTACCAATACCAAACTTACCCCCCAAAGTCCATCCAATCGCAATAACGAATATTTCTATCCCACTTCGAATTCTTCCTATCGGAATTCCAGTCACNTTGGTCAAACCAGTCATCGTACCNTCTCTTGGNCCNGGNCCTAGGTTTGCNGTGAGGTATAGNCCGCTTCCAATAGCNACNAGAACTATNCCNGCAAGAACCTGAATNATTTGTAATGAAAACGNCTCTGGTGTTGGCAAAATAGGCAGTAAAANCTCGATNGTTGCTGCGATTAAGATTGCATTCAANATGGTNCCAATTCCNGGTTTTTCTNTCAATGGAATCCATAATCANNAANACNANGAAACTAACNAANAATGTTGACTNTCCNATCGATNNATCNNAGATTTTCAGCAATTCCCTCTGCTAAAACAGTCCATGGAGTATTCCCCANNCGTGCTGAGATAAGGACTGCATCCCCTGCTCCAAAAATAATCAATCCCACGATTAGTAAAATCATNGTNGAAAAGCGTGGCTTTAGCGTCCAAGGATCGTCAGCGCTCCACCAAGTTGTCGGGACATTCTTCGCCGGCCGAAGAAACTCCATCAGTCCCATCCGACAAAGCGAAGCCTAAGGAGTTCATAATCACAGGCGGCGATAAACCGATTATTGGATTACAGGGACTGGCACTTCTGAGAGAATCTTTCTCATGATGTGCTGTCCGGTTACGCCACGAATCTTTGATTCTGGCTTGAGAACGATTCTGTGGCTAACAACTTGCAGTGCAACAGCCTTGATATCGTCTGGAATCACATAGTCACGGCCATCGATTGCTGCACTTGCGCGTGCGGTCTTGAATAGCGACTGGCTAGCTCGCGGAGAAGCACCGGTAATTACACGGTGGTCTTCACGAGTACGGTGGACTAATTCTACGATATAGGAAAGGATTGCAGTATCAACATGCACTGTCTCGAGAGCCTTCTGCATGGCTACAACCTTCTTTGGGGAGGTGATTGTCTCTATGTCGTGGTCATCTTTACCGCGAAGTTTCCTGCGCTGTAGGATAGATTTCTCTTCCTGACGATCTGGGTAACCCATTGACATCTTCATCATGAATCGGTCCATTTGCGCCTCAGGTAGCGGATATGTTCCTTCTTGTTCGATTGGGTTTTGTGTTGCCATTGTGATGAAAGGTGCAGGTAATTTGTGGGTAATTCCCTCAATGGTAACCTGCTTTTCTTCCATAGCCTCTAGCAAAGCAGCCTGAGTCTTTGGAGGCGCACGGTTAATTTCGTCAGCGAGTAGAACGTTGGTGAATAGTGGACCTGGACGAAGTTTGAACTCTCCAGCTTGTTGGTCATACATGTAAGTCCCCATGATATCTGCTGGTAGCAAATCGGGAGTAAACTGAACACGCTTGAATTTACAACCCAGAGCAGTTGCGAATGTGTTAGCCATCAACGTCTTTGCCAAGCCTGGATAATCCTCGATTAGCATGTTGGCGTTTGATAGAATTCCAATGCTTACCTTTCGCAGATTTTCTTGCTTTCCAATGATAACTTTCGCCACTTCTCCCATCAGACCATTCGAGATCTGTGATACGGTTTGGATAAGTTCTCGGGACTTAGGGTCACTTGCAGCCATAGTCATCTGAGACACCTGAATATTCACGCTGCTAAATTTTTGATACTTAAGCGCTGGGTGTCTATGAACGCCTTGTGATTCAAAGTCTCTAACGGCCCCAGAAATGCGAATCTTTGCGATGAATCGCTGTTAATTCCTCTAGCACTTCTAATTCTGCACTTGTTAGGTCCATCTTTCTCAGCTTCTTTGCATGTGATTCTGGAATGTCGACCAATAGTACATCATCCTCGTCTATTTGCCTTCCAACAGTGACTCCATCGATGGCAACGGCGACCTCTGCGCCTTGCTTTGCTTCCTTCATGGAATCTTGACCAGAACGTATAGATTTGATTTGTCCAACGCGCTCACCATTTTTCAGCAAGCGTTGTCCAACGTGGATTCTTCCAGCCAGTACTCTAACTCCAACTACTGCAGGTTTTGAGACACGGAATGTGTGATCCGGAAGTAGTAGAACTCGACCAGGATATACGACTTTTTCTCGACTAGCTTCTTCAAGTTCCCGAGTACGTTGTTCAACCCATTCTTCTCGTTCTTCCAGAATGTGGTAAATGATATCTGAACCCAGATATTTGACTCCATTTTCTGAGTTTTCAATTTCTTCTTCAGCATCCGGTAGAATTTCTGTAGCGAATGCTAGAATGATTCTGTGAAGTGGGTCGTTAGAGTTCTCTGCAGTTCTAACATCTCGGCGATTTACCTTACCGATGCTGGCGTGGCGAATCGGCACCTCAACTGCTCGCAATTCCTTGGCTAGAGCCTCTAGCCCACCAACGGTATCAGCCTTGATGGTCACGCCTTCCTCATCCAATTCGACTGAAAGGTTGGCTTCTGCATCAGCTAGGGAAATGGCCTCTTTGCGTTCAGTATCATTTGATACAACCCTAAGAGTAGTTCCCGCAAGAACGCCATCTAGGTCTGGAGCCGAGATTTTCAGACCTGAGGCAGCGTGGGCCGCTTCTGTGTCGTCCCATCGATTACCCGCGTCTCGCATTTCTGACATTCCACGTGGTGCAAACATCCCGCGTACGTGTGTGGATACTCCGCCTTCGTCTGTAACAAGAACGATTTCGTCGCCTTTCTTGACCGATCCACGATAGAGGATAACATCGAGAGTCTTTCCGAGTCCTCTCTCTTCTTTCATTTCTAAAACGGTGCCTTCACCAGCACCTTCGATGTCGGTTAATTTGTCTTCCAAATATCGTTCTGCAAGACCGATTACGACGGCTAATAGATCCTGGATACCTTCTCCCTCACGAGCTGAAATTGGAACAAGGGCGATTTCTTGAGTGAAATCTTTGACTTTGGAGTACATTTCTATGTTGAATCCATGCTCCGCAAACTTACCAACTAAATCCCAGTATCTCTGCTCAAACAAGGCCTGAGCATCCTTTGTTTGTTCTCTCACTGCCTGGGCCATTGAGCGCCCGTGAACTGAATCCCATCCATGTATCCGGTCAACTTTGTTAGCAGCGATTACGAAAGGAGTCTTTGCTTGCTTTAGGATTCGTATAGATTCGATAGTTTGTGGTCGAACACCTTCCATTACGTCTACCATTAAGATTGCAATATCCGCTAAAGCGCCACCTCGCGAGCGAAGTGTGGAAAATGAGTGGTGTCCTGGTGTATCGATGAAAAGCAAGCCTGGGGAATCAAACGACTTGCCCCCAAGAAGAGGTGCACACAATTCGTTTAGGAGGTCCGCAGGGACTTCTGTTGCACCGATGTGTTGGGTGATTCCACCAGCCTCTCTATCCATTACACTGGCTTGTCGGCCGGACCCCAATCCTCGAATGTGGTCTAGAAGCGAGGTTTTACCATGGTCAACATGGCCTAAAACTGAGACGATTGGTTGACGGCGTCCAGACATTTCAAACACCTCATACTCAATCCTCAGTCAAGTAGTAATTTCACTCGTAAATCTGGCTCTCTGCATCACGAGTCCACTCGATTACACCATCTGGGAACCATAGTCCCAATTCGAATGCAGCGGTATCTTCGCCATCTGAACCGTGGATTATATTGTGGCCAATGTCCATAGCAAAATCTCCACGAATGGTTCCTGGAGCAGCCTCACGCCCATTGGTTGGTCCGATGATGTTTCTAGCAACAGAAATTGCATCAATGCCAGTCCAAGCCATAGCGACAACTGGATCTGATGTAATGAATTCAATCAGGCCGGAGTAAAATGGGCGCTCAGAGTGAACTGCATAATGGCTCTCAGCAAGTTCCAAGGAAGGAGTTAGTTGACGTAGGCCAACAAGGCGCAGTCCCTTGTTTTCGAAGCGTTGGATGATGTTACCAACAAGACCTCTTTGTACTCCATCAGGCTTTACCATTACGAATGTCGTCTGCATTCCCATGGTGCGGGCGACCGTCCCCTCCTTTTTCAATCAAACTCGTTCGAAAAATTTAGACGAATGATAGACTAACTCAAGAGGGGTTCACTTATCCCAAGCCCAGATGGGAGAGGACTGCTGTGACCACGACCATGGCCCAGAGGGCCATGTGCATGTAGGTCAAGATGTGAATCAACTCCCGGTTTTGGAGGCTGAATTAGTCCTAGAAGACGATTCTCCCGAAATTCCTTCTAGTCAGATCCCCCCAGTTGGAGAGGTCATCGCGGAATTACTAGATTCAGCAGGAATAGACAAGAGAGGCTTAGCACTCGCCGCTGGTGCGTTAGCAGTTGTTGGTATTCTCTTAGCAGTCATACTTCAATCTGTAATTTTCGATGAGATTGTTGACGAGGTTAAGCAAGAGCTCGGAATATACGANNGAGTNCCNGTNTGGGANAGAAGNGAGTGGCCATACATCACAGANCAACCNTATTCCTTCGTCATGGAGTTNGGTCCATACACNNTGAAGGANACAGAAAATGANTGGAACTCNANTCATCACTTCGTNGAATTCNATTTACCNNTNTCAGAAGGAGGTGCNGCTCCNAATGGTAAGGTNAGCCTCGGACTNTGGCTTCCNGANGTTCCGGAAGGAGTCAAAGTNCCTGTAATCGCAGANTTCGGNCCTTATTTCGATGAAGCTTCGGTTCAAACNGGNCCNGTTGAANAACCAGGNACNTGGCTTGGNAGNATGATAATTGATCANATATTACCNCATGGNTATGCNTTNGCTCAAGTTTCTGTNATGGGTACAGGACGNTCAAATCACTGTATGGATTTGATGGGTAATGCCGAGCAATTNGGNGTTGANGCAGCGGTCACATGGCTNGGCACNCAGGATTGGTCGAATGGACGNGTNGCNATGATTGGAAAGTCATACGATGGCTCAACCCCTTGGCAAGCGGCAACATTCGGTAATGAGCACCTCGCGACAATTGTTCCAATTTCAGGGCTCATTGGTGTAATGGAGTTGATGTGGAAGAACGGATCATCTGAGGCTCGAGCACCAATTATGCACAATGGAGTGTATGGCTCATATGGAATAGATGGAGATACAGAAGATATNGGCAATATGTGTCCAGACTACATCATCGGCCCGGGAACCGGCGTGGCTGCTTGGATGTGGGGCGGTGAAGCAGCAGGCACTTATTGGAAGGAACGATATTTCCTAGACCGAGTTTTAGCCAATTACGAAGGTTCAGTCTACCTAATNCAAGGGATGCATGACTGGAATGTCGATCCACATATGGCGGTTCCAGTAATCAATCAACTCAAAGATGCAGGAATTGANGCCAAAGGCCTGTTTGGACAATGGGATCATGATTATCCCGACCGACCGGATTACCACTTCGATAGGTCGGGAGAAGGTCGAGGTCGCGAGGGGTACCCTCAGATGACTCGCTTCGATTGGATGCAAGACCTTCTCGAGTGGTTCGACTACTATCTTCTAGATAAGGGAGAGAAACCCGGTCTATGGGTTGAAATTCAAACCAACCAAGGACAGTGGCGCCTAGAGGACCGATATCCACCTGAAGGAATGACAACCCTTGCCCTTGACTTAGGTGGTTCTCTGATGAATGTGGCAGGCACGACTACAATTCTACCGAACGGTGCAACCGGCCCTGTTTATGAGACCGAACCTTTGGAAGAAGATATCTGGATNGCTGGACTTCCAAGACTCCACATCGATGTAACTACGGCAACCGTTGGAGGGCAAATTTACGCATTATTAGAGGACTGTAACGAGAATGGCTCATGCATTCACATTGGTCATGCAATTATGGACCTACGATATCATGAAGGTNGCACAGACGAGCAAACGTGGTTGCCAATTATTGAGACTATTAATGCAAAGATGGAATTCTTTTCCTTGGATGCTCAAGTCCCTGCTGGTCACACAATTAAACTCAGTCTAGCCAGTACCGGAGAGGATTATCTTCCGGCCTCGACTAGCTCTGTTGTAACTATTCAAGAGGGTGCAGGCTCGAATCTTCTACTCGATTTAATCGACCCTAGTGAGAAGATTCTATTTGACCCACCAAAGTGTACACACACTGCTTGTACTGATTGGACCAATCAAACAATCTGAATTATCATTCAGTTTTCTTGACATTTACTGCGTTTGGACCTTTAGGCCCTTCACCAATTTCGTATTCGACGGTATCGCCGTCTCGGATTTCTCCTTCCACCTGGCTCTTGTGGACAAATAGGTCCTCTCCATCTTCTTGCTCTATGAATCCATAACCCTTTGTTCTGTTAAACCACTTAACCGTGCCTTCAGCCATAATCCAGTAGCGGAAAACCATACTACTTGATGTAGCGGGGTAAGAATTCTACCCGAAGGACAGTATTCACTTGATTCCGCCTTTTTCGTATCGGCGAGTCCACTTCAGTCGGCGAGGATTTCGCTTTAGCTTCAAGTGGTTCTTGCGTGCCTTACTATCCTTGAACCAAAACACACTGCCATCGCGCTTGATGAACATCATTCCGGTACCGGGCTCGATTTCTTCATGGGTGAAATTACAGACTCTTCGCTCTGGCATAATAATCACCTCATCGAGCGCTGAGACGACGGGCCTCACGACCTGTATCCTTCAGCATCAGAATATCGCCGATCCTTACTGGACCGACCACGTTACGAGTAATAATGCGACCAATGTCGCGAGGGTTAGGTGCGTCGTTTACACGTACCTTGACTTGTGTCGCCTCACCAGTCATACCGGTGCGGCCAACAATTTCAACGACCTCTGCGGGCCATGCTTCGACTTCTGCCATCTGACTTCCTCCGTTATTTCCGATTCAGTTACTTCAGGCAGACAGAGTCTCGAAGTGTCCCTTGACTTCATTGAAGCGCTCAGCGCCATCCTTGCTAACGTCCATGACCGCTATTGCAGCTGTGCGGGTGCCTGTTGGCATTCCTGCAGCCTCAGCCAAGTANGATTGNTCTTCTACGTAGATGAAAGGAATTTCTTTTTCTTTGCAAATCATTGGGATGTGTGCTAAAAGTTCTCCAGGATTGACATTTTCTGCCATAACTACCATTTGCGCTGTTCCGCGNTCGGCAGCCTTGGTTACTTCATTTGCACCTCTCTTTAATGCGCCGCGTCCGTCCTTTCCTAGGGCCTTTACCATCTCGTAGACTTGCTCTTGCACGTCTTGTGGGGTCTCATATGCTATGTGTACACTCATTGGATTCACTCCTCATGTGGGGTAGTCCGGCGCACGGCGTGGCTCATATAAACGCAGCGGATTACCTACGGTAATTGTTCAATACTCTCAATTATCGATCGTAAACGCACTGAAGAAGGCTTCTTTGGCGGCTCACTAAATCCAAAACATGCGTTGATTTCGAAATTTGAGGGATTCCCCAAATCCTCTCCATTACATAATGCTGATGCGTGTTTGATTTTCGAAAGAGAATAGATACAGTACCATTCCCTTAATCCATTACAGGTCAATCCATGTGTACTGGTTCCAAAGAGTGCCTTCGCTACGAGTTGCTCTACTGTGGAGATGAACCACCTTGGTCTTGGAATTGGTAAACCTATTCCAATTCCCCAGCGTAATTTGATATTCAGAGGAGGGGCTATGATTTCGATACTTCTTGTTTGCCGTATGACTTCTATCGGGGTGATATGGACTTCTTCGAAATTGTACAATGAAGATACATAGTCTGCGTGTTTTTGACTAGGAGAGAGCAATACTCGAGTTCCATCGGGTTTCGCCCACATTACATTAGTGAAGGAACCTAGGGGCGATTTCTTCCAATCTCCGACGACTATTCTATCGCCACTGGTGAAACCGGAGGAAGAAATTCTGCCCTCGAAATGATCCATGATTATCCCATGAGATTTTTCAGACCACGAGCAAGGGCGGGGGCTGAACTTACTACCGCCCTTGGATTTGGAAGAGAATCTGTGCTATGTACTCCATCAACGTGATTGGACAGACGGGAAATCGCACCCGCAGTGAATAAGCCATGTGTGCAGGCGGCATGAACTTCTGTGGCGCCTTGTCTATGAAGGGCGTCACTAGCTCTGCATATAGTGCCGCCTGTGCTAATCATGTCGTCTACAATCGCAACAACCTTTCCGTTTACATCGAGATCTTTCGGGGTGTGTTCGATTGTATGGGCATCGATTCTCGTCTTTTCGAGATAACTGAAATCCCATCCGCCTATCGATGCCACTTCGGTTGCTCGGTCAATAGCTCCCTTGTCTGGACTCAGAATGAAATCTGGATCCACTTCTTTTGATAATCTGTCTGCAATCTCCGGCATAGCGCTGACAAATTCAACAGGCACGGATAAATCCTCGAGTATTTCAGGTGCATGAAGATCTAGAATAGCTATTCCATCACAGCAGCGCGCCAACATCTCTCCGATAACTCGAGCACTTACAGCCTCGCCAGGTGAGAATCTCTTGTCTTGGCGAGAGTATCCAAAGTATGGTATGGCCAAGAAAATCCCAGGACCAACATCTGGAAGACTTTGGGGCTCCTCATTTTTGTAATTCGAAAGGTCTCCTGCTCTTACAGAAGCAAGAGCCTCCATGAGGAGAATAGTCTCAAGTACGCCTGAGTCTGGATAGGTATTTGATACCAATATGACAGGTTCGCTACGAACTGAATCTATAGATTTGGATGGTACTCTAACATAGCCCTCTCCATCGGGAAATCTTCGAGTGATTAATTCAACGTATTTCATCTCCAATAACGGAGCCAATGCCTCTGCAATCGCTCGGCCTGAGGAACCACTCACAACCGGCATGAGTGGACCGTGCGAGTAGTGAGTCCTTCATGACTTCTCCTATTGGCATTCAATAACGAATATAGCCGGATGGGCATCTTCAAAATGGGTATGTATGTCGCAAGTTTGCTCAGGGGCGTGTAGCTTAGCTTGGCTGGAGCACCCGGCTGATAACCGGGAGGTCGCAGGTTCAAATCCTGCCATGCCCACCAATTCAACTGCCTTAGTGAAAGTAAGAAACTCGATAAATTACTCAGAATCGCCGTTTAATTGTANATAACTCGGCAAAGTAACCAGTCTTGTAACGGTGCACCGAAGAATCAATTCATCCAAGAAGGCGGTAGTTCTAGCTAATTGCTTGACGGGGATAATCAATTGTTCGGGCAGGTTGTATTTGCGTCGGAGGATTGCGTGAGTATTCACAACAACACCACGATACGTACGTTTGACTTTGACAAATCCTGCGACATTTCCTATGTCGACTCCATCATTGTCCATTACTGCACGATCAACCAATTCATCAGGCGCCCAAAGTTGTTCGTCTATGCGAATGGTATTGCGCCACCTTCGCTGTAATTCCCTCATTGATTTCGAGAGCTTTACGCCTCCATCTGGNCTTATGCTGTGGACTAACTCTTTCGACAGTGGTGCATGATCTGCTGGCTTTCGCATATATTCGCCTGCTACATCATCAACGACCTCAAGCCGCATTGATTTGACGAATTCATCTCGTGGATGTGATCTTTCTCCTGTAATCACGCCGACTAATGTTTCTCCGACGTAAACCTCTCTCTGAAGCAATTCCTGGATTCGGTATTCTTCGCTCATTTTTTTCCCTCTGTTTTGCGTTGGGCTAGTGCATCCCCCGTGCTTGTCCCTAGGTTGCCTTCTGCGGATTAGCACTTATACTATGTGTTAAGATTGGCTGATAATTCAATTGAAAATTTCATTCAATAATTAAAATTTCAATTGGAAAATTAAAACTGATTTAATTTTTTATATGATTATCAGAACTTTGAGTTTGAACAATTTTCCACTCAAAGATCGGCAGAATCGCGATGATTCCAAAAAAANCAGAATCTTTAGATTCTGTAAATTGATGAATTAATTATTGAGAATATTGATGAGCGGGTGCTCGTTGGGACATTGATGGCTGGAGCATACGACCTACTGGCTGACNTACGAGCAAATTCCGGAAATGTCCGAACCGTAGGTTTGGAAGATTCAGTGATAGAACAATTTGTCAACACTGATTCAGACTTGGTAAGGGCGATTTCTGAAGCACATGAGAACCATTCTGCATTAAGAAATGAAGTCGGAGCCGCAACTCTGATGCTAGATGAATCAGACCTAATCACCAAACTCCAGGAAGATTATGTCAACTTCTACAAGCCCGAGACAGTTAACCCATACATTCCGATAGCTGCTAGAGGCCCATGGATAATCACATCACATGGAAGAGTTATCCATGATAATGGCGGATACGGTATGCTTGGCGCAGGACATGGCCCTGACCAAATTATTGATGCAATGAGCGACAACTGGGTAATGGCCAATGTAATGACCGCTTCATTTAGCCAGAAAAGATTGGCTGATGCTTTACGAAAGGAGGTTGGACATACAAGGGGGGATTGTCCATTCTCACGATTCGTTTGTCTGAACAGCGGATCTGAATCAGTTACCATTGGAATGAGAATTGCAGACGTTAATGCCAATGAAATGACCGCTAAAGGCGGACGACATGAGGGCAAACCAATCAAATTAGTCGCACTGAGGCAGGCATTCCACGGCAGAACACAACGTCCAGCAACCATATCTGATTCCTGTAAGGATGGATATAGGAATAATTTAGCAACCTTCAGAGATGACAATACAATCATTGTCGAGCCTAACGATATTTCTGACTTACAAGCAACCTTTGCTCGCGCTGATGAAGAAGGCTTCTTTATCGAAATGATGGCAATGGAGCCAATCCAAGGAGAAGGCAGCCCTGGTCAATGCATTACCCGAGAGTTCTATGATGAAGCTAGAAGGCTAACTAAAGAACACGGATCGTTATTGTTAGTAGATTCAATTCAAGCAGGTTTGAGAGGCCAAGGTTGTCTTTCTGTAGTCGACTACGACGGCTTCCAAGATGCGGAGGTGCCTGATTTAGAGACCTGGTCAAAAGCACTGAACGCAGGTCAATATCCTCTCTCANTTCTAGGATTAAGTGAGCGTGCTGCGGAATTGTATGTGGTAGGGATTTATGGAAATACTATGACGACTAACCCACGTGCTCTTGAGACCGCAGTTGCAGTTTTGGATAGAATAACACCAGCAATGCGTGAGAATATTCGAAACTCTGGTGATGAATTCCTCATGAAATTACGTGAATTACAAGCAGATTATCCAGATTGCATTTCTTTGGTACAGGGCACTGGTTTGCTGCTATGCGCTGAATTAGACCCGCACAGATTCCCTGTAGTTGGCTTCGGGGGAATCGAAGAGTGGTGTCGAGAGCAGGGGTTAGGTGTAATTCACGGAGGCCAAAACGCCTTACGATTTACCCCCCATTTCGGTTTAACAAGCCCCGAGATTGATATGATTGTGGGAATTGTACGTAATTGTCTAGATCATTTCATCGCAAAAGAGCAAGCTGCGGTAACTACGGCTTGATTTTCCAGCCATCATAACCATGAGGGAAAACCTTCTCGCTAGTTTTGATGACAAAGGCGGTGCACCTTATTGGGAGGCAAGATGCAGTATATCTAGCACTTGCTGACCGATTAGAACGAGCTGGTGCAACCTTCACTGAGGATAAAGAAGATTCAGATTTGATTATCGCCATTGGAGAAAATGCTCCTTTTTCATCCGAAATTGATGTTGCCGTTATTCCCTCTAATTTTTCAACTCCAAATGCCAAACTTACATTTCGAGTTCACGACATTCTGGTGCCTCAACAGGTAAATGGTTGGGGTGTTGAAGTTTTGTCAGATTGGATTGATTGGGTGAAGAGTGGTTCACAGGNNAACCCTCCTGCCGATATCGATGCTCGTCACTGGGTACACATTCGTGATGTTACAGATGCAATCGTACAGATTTCATTGACTGATGCTGAAATCCCAAATCGAGTGATTGATTTGGCAGGTCGCCGCGCTTGGAGTTCAAGTGCGGTTTTAGACGAAATGAAATTGCTATGGGGGAGATATACTGACGCACTACATCTTAGCCATACAGTAGAATCTCTTACCAACGTCCCTAGTCCTGCCTCACAGCAATTTGAGGGCCAAATTTCTCGACCTAATCTAGTTCCATTGCACAATGCAATGATAGCATCTGGTCGAGAAGAGGGATGGAGGCCTCTAACCGCTATGCGCGTGGGGTTGATGGAACTGTTCGCTCATTCGCAGGGCGAATGAAAACAATAGATCGTAATCTAATGTTCAGGAGCGGTCTGCTTGGACTTGCTTCCTAACGTCCTGNGCTGCAGNCTTAATGCTCTGCATNGTCTTGCGGACTCTTGTTCCAGCTGCGTTNACNCCCTTGTCGTGCTTTGCAGCATCTTTCATAGCGTCGGTCAATTCATCAATCATNTTCTGCATCATTGCCTCTACGGACATNAAGCNCNNCNCAACNNNGACNNCACTTAAGCAATNTCCCGNNNNAGATGANNNCAAAGNNNCTNNNAATAGNNAANTNANNNNGCCGAAANNNNCNANTCATGANAANAGGTCAGCNCCNANNAANGGAAGNAANACACTNGCNTCTCCTTCNACNACNACATGTGGNGCNTCAGGTCGAACCTTGCCCCAAGAAATCGCTTCCTTAAGTCGAGCNCCNGANAGAGANCCATCGTGTTCGGGAGCNGTNGTAATTCCAACTGCNGAATCNANNCCATCNCGATANTGATTCCACCAAATNACNTGGTGNTTNGAAATNCCNCCNCCNACCATNAATGCATGNGATTCCTCNGCNGTCCANGTNAGNTCAGANAGAATTTGNTCGTCAGCGAGNAAATCNACNATGAAGTTTGGATTCTTNTGNCGATGCATGAATAATTGTGCNCCAATNGATCCATCNGAAAGTCCAGGGATNACCATCGGTATGCGATGTTTTGCAATCCAGTAAAGAAGGGAGGTTTCGTCTTCAATTCGATCTCCCATAGCCCAGCAGAGTTCCACGGATCCAAATCCCAGCCAGGGATTATCCGGATTAGCTGCTAACCTTTCTTCTTCGATTTCATCCAGCCAAGGAAGTACAACTCTTTCGAGAATTTCTCCATAGCATTCGTTTGGTACGATGACGTTACCAAGGCGATTTAGCCCCTCTTCTCCGAGAGCGATATCGTCGAGATTGAAATCCCCATGGAAGTAGTCTTGATAGGTTCTTGCGATATCGTGATCCAATGTACCGCAAGTTGTGATAATGACATTGAATGACTTTCGCTTTACGGCCTCAAGGAAAAATCCTCGAGTTCCTGTAGCACACAAGCAAGCAGGGAATGAGAGCCAATTCAAAACCCCGTCATCATTTGTTTTTGTCATTGATTCGCTAAGAATATCTCGCGCGTGAGCGAGTTTGGTCGCAGTGAANCCTCCTGCTCTTGCCATCTGATCGATGAGATCACGTGGACTATCTACAGAACCGAAGTCATANTCCTCGACTGGAGCCGAGAANTCATCACGCGAGTATGCGGNCANGATTCGTCCGGCTCGCTCTTTCGTATTCAATACAACTAATNCAATTCCAAAGGANTTGTTCTATATTTTGTATTATTTCGCAGTCTGAATCTGATAGATTCGATCTCTAAGTGCCGCAGCTCGTTCGAAGTCAAGTCTAGCNGCTGCCTGTTTCATTTCTTTCTCAAGCCTCTCAATCAATTTGCTTCGCTCACTATGGTCAATTGGAGTATCTTCAACATCATCTTCAGTCAATGCCTCGTATGCGGCATCAACCCATTCTGGTTGGCTTATGTTATCCAGAACAGAATCTGTCGAATTCCATGCACCAGCTCCGAGTCCAAATTTCTTAACGATTCCATCAAGGCCTTTCGTTCCTGGCTTACGAGCGACTAACCTTCGTCCTCCAGCCTTGCCCTTACCTGCAGCTCCAGCCATCAAATCTTCAACTTCTGCACCCATTACTGGTAGCGCCTTTCGAATTGTCTTCGGGGTGATTCCATTATCGGCGTTGTATGCCTCTTGCCTACGTCTTCTTGCATTTGTTTGCACTATTGCAGCCTCCATTGAAGGAGAAACGGAATCGGCATACAAAATCACCTTTCCATTTTCGTTTCGACTCGCTCTTCCAATGGTCTGTAACAATGATCGTTCGTTCCTGAGGAATCCCTCACGTTCCGCATCAAAAATTGCAACCAGGGAAACCTCTGGGATATCGAGACCTTCCCGGAGAAGATTGATTCCCACAATTACATCGATATGACCTAACCTCAACGCTTTGATAATTTCAGTTCTTTCTATCGTATCAATTTCAGAGTGAAGATAGTGTGCTTTGACATTCATTTTGAGCAAATACTCTGCAACTTCTTCAGCGAATTTAATCGTCATCACAGTGACCAATACTCGTTCTCCTCTCTCAACACATTGGTTGATTTCACTGAGTAAATCGTCGACCTGACCCTTGGTAGGTCTTACTTCGATATCAGGATCCAGTAACCCAGTAGGACGAATTTCCATTCTAACAACTTCGGGCAGGTCAACGAGAATCTCTTCCATCGAATATCTTGCAACTTTCTTGTCAACATCAGGTTCTCCTGCACCTCCTGCGGCTGGTGCGTGTAGTAATCCTTCATGCACTTTTTTGCCTGAAATTTCAGCTAGGTGGCGCAACTCCCTTTCTCCAGGAGTTGCGCTGACATAGAGCATCTGAGGAATCAATTCTTGGAATTCTGCGAGCTTTAGCGGACGATTGTCATGGGCACTACGAAGTCTGAATCCGTATTCAACCAGATTGGCTTTTCTTGACCAATCTCCGCCAAACATACCGCCCACTTGTGGTAATGTGACGTGACTCTCATCCATGATTACCAAATATTTCTCCCCACCGCCATGATATGATTCAGCACAATAACGGTAGAAATCAAGTAAGCAATATGGGCGCTCCCCAGGTTGCCTTCCGTCGAAGTGCATGGAGTAATTTTCGACACCTTTGCAAGAACCGGTCTCGCGTAGCATCTCTAAATCGAACTTAGTCCGCTGCTCAATTCTATGAGCTTCTAAGTCTCTACCTTTTCTCTCATAGAAATTTATTCTTTCATCTAGTTCATCTTCGATGTCCTCAATCGCTTGCAGGAATCTATCCTCGCTGGTCATGTAGAACTCCTTAGGATGAATCCAAGCCTCTTCGAACTCGTCAAGTGGTTCCCAAGAAACCGCTTCGCAAACTGTGATTTTTTCTATTCCATCCCAGCCGAATCGAATCCTGATGGGATCATCTCGACTGGGCATCCAGACATCGAGGACTTCTCCTCGAAGTCTGACATCTCCTCTAGCAATGTCTCCGGTTGTTCTTCGATATTGCATCTCAACCAAGTCACGCATTACATCCTGTGGTTCTCGCGCTTCCCCAACCTGCAAATGCAAATATGATTCTTGGAATGCTTCTGGAGGATTCAAACCATAAATTGCGCTAACCGTTCCAACAGTTATCACATCAGGACGAGTAACAAGGCTTGCAACAGTGGAGAATCGTTCTTGTTCGATTCTCTCATTCATTTGCAATTCTTTATCGATGTATAAGTCTCGATTAGGCAGGTAAGCCTCTGGTTGATAGTAATCGTAGTAACTTACGAAGTACTCTACAGCATTCTCTGGAAATAGCTCGCTCATCTCCTGCCATAACTGTCGAGCGAGGGTTTTGTTATGAGACAAAATCAACGTCGGCAATCCCAATCTCTGGATGATATTTGCCATAGCGAAGGTCTTGCCAGAGCCTGTAACTCCCATCAATACACAGCGCTCTTGACCGTCTTCGATTTGT
>NYXO01000077.1 GCA_002685415.1 Methanobacteriota archaeon
ATTGACATAAAGTATATTGTTATGAGCTTAAAGTATCTCATTAACCTTAAACTATTAAACTAATATTTGTTGAAAATAACTTTACTGATATTGAAAGTAGAATAATTCCAAAAACTCTTCTAATAATAGCAATTCCATTTTTTCCTAAAAACCTTTCAATTCTAGTAGAAGATTTAAGTATTACATATACAAAAACTGAATTTATGATAATTGCGATTATTACATTTATAAGCTCATACTCCGCTCTAAGAGAAAGCAGGGTTGTTAAAGTACCTGCTCCAGCAATTATTGGAAATGCAATTGGAACTATTGATGCAGTTTCAGGTTCATCACCCTGAAAAATAGTAACACCAAGGACCATTTCAAGTGCAATAAAAAAGATAACGATCGAACCAGCAACTGCAAATGAATTAATATCAATTCCAATTAAGTTTAGAATTTCTTCACCAAGAAATAGAAATCCAATCATGATTATCATTGATACTATAGTTGCTTTCTCTGACTCTATCTTTCCAACCTTTTCTCTTAATGAAATAACTATAGGAGTAGCACCAATTATATCAATAATAGCAAAAAGGATCATGCTGGCTGTGAAGATCTCTTTAAAGTCCATAGGTTTTTTTTGTAAAGATAATCATAAGGAGAATAGATCTATATTATAGTGATAAAGAAAGTATTCATGTATTATCTCTGAAAAAGCAATTGCGAATAAGTTTCTTGATGAAGAGGTATCTCTTAAACCAGGATAAGGAAATTCAAGTTGAATAGCACTAAAATTAAAGTTTTTATTAGTCCCGTAAAGAAAAGTATTGAATCCTCCACTGAAGTACCTCATACCCTCAGGACCAGGACTCTCTGAGCTAGGGAGTGCTGTATAATTATTTCTCTCAAAAATTGAACCTAAGCTATTTGGACCTCTTATTAAATTTGATAGAGACTCGTCAGAAGAGTTAATCATACTATATATACTTGTCTCATCTATATTTATATTTTGGTCTAAGTATCCGTCTGAGCTATCAAGCTCACTTCCTGATAGAAGGTAACCAATCCATGTTCTAAGATCAACAAAACCATCTGGATTAGCACCATGACCATGAATATCAAAAAGCAGTCCTGTATTAAAATTTTTAATTATTTCGTCTCTAGCGGAACTTATATAATAGTGAAATTCATCAAAAGCTCTTTCTGCGAAAATATTACCCTGAGCAGCTTCAGTTTTGTCTCTATTTGCATCTAGTTTTGTCCTCTTGAGATTGTTTACAACTATATACGGTCTGATACTATAATTTGAGAATAAATAGTTACTAATAGCCATACCTAATTCAATAGTATTTGAGTCTGTAACTGTTACTCCATAAGTTCTATTTGAGATCTCAGATGGNGATATATCTCCCCCATGGGGTATACTAAGAATTATTGGAATATTACCNGGATAATATGTTGTATATGNNTTTCTCCCNTTATAACTCTGACCATATATATAAGGTGNATCACTTCCCAATTCTTCAAATTCATAATTATCAATTTCTTGATTTTGAANTTGTTCTTNTGAAGAATCTTTACTACAAAATGTTAATGANAGTAAAAGTAAAANGCAAANTTTTNGAGANCTGGTTTTCATTCACACTTAATTTATAACATTTAAAATTATGTTAAAAGATTTATTAAATAAAAGTTAAACAAGTTTTCATTATCCAGATTTCTCTAAAAAAATAGAATTTTTGCGATTCATTTTAATTAAGTAAAACATGTTAATTAATTTTTTTAAATATTCGTTTTTAAGTCTTGTACTTACATCTAACATTAGCGAGATGAACATTGTAGAAACTGCTGTTTCTAACGAAAACTTCTCTACTCTTGTTGCTGCAGTTCAAGCAGGTGAATTAGTTGATGCTCTTTCTTCAGAAGGACCGTTTACAGTATTTGCCCCTACTAATGATGGTTTCAATAATTTACCTGAAGGTACTTTAGAGACTTTATTAAAGCCAGANAATAAGGAGACTTTACANTCTATTCTTACATACCANGTTGTTGCTGGAAAATTTATGGCTACTGATGTTGTAAATGCNATCANCGANAATGGNGGACAGTTTNCTGTCANAACTTTACAAGGTAANGATCTAACCCTTAANTTATGGGAAGGTGATGTATATGTAAAAGATGCTAAGGGTAACAAAGCTAAAGTTATNATTACGGATGTAGAAACTTCTAANGGAGTNATACATGCAATTAATAATGTAGTACTTCCAGAATAATTGAGTGTAATTATTTTGTTTGGATGAAAGAGCTCCACGGAGCTCTTTCTTTACTACAATAAAAAAGGCTCCATTTGGAGCCTTTTTCTTTTTATATNNTAGTCATTAATTTGGTCAANTATATCTTTGGGTAACATNGAATCAACTCGTTCAAGAGATATAACATTAAATCCCCANTCCATCATTGCTTTGTTCAAAGATTTCCTATCCATTGAAGCTTGTTTCCATCCAAATAACTCATCATATGTTTCATCAAAGGTTCCATCTCCCCAATGAGGATAACTATCAAAACCTCTAAATGATGCATAAACATTTGGATTTCCACCAGAAACTAATTTAAATGATCTTCTAAGTGAATTATTATCCATCATTTTTTCAACAGTTTTACCCGCTCTATACATCCATTTAGTTATGTAATCATTCATTCCAGGCTTAGATACTCTAACTGTTCGTTCTAAAAACCTTGGTGGAGGACCATCCTCTCCNATATTCAAAGGCTGAAGTAATACCCANGTTTGCATTCCCCCTGAGGACTTTACATATTGAGCTACATTTTTTTCCCAATATTCACCCTCTCCATCTTGTAATAAGCTGTTATAATTAGAAGACTGTTGGAAAATCAATAATCTCAAATATGAACCCTCATCTGGACCACTAAGAATTCTATAAGTAATAATATAATTACCTTCTTTATTATTAAACATTTGAGTCTTTTTGGCAGCAGCAGACTCAAATTTATCTCTCATTCCATCTTTAGGAGTATATACAAAAGTGGACAAGTAAACTTGATCAGGGTCTCTTTGGGAGAAACCTGAAATAGTAAATAAAACAGCAATAGCTGTAATTAAAAAATTTTTCATTNTGTTAATTTATGATTATACCCAAATATAATAAAGATGTCAATACATAAATTGTAATCATGATTTTTATCTTCTCTTTTTAAAAAGAAATCTTAATGCTAGAACAATAAATACTACCATAAAAATTATTCTCAAGAACTCTGTTTCATTCATTTTAAGAGTATTAATTGGTNACTAAATCTATGAAATTTGGTTAAATATGATTAAATTAAAGTATGGAATCTTTAATTTTCTTTATCGGATTCATAGTATTTGTCCTAATGATAATAGCAATTTTAGTTAGAGAAANTATCTAATTCTTCATTTTAGGGATTAAATATTCTATTACAAAAAAAACTAAACAGCATATACCTACTGCTATAAGATATCCACTATCATCAGTTGTATCAATAAAGCTATCAAATATCATTGATGATAACACTAATCCAGTAAATAGTATAAAGTAAAAGAGAGCTTTTTTTATCAGGTCTTTAAAATATTTCATTCCTATTATTAAATTTAAACTATATAAGTATATTTAGTAACTAATAACTAGTCTAATTGAATAAATTTTACCAAATATTATTTATTGGCTCAGCATTATCTTTAGGTGGTTGTTTATCTAACTATAATTACAATAATGTAGACTATTCTAGAATTGATATAATTGGACCAGAGGACTCAACGGTAAATAATATAATTAATGTTTACAGAGATTCTATTGATTTTAAGCTTGACAATGTCATTGGTTTTTCAAAAGGTCTATATACTAAAGATGATTACTCTAAAACTAAATTTAATTCTTCATTAGGAAATTTAATTGCAGATATTATTTTTAAGCAAGCAGATTCTATCTTTTATAAAAGTTTTGGAAATAATATTGACTTTGTCCTTCAAAATCATGGAGGCATTAGATCTTCCTTATTTGAAGGGGAAATAAAATTAACTGATGCATATAAAATATTACCCTTTGAAAATGAAATAGTTGTGTTAGAGATTTCAAAGGAAGTATTTGATGAAATGGTCTTATTTTTAATCAATGAAAAGTTTCCACATCCAATATCCGGCTTTAGTATAATGAATGATAAAGCTCTTATTAATAAAGAAAGCTCATCAAATAATAAGTTTTTTCTTGCCACAAATGATTATTTATTATCAGGAGGAGATAATATGTTTTTTTTAGAAAAAAACTCAAACGTTTACCAGCTTGGATATTCCTTGAGAGATGCATTTATTGATTATACAATTAATAAAGAGAATTTAGATTCAAGAGTTGATAATAGATTTATTAGAAATGAATAGACGAAGATTTATATATAACTCCAGTATTGCATCCCTATCAGTTTTAGGTCTAAACTCATGTACTCAACTTTTTAGAGATGTAAAAATTACAATTCTTCATTCTAATGATGTGCATAGTCAAATTGAACCTTTTCCTGAAAATCATAATAGATTTCCTAATAGAGGTGGTTTCGCGAGAAGAGCAAATATATTCGAAGGAATTAGATCAGTCAATCCTAATACTTTAATTTTTGATGCGGGCGATATCTTCCAAGGAACTCCTTACTTCAATTTCTTTCAAGGAGAATTAGAACTAAAACTTATGAAAGAAATGGGTTATAACGCAGCCACAATTGGAAATCATGAATTTGATGCCGGATTAGATACTCTAAAAAAGAATATTTTAAAAACAAATTTCCAATTTATTGTATCAAATTATGATTTTGTAAATACTGAATTAGAGGGAATAACAACTCCATATAAAATATACAGAAAAGAAGGTGTTAAAATAGGTGTGTTTGGTCTAGGCATTGAGCTTAAAGGACTTGTAAACCCAGATCTTTACCAGGAAACCAAGTATTATGACCCAGTTGAAATATCATACGAAATGGTAAAAGTTTTAAAGAATGAGAAAAAATGTGATCTAGTCATTTGTGTTTCACATTTAGGTCATGAATATAGTTCAGATAAAATTAGCGATACAAAGTTAGCTAAGCTTACAAGTGGTATAGATTTAATTATTGGTGGACACACACATACATTTCTTAAAGAACCACTTATTTTAAAAAATAAGAATAACGATAATGTAATTATTAATCAGGTTGGTTCAGGTGGAGTTTATTTAGGTAGAATTGACTTTAATTTTACAAATTCAAATAAAAGTAATTCTAATTCTATTCTTGAAGTATAGTTTGTAATTATCTGTTTATCATATGTTTACTATTTCTTTAAAATAATTGTTGTGGGTGTGTATAATCCAAATGAAAAAATAGTAAATACGCCATCAATAAAGGACTGTTTTATAACAATACTATAATTAGTTTCATTACTAATTTCATTAATTATAGGCGTTTTATTTGAAATAAATCCTCCAATAAAATTATGTTGTTTTAAAACTTTAGAATAACCTTCTGATGGGCCTTCACCAAATGTAAAAGTATGCACATTACAAGAAGTTGTTAAAACAAACAGAGTCAATAGAAGTATTGATTTTATTCTTGACATATAAGTATAAATTTAGGTAATTTTACAAAATGAAAAGTACACTTAAAATATCTGGAATGACATGTGAAGGCTGCAGGTCATCTGTAAAGGATAAGTTAGGTTCATTAGATGGAGTTGATGATGTTAAAGTCGACTTAGCCAGTGGAGAAGCAGTTATTTATTCAAAAAATCCTGTAAGCTTTTCATTAATTAGAGAAATTTTACCTGCAAAATATAGCGTAACTAAAGAAGAAACCTTAAATCTAGATATTCAAGGTGATAAAATAAATAAAGTAAGTAAGGTTGAACAACTTAAGCCCTTATTTATAATTCTTGCATATATATTAATTGCTAGCATATTATTAAATTATAAGAACTGGAGTTCAAGCAATGCAATGCTTGATTTTATGGGCCTATTTTACATTGTTTTTAGTTTTTTTAAAATTCTTGATATTAAAGGATTTTCAATGTCTTTTAGAATGTATGATCCTGTTGCAAAAAAAGCTCCGTTATACGGTTCTATTTACCCATTTATAGAGGTATTGTTAGGTATGATGTTTTTAACTAGGTTTGAAGTTAAGATTGCCTTGATACTGACTGTTGTAGTTCTAGGCATTACAACCATTGGCGTGACTCAAACGCTTGTAAGTAAGAGGACTATAAAATGTGCCTGTCTTGGAACTACACTAAACCTCCCTATGACTGAAGCAACTTTTATAGAAAATGCGTTAATGATAATAATGGCTTTTTCCTTGATATTTTCATAAAAAAAAGACCCCACCTGGAGGTCTTTTTTAAAGTAAATTTTTTAGATTAATCTACTGCCCACATTACATCTGTCACAATTACTCTTGCTGTAAAGCCATCAGGCATAATTTCAGTCATTTTAGAGTTTCTTACTTGTGGTTGATTAAACTCACCATTCATGAACTTAATAGCATCCGCAACTGACTTAAAAGAATCCCAAGTCATTACTGTTGAATATTGATCTTCAATGTTATTTAACTTTTGACCAACTCCCCAGCTAACTCTTCCACCCATATTCTTTTCAAAGGCTGGACCCCAAAGTTTTTGATTTTCATCAATAAATGCACCAACATTTGCTGGTCTACCAAAATTCCATACTGATGCAGTTCCACTATTTCTTGGGTCATTAATTGCAGATTTTACACTCCAATGAGTTAAACCTGCTCCTGCATATAAATGATTAGTTGAAATATCTTGAGGGTCTATGCCTAAGATTGATTTTGGATCCCACACAGAATTATCAGTCATTTGTTCAGCTGTTTCATACACATTAATAAAAGCATAATTCCAAGTATCTGTTCCACCACCTACTCTAGTTACTAAACCCCAATTAATTTGTTTACCGTTTTCAATATTGTGTTTAGCTACTTTTGACCAATAAGTAGTTTCAAGTCTTTCAAACTCTGCAACATTCTCTTGAGGAACATTTACGAAAGTTATTGAGTAATACTGAGCATTTAAAAACAACCCAGCAGTTAGAAATAAAATTG
>NYXO01000023.1 GCA_002685415.1 Methanobacteriota archaeon
ATTCCTATTCCAGCCTGCCGAAGAAGGCGGGGCTGGAGGGCAAAAAATGACCAATGAAGGCGCGTTAGAAAATCCAGAGGTTGAGCGTATATTCGGATTACATGTTTGGCCTAGAATGCCTACAGGGCAAGTGGGTTCTAGAGCAGGGTCGTTCCTGGCGGCTGCTAGCTTCATGAATATTCAAGTGAAAGGCGTTGGTGGCCACGCGGCTTCTCCACATTTTTGTGTTGACCCTGTTCTAGCTTCCTCTAGGATTGTAGATTCTCTCCAAAGTATTGTATCGAGAGAGACGGATCCTTTGGAGTCTGCAGTAGTAAGTGTGACTGCAATAAATGGAGGTGATGCGCATAACGTCATTCCGGAATCTGTCGCAATAAAAGGGACTGTGCGATCATTGACAATGGATGGTTTGAGGCGTTTGCAGAAAAGAGTATCAGAAATCTGCGATTTAGTTGGTCGAGCGAATGGTTGTGAAGTAAGTGTTGAGTTTCCAGGTAACGATTATCCTCCAACCTACAATGATCCAGAAACTTGGGGTTTTGCAAAGGGTGTAGCTGAATCCTTGATTGGTGAAGAAAACGTCAACGAATTAGCGCCTGTTATGGGGGGAGAAGATTTTGCTTTCTACACTCAGAAAACAAATGGGTGTTTTGTTGTTCTTGGTGTAAATAATCCAGATAAGGGCTGTATATACAATGTACATACTCCTCAATTCAAGGTTGATGAGGATGCGTTACCTTTGGGCACTGCATTGCATGTCTCATTTGCTTTAGAGTCCCTAAATGGCGCTTAGACTAGTTCTTGCAGGTGCTTTCCAGTAAAGCTCGCCTTACTATTTGCTACCTGTTGAGGCGTTCCCTCAGCTACGATTGCGCCACCGCGTTCCCCACCTTCTGGACCCAAGTCTAGTACCCAATCTGCACACTTTACCACATCCAAATGATGCTCGATAACTATGACAGTATGCCCATTTCTTCGCAATCTAAGAAGGACATCGATCAATTGGTGAACGTCTGACATTGCCAATCCGGTTGTCGGTTCGTCAAGGATATACACTGTATGTTTCCTAGCTGGTCGGTGTAGTTCCGTTGCGAGTTTTACTCTCTGCGCTTCGCCGCCTGATAGGGTGGTTGCAGGTTGCCCAAGCCGAATATATCCCAAACCTACATCCTCGAGTGTAGAGAGTATTCTGTGGATTTTCTTTTGATTTTCGAAGAATTTTGTGGCCTCTTCAACGGGCATCTCTAGAATATCAAAAATTGTCTTCCCCCGCCATTTTACTTCTAGCGTCTCTCGGGTGTACCGTTTGCCCTTACAAATATCACAAGTAACCCAAACATCGGGGAGGAAGTTCATTTCCAATTTCATTGAGCCCGCGCCTTTGCACGCCTCGCATCTACCTCCNTTTACATTGAAAGAGAANTGGCCGGGACCGTATCCTCTNTCTCGGGATAGTTTGGTCTCAGCGAATAACTCTCGGATTGGAGTAAATGCTCCAGTGTATGTTGCCGCATTAGAACGAGGNGTTCTACCAATTGGAGATTGGTCGATGACTATTGTTTTGTCAATNTGCTCNGTNCCTTCAAGCCGNTCATAACTTCCNGGNGATACNTCGGCNCCGTGTAATTCTCNCAANAGGGCTGGAGCNAGNGTTCCGGTTACTANGGANGATTTACCGGAGCCAGATACACCTGTTACCGCAATCATACANCCNANTGGAATTTCGACNTCTAAATCTCTCANGTTGTTTTGTCTNGCNCCTCGAATCGTAAGCATTCTNTCGGCATCAGGGCTAGCCNAATCTTCTGGNAGNGGTATGGATTTTCTTCCNGANAGATAGGCCGCAGTCATGCTTTCTTTGGAAGAAAGTAAGGATTTGAGATCNCCATTAGCGACTACTTCTCCTCCTTCNTTTCCTGCGCCTACTCCGATATCGACTAGCCAATCTGCCTGTCTTAGGGTCGCNTCGTCGTGTTCGACCACCAAGAGGGTGTTTCCTANATCTGTGAGTTCTCTAAGNGTCTCCAATAGCCGATCATTATCTCNNGNATGGAGNCCAATNGAGGGTTCATCGAGTACNTACATCACCCCNGTCANTCTAGTGCCNATTTGCGTTGCNAGACGTATCCTTTGTGATTCTCCGCCAGAGAGTGTGTTTGCNTTTCGGTCNAANGTTAGGTAGTCCAATCCAACGAGGGCGAGGAACCTCAATCGTGCTTCAATCTCCTTGATGATTTCTTTACCGATGAATAAATTTCTCTCATCGAGATGCTTTACTTGATTCACAATTTCGGTATTGGGTACGTCTCGCTCCAATTTTTCCCAAGTTTCGTCAGTTTCGCCAATTCGCCAATTCTGAACTACGGCGAGTGCTTCAATCACACTGCAAGATGAAAAATTAGGGAGGGTGACGTCTCCTACTGTGACTCCGCTTACGGCGTTGTTTAGTTTTCTTCCATTGCAATCATTACAGTGCTCATCGGTCATGTAAGAGGCTAGGCGTGAACGGGTTCGGTCAGAAGATGTCTCAGTGTATGTTCGTCTTATTCTTGCGAAAACACCCTCCCAGGGTCTTGTCATATTATACGATGAGCCTTTGTCTGATGTAAATTGGAAATTGATGGCTGTACTTCCACTGCCATGCAGAAGTATGTCTTTTGCATCATCGTCTAATTCCCCAAAGGGAATGAATGGCGATATGCCATAATGTTCGCAAACTTGAGTCATTTGAGAGCGGTACCAACCTGACATCATTGAGGTTCGGAATGGGCGTATGCATCCTTCCTCAACTGTCGCTAGTCTATCAATCACCAAGTCGGCAGAAAATTCTCTCTGAACTCCCAGACCCTGGCATGAGGGACATGCCCCTAATGGGTTGTTGAATGAGAATACGCGCGGGCTCATTTCCGGGAGGAACGAACCATGCTCCGGGCAGGCAAATTCCTCTGTGTATGATATTGTCTCGCCGATTTGAGTTTGGAATCTCTGGTCCTTCGCATTATCCTCTGGAGTTGCTACTGGCGCTTCCAGGCTCTCAACAGCGACTGCTCCGCCTCCGATTCTCATNCCCTCAGATATTGCCTCGGTCAATCTCTGCTTTGACGNCCTAGATAGTCGAAGNCTNTCCACCCTTACGTCTATGTCATGTCGNAGNTTCTTCTCCAANGTTGGTGGGTCTTCGAACTCTGCATCTCNACCNTTTACTCTCCCGTGAAGGTAGCCTTGTTCCACTAGTGCGTTGAATAAATCNGCATGAGTTCCTTTTCTGGCACGAATTGCGGGAGACCAAATTGAGATTGCGTGCCCCTCGAATCTCCATAGAACGTCGTCNACTATTTCCTGGACTGTTCTTCTNGCCACCTCTTTNCCACATTNCGGACAATGNGGTAGGCCTATTCTAGCCCATAGNAGTCTCAGATAATCCATGATTTCNGTTACTGTTGCTACTGTTGATCTNGGGTTATGGCTNCCTTGTTTTTGATCTATGCTAATTGCNGGAGAAAGCCCCTCAATACTATCACAGTCGGGTTTTTTCATTTGTCCTAGGAATTGTCTNGCATAGGATGACAAGGACTCAACATATCTTCGCTGGCCNTCTGCATAGAGNGTGTCGAATGCGAGGCTTGACTTTCCNGAGCCAGAAACNCCAGATATAACGACGAATTTACCACGAGGTATCTCTACATCGATATCTCTGAGATTGTGAGTGCGAGCTCCTCGAACGACTATCCAACCGTCGTTAGAAGNNCCNTTCTTACTACNCCTCGCCAAGTCTTGCACCCCTTATGGTAGGTCGTCGGTGAGAGAGATTGTCCTTGAAGTCATGTATATGAAATCTGTAAATTTCATTAATTTGAATTAGCATCACAAATCATTTTTTATCGGTANAATTGAAAAATCGTTTCAAATTCCGGTGTAAGTATGAACTTGAAGAAGTTCATTGGACCGGTAATTCTTGCTGGTATCTCGATTCTCATTTTCGTGTCAATAAATATCTCTGCTAACACGCAATACAATGAGGGAGACACGGTCGACTCTGGTTTTATTCAAACCTCTTGTTGCATGAGTTTGCTTTCCATATCCATGTGCTTATGTTCAATGGTTTGGTTGGCATTTGCATTAGGAACGAAGAGTAAAAAGACAGTTTTGGTAACTCGCTCTCAAAGTGACTCGCAAGAAAATTCGGATGCGCTTACCAATGAGGCGGAGACCCCTTCTGCGCCTCCTCTCGTTGGAAATGATCCTATATCGTATGTTCAAGAAAAATTTATTCTGGAAAGATCCGAAGGGTCAATGGCTCGAATAATTGGATTNTCTATGATTGCAGGGAGTATTACGATGTTCTTACTCATGATTCTTCTTGGATTTATCTCGTTGTTAATGTCATTGGGGCCTGGGTTGGGATTCTCTGGTGGCACATGTGACAGTACTTGTGAAACCATTTGGAGTGGTGCTGGATTGAGTCTGTGGGCTTGTTTCTTACTTTTCCCGTCAGGCCTAATCGCTTTGGCGCGACCTTGGTCCTGGTTCGATTCTAGGGAATAATGCCTGAGATGTATAAATTGGACTAATTACTATATCGGAACNGAGCATGTCTTTCATCGATCGATGGATATTGCTGCTACTGTTGCTGGAACTGGGCTAGATNCCTTTTCTAGAGATGTGCTCGTNTTTATTCCGCAGGCTTGAGTTATTGCGCTTTCATCCGAACGTCCGTAGGCGAAGGCTGCTATGCACACGCCTAGGTGAGCGGTCGCAAGAGAGCTCATCATCAACTGTTCAATCAATGACACAGTGGTCGCCCACGAGCCAAATATTGCTGTGGAGAAACCAAGTAGTGCGCTCAGGAAAGATGCCAACACTGCGAAGTGCATGGATATTGCATTATACTCTGGCCTGTATATTGATACCGTTCCACTGGCAACAAGTATTATGCCGAAAAGAGAGGGGAATAACGCAGTTAGATAATCGGTAAAACCGAAGAATGTAAGTCCAACAATCGACATTAAAATCCCAGTAATTACTGTCACCTGTGGGACTGTTAGTCCTGCAAATGTGTATCGAGGCATGATGTATATGTGATGAGGGTGAGTATATTATGTGATGTTTTTAATCAAAATTTTGTTTGTTTTGTTTTTCGAAATTCACAATTATATGCGAGGGGTTTTCGATTTCGGATGTGAAATACACTGTGGAAGGGGTGTTTACAACCCTGATGGGTGATAGCTCTGACGATATAGTTCGTCGTGCGGCAATTGGATTTGCAGTTCTTGGGTTTTTTTCCCATTTGGTGGTTTGGGCCTTACATGCCTCAGGGCAAATAACTGTTACCGGTGACTCGGTTGAACTGGTTAATTCACCGCTTGCGACACTATACACTCCTTTCTCTATTCTACTAGTGTACGAGGTATATCAGTTGATTAGAACAATCCCCGATTCTTTTTCGTCTTCGGTCGGAAAGCAATACGAAATAGCGACTTTGCTTGTCGTTCGAGATATACTCAAGAGATTGTCAGAGGTTGGAAATTCCGAAGAATGGGAAATCAACGATGATGTTGGCTTCCTTTTGGTCGAATGCGCGGCTTTCCTTGCGCTGTTCTACACTTCATTGACCTACCATAAAATCAGTTCAAAAGGTGATGATGACAAGATTCTGTCTGATGATGTTACGGCTTTCATAACGACAAAGATGGCTATTGCAAACATAATGCTGATTGTATTCATTGTAATTGGTGCGATATCTTTGCTAAGCTGGATTAGTGCGGTACAAGAGGGGGGAGGTTCGGTTGATCGTGCCATATTTTTCCTTGATTTCTTCACCTTCCTGATACTGGCTGATATCCTGATATTACTTATCTCGTATTGGTTCTACACCGACTTCGGAAATCTCGCCCGCAACACTGGGTTCGTGCTCTCAACTGTCATAATCCGTGTGGCAATATCGTCTGAAGGAGTCTCGTCAATGATTCTCTTCACTCTAAGTGGAGTTATCGGAATTGCAATATTGAGAATGTTTATCGAAAATATATCTAATGAGAAATATTTGAGTGAATAATCTCTAGATTATCCATATTGCGTCTATGACTTTGCCCGCTTCACCATCAGTATCGGGAGGAAGGAGTGTGAGTCCGTTGTGGGATACCATGCTATGCATGTTTCCACTGCCCTGATGTGTGTGGGTTGTGGCGAGTAATTGCCCATTTTCAGATCTAATTTGGATTCGCCTTAGGCATAGTTTACCAGGTGCTCCAGGGATGTCTTCTTGGAGTTTAACTGAAACTTTGTGACTTAGTCTTGGACCCATCTCTTCGTGATATCCAAGTGATTTTGCAATCCATGGAGCAACTAGAACATGGAATACAACGAGGCTGCTCACAGGGTTTCCTGGAAGGCCGAACAAAGGTGTTCCTTTCCATGTTCCAAACAATGGGGGGCCTCCTGGTCTGAGCTTCATCCTCCAGAATGATATGTTACCTTCTTCTTCCATAATTTTCCGAACAAGATCCCATTCTCCCATACTAACTCCTCCGCTTGTGAGGATCGCGTCACAAGTGGAAAGTGAGTCTAATGTTGTTCTCAATTCATCCATAGAATCGTTCGCTGATTCGTGTCTTACTGCTTCGCAGCCCATCGATTCAACCAATGAGGCGAGGGCGTGAGAATTGGATTCGTATATTTGTCCCGGTTCAAGTTCTGTGCCTGGTTGAACTAGCTCATCTCCTGTGGATAGGATAGCAATTCTTGGTTTCTTGATTACTTCGACTTCTCCGTGCCCCATTGTGCCAGCTAATGCAATACTCGCGGAAGAAAGGAGAGTTCCTGCAGGAAGTGCTTCTTGTCCTATGGAAAGATTCTCTGCTCTTCTTCGGATGTATCCTGTTCTTGCTGGCCCATTGATAGTTACTTTGTCTCCTTCTACCTCTGTATCTTCTACCATTACTATCGCATCTGCTCCGGCTGGTAGTGGGGCTCCTGTCATGATTCTGCATGCTTGGCCTGAGGTTATCGATGGAGGAATTTCTCCTCCTGTCTGGCTTGTTCCAATAATAATCAATTCTGCACTAGGGCTTTGGCAATCTGAGGCTATTACTGCAAACCCGTCCATTGCTGAGTTATCGAATCGAGGGTCGTCTACTTTCGATGCTAGTGTCGATGCTAAGACNCTCCCTCTTGCTGCATCTATTGGGATAATCTCGGTGTGTTTTGGCAATGGATATTGTAGGGCTAATTCGATTGCTCGCTCGAGAGAGACGCCCTTCTCCATGGTTGGCCAGACACCGCCTCGTTGAAGTGTTATTCCCACCTCCTGAGTGCGTGCTGGGTACTGAGGAAG
>NYXO01000024.1 GCA_002685415.1 Methanobacteriota archaeon
TTGTGATTCCTGCTGCTCGCTGGTGGAAAGGTCTACTCGATGAAGAAGAATGATTCTAACCAATTCGATTATTTGGGAGTTGTATCTCGGACAGCCATCGCTCCTGTGGTGTAGCACGGTCCATCATTCCGGGTTTTCATCCCGGCGACCCGGGTTCAAATCCCGGCAGGAGCACCAAATTACCTCATTCAAGCAAGAAATCAACCAGCTAGATTGTCTATCATTGCTTCGATGGTTTCCGGATTTGCTTCTTTATTTCTGCCGGAAGTCAATGATCTGCCGATCACATCTGCTCCAATGAACGAAAACATACTACGCATGGCCATGATTACATGTGCGCCGCCACCACCGCTGTGAGTAGCGAGTCCTACTGCCTTACCAGTGCACATCTTTCGAAAGTTCTGCCAATCTCGGGATAACCAAGCAATTGCATTATTCAAAGTAGGTGGGAAAGACCCATTGTATTCAGGAGCGACAATTACCCAAGCATCGGCCTCAATCATTTGTTGGGTTAGATCGGATACATCTGGAGATTGCTCGGGGTCTGAAGAACGTGCAACTGTGAACATAGGTAAATCCATTGCAGCCAAATCAACAATATCTGAGTCGTGGCCTTTGTCTTTCGCCACGTTGGAAAATCTTTCCGCCAATTCTAGGTTTGTGCCGGAGGTGGCAGTAATCATCAGGAATTTCGCCATAGTGCTCCGAGGGGCTATGCGTACTTCAAGAGAATAGTATCATTCAACTTCTACAATTGAGGTTGGAATCCCTCTTTCAGCAGCCAATTCAATGACTATTCTCGTCCATTTACTGGTGTCTGAAGGCATCGCCAAAATATGCGAGGCACCTTTCAGAATTTTCTCGGTGAGAGTGTTCGGAGCCTCTGCTCTTCCCGTATCGACTAAACTTCTGGTTGGATCACTCCATTCTTCAGTAAAAACTGCAATTTCTATCGAACTATTGTCAGCCCATCTTTCTGCCATATAGTCCACTCCGCTTGCTCCACCAACAATTATCAAATCTGGATATCCATTATTTTCTACCCAATTTTCGATTGCTTTCTCAAATATTTCATAATCATAAAATCGACTACTGCCTACTATTGCTAAATTAATCACAGATCCGTCTTGATTCAAGTCTCGTCCACCGAGAGAATCGACCACATCTTGTCCAGAGGTTGTTACCATTGTCTCCGCGAAGTAGGTCTCTGCGGATAAAGATGGCCATTTTGCATTCAGATTTTGAATTGTTTGGATATTATATCCCACCTATTGATATCAAGGTATCCAGTCCCCTATTCCAGAGGTTAAGCCATGGCTCTAGATATTGATGCTATTCGAGCGGATTTTCCAATTCTGGATAGGGTGTTGCCTAATGGTAAGAAACTGGTTTATTTTGACAACGCCGCTACCTCTCAAAAACCTCAGGTTGTTATCGATTCGATGACTCGATTTTACGAGGAATACAATTCCAATGCACATCGAGCCAACCATACCTTAGCCGACGAGGCTACAACTGCTTTGGAAGAAGCCAGAAGCAAGATATCACGCTATTTTGGCACTAAACCAGAAAACATGATTTACACAAGTGGGGCAACTGAAGCAATCAATTTGGTAGCATATGGCTGGGCTCGATACAATTTACAGCAAGATGATGTGGTTGTAGTTACGGAAATGGAGCACCATGCGGACATAGTTCCATGGCAAGAACTCAACAAAGAAAAAGGGGTAGAGGTTCGCTATGTACCTATCAACTCCACAACATTCACTCTAGATATGGAAGCCTTTGAAGTAGCCCTTGAAGGGGCTAAACTAGTCTGTGTCGTCCATACTAGCAATGTGTTAGGAATTCGTAATCCTGTGGAAGAAATCATTGAGAAATCTCAGGCTGTAGGTGCTCGTGTACTACTTGATTGCGCTCAGAGTGCGCCACATGAAAGAATTTTCTTCGATAATATGGGTGCTGATTTTATTGCAATCTCAGCCCACAAAATGGCTGGTCCAACCGGAATTGGTTGTGTTTTGGTAAAGCCAGACGCCATGGCAGAAATGGGTCCATTCATGACAGGTGGTTCCATAATCAGACGAGTATCAACCGAAGGTACGACATTCCAAGAAGGTCATGCGATGTTTGAGACAGGTACTCCAAGAATCGCCGAGGCTATCGGTTGGGGGGCTGCAGTAGAATGGCTAAGCCAATTCGACATGAGAGAGGTTCATGCTCACATCCATGACATAGCATCTTGGACAGCTGATCAAATGCTTGAGATACCTGGTATCCGTATCTTCGGTGACCCCAGTCACCCAAAATCAAGTGGTGCTGTATCATTTCTTCACGATTCAATTCAATCGCAAGATCTAGCATTTCTATTGGACGAGGGTGGCTTCGCCGTCAGAACAGGCCATCATTGTGCCCAGCCTCTTATGGATGCATTAGGCGTACCTTCGACAAATCGTGCCTCATTTTGGATTTACAACACGTTAGATGAGGCTCAGTCCTTTGTTGAGCACTTGAGATATGTTTGTGAGCGGTTTGCTTGAGGTAAGCCAAGCCCCCTCGTCATATTGAATAGAAACCATCGAGAGGGTGAATTATGGCAGAGAGGCGATGGCCCGAGCATCTAGACTCGGTAGTCGAGGAGTTCGAGGATTGCTTCGACTCAATGGAACGATACGAGTTGCTGTTTGAGTATGCCAAAAATCACCCAAGTCCATTACCTGACGATGAATGGAATGAAGAAAATCAGGTCCATGGTTGTCAATCTAGAGCTCACGTTGAATGTGGCCGAGATGATTCTGGCAATTTCTTGATGCGAGGGGGGGCAGATGCACAGATTGTTCAGGGATTAATGTCCGTAACCGCTATGGCGGTAAATGGAATGAATCCAAAGGAAGTGGCACAAATGTCTCCAGACTACGCCGATGCAATGGGGATTCGAAATTCTTTAACTCCTAGTAGAGCCAATGGATTTTTGAATATGTTCGAGAGAGTTCGATCGGAAGCAGAGAAGATGGTGTAATTATGGTTGATGAGAAGTCTGTTCGTGAATCTCTAATTGAGGTAGAAGATCCAGAAATGAAAATTTCAGTAATTGATTTGGGCTTGATTTACGGAGTCTCAATCGATGATTCGCACGCTGAAATCGATATGACATTGACAAGTCCAGGTTGCCCGGTGGCACCCGAATTAATGGCGGCTGTACATCGGGCTGCTCTCACCACAGAGGGTATAGAAACCGTCCATGTCAACCTGACGTTTTCTCCACCTTGGGATCCAAAAATCCATGCTACCGAAGATGGTAAATTTGAGTTAGGTGTGTTCTAATTCAAACGCAATTCCGCTGCTCTGACAGTGTTGCTCATCAGCATTGAGATAGTCATTGGACCTACCCCACCTGGCACTGGAGTGATGTGTCCCGCTATGTTTGCGGCTTCAGGTTCTATGTCTCCAGTAAGACGGCTTCCACTTTCTCTAGAGTCATCTGCGACACGATTAATTCCAACATCGATTACTGTCGCTCCTGGCTTTATCCATTCAGCTTGAATCGCTTCCGCCCTTCCAATTGCGGCAACTACCAGGTCCGCAGTCCGACAAATACCCGCAATATCTTGCGTTCTAGAATGAGCAATTGTTACTGTGGCATCAACGCCTTTCTGCGCCAATAAAAGTGCGAGTGGCATACCAACTATCCGTGAACGTCCGATTACAACTGCTTTCTTCCCTTGTAGGTCAATAGACGCATCCTCGATAATTTTCATCACACCGGCAGGGGTACATGGTAGCATACCATCTACTTGACCCATGACTAATCTTCCGAGATTTGTTGGATGGAATCCATCAACATCTTTTGAGGGGTCTATTGCTTCAGTTATGGCCAATTCATCTGTTCCATAAGGGGTGGGGCTTTGAACAAGTATTCCATGAACCGAATTATCTGAATTCAGATTCGCAACGACTCTCATTAAATCTTCTTGAGTGACATTGTTTGGAAGGTCAACTCTTGTGCTCTTTATTCCAGTTCTTTCACAAGCTCGTTGTTTGTTACGGACGTATACATGACTTGCTGGATCATCACCGGCGAGTACTACTGCAAGATGAGGCTCAACTCCTGATTCCTTCAGTGCTGAGACCCTCTCGGCGAGTTCCGCTTCAATACGCAATCCTAACGCCTTTCCATCAAGTATAACTGCGCTCACGAAGTAATCCTCCAGTCTATCGGACTTGACCTTTTTTCTAACGGTGACCTTACACAGCCTCAAAGAGGATGAAAATTGGAGCCCCAGGAGGGATTCGAACCCCCGGCCGTCTGATTACAAATCAGATGCTCTACCAGTCTGAGCTACTGAGGCAGCACCCCCCGCTGCCCACGTTCGATTCTTGAACCCTGCACCCTGAGGGCTAGCCGATATAGGGCCAAGTTGAATGCCTAAACACTCCTCCGAATCCCACTGAATAGCATGCCCAACTCAAATTCTCATAGGAAATTGAACATGGTAATTGCCGCTTGGGCATGCATACTTCTTGGTGCAGGGATTGTCTTTGGTACCGCTGGAAATACATTTGCAATAGCGATAGGCGCTCCGTTGTCTATCGCTGGCGTTGCATTACTTCTCTTTGGATTAGGAATGCCTGATGAATCATCAGTCGACCCAGATGAACTAGCAGCATGGGCTCCTGACGCAGTAAAGATGCCCGATGCTGGACGAGCTATGTATCGGGTAGATACTTCATTGGACCCTCCGATAAAAACCTCGATTTTATGCGGTCGATGTGGACATTTAGAGTGGGTTGATGGTAGGAAACCTGCGTTCTACAGTTGTGTGGAATGCAAAACTGAACTTTGGGTTGCAGAAGAGGAATGAATGAAATATCCCAAAGTAAGTATCAAAGCGAGAAGGCCTAAGAGAAGAGTTAGAGGTGAGGTGTTGAGTCTAGGGAATAACGAGCGAAGAATGCTTCGAGCATTACTTTCAGACACCTCGCGCAATTGGACGCTTTCAGAAATTCTAGAGGCAACGAAATGGACTGATCAAGTCCATGTTGCAGGCGCAGGACAGGCGTTAAACGAGGCGGGACTAGTAGAAATCACTGAATCCTCATCTCGCACAGTTGTACTTGGTCCAGAAGGACTTAATGCTGTAACAAATGGTTTGTTAGAGGCACGAATTTGGAATTGGTTACTACATTCCAAAGAATCAGAGAGGAATATGCAAGGTTTGTTCTCTGCAGGCTTTGAACGTCAGGAAGCCGGACCCGGTGTCGGGCTTCTGAAATCATTAGGAGTTAAGATAGAGGCTGGGTCCTTTGTTTGGCAAGATCGAGAAGAGGTTTCTGCAACTATAGAAAATCGAACGTCATTCATCAATAGTTTAGCAGAAACGGCACAAGATGCAGATACTCTTGACGCCTCACTCATAGATCATTTCCAAAATAGGAAGGGCTTGATTGAAATCGAGAATAGCATCACTAGGAATTGGACATTGACTAAGGATGGTGCAGAATACAATGTTGAGGATTTAGAAGAAATTGAACAAATTGGTGAGATNACCCCTGAACTTCTNCAAGGNGAATCTTGGAGAGATGCTNAATTCAAACCATTCGANNTCAATGCTCCAGCGCCTATTCCTGCCGGAGGCAGACCGCACCCNATGCAAGCNCTGATAGAGNGAATTCGTTCAGTTTTCNTNGAAATGGGNTTCTCNGAAATTGAGGGAGATTATGTNCAATCAGCNGGGTGGAATATGGATGCATTATTCATCCCTCAATCTCACCCCGCTAGAACCATGCAAGACACATTNTATCTGAATAATCCAGANAAGGTAGAAGTTGCACCTGAAATGCTGGACCTATGGGCTAAGGTGCATGAGCACGGACATGACACCGGAAGCAAAGGATGGGGGGTAAAATTCGACAAAGAAGAAGCTCAAAAGGGCTTACTCAGAACACATACGACAGTCAATACAATACGTCACATCGCTGAAAATCCACACGTTCCAAGTCGAGTTTTTGGAATTGGTCGTGTATTCAGACAAGAGACAATTGATAGGACTCATCTGCCCGAATTCCATCAAATTGAAGGCATTATTCACGAACCGGATGCAAATCTTCCAATGCTAATTTCTACCCTCAAAACATTCTACGCAAAGATGGGATACCCCGATGTTCGAGTACGTCCTGCTTACTTCCCTTACACTGAGCCATCGGTAGAGATCGAAGTTTACTGGCGTGGCGAATGGTTAGAACTGGGTGGTTCTGGAATTTTCCGACCTGAAGTCACTGAACCACTCGGTACTGAATGGCCAGTATGTGCGTGGGGGATGGGTTTAGAGCGTCTTGCAATGCTCGTATTAGGATTGGATGATATCAGAGAACTGTATCAACCAGATCTAGAACGTCTTTCAAAGATGCCAATTCTTTGAAACGGTATTTTACTAATCGTAAGAAGAATTTCATTCACTCTTTTCAACAATATACTGGATGGTTACTGTATCCTTTGTCGTCAGGTTCTGACCACACTTTGCTTCCATGGTGATGGTCAAATTTTCTTCTAATTCGGTAAATTCCATTAAAAAGGAACCATTTTCATTTATTGCCACATTCAAACTAGACTCATCTATTTCTGAATCGGACCAAACAAACTCACAAGTTTCAATCGAAGTGTGGGTAAGATTCCCACTAAGAATAGCATCGCTACCCTGCTCAATGGTGGTTTCAAAATCATTAAGAATTATCTCTGTCAATCCTTCATCAGGATAAGAAATTGTAAATTCAGTTTGCCATGTTGTCTCTTGATTGAGATAATCTCTTGCTAAAATGCTTAGTGAATGAGTACCGGTATTTAGTCCGGTAATGTCGACTACATATTGTCCATTTTCATCGAGATAGGTGTCTGGTAATTTGGCATTATTCAAAGAGACTTCAAGGTGTATCTCATCAAGAGATTCGTCATCAACAGAAATACTGATCCTTGTTACCTCTCCAACTAAGAAATCGCCAGGCTCATCCCCTGTGATAGTTGGGGGTTGATCTGAAATATCGGTTTCTACACCAATAAAGAAAAGCCCTAGCATAACGCTACCAATCATCAAAAAAGCCAATGTCAAGCTCCTGACCTGCTCTTTGTCCATACAAGTTCCTCCTATATTGAACCTAAAAAGCCAACTTGCATTTTTCGTATTTACTTGAAAGAATGACAGTCAATTGTAAAACTCACTCGTTAGCAAGATTTTGTAAATCTTCTACAAAGAGATCAATATCCCAAGCCGTACCAGTCCAAGCCAATCTCTTTCTGAGTTGTTTATCTAGTACGAAAGTTACAGTCGAATGACCTATTTCGTAGTCTCCTAATGATTCCTCATGAGGATTAGTTTCCTCGCCCTCTGCAGAACCTTCTAGAACACATGAAAGATAATCTCCATTCGGACGCTCATAACCCTCATCACACATACAATGAGCACTCGAACCTTCACCCATTACCCAGCCGTGACCATTACAATCAACACCTACTGGAAGCAGAGAAGTGTTTGCTCCTGACTCAACCCAAGCCAAGTGGTCATCGTAAGTAGCGAAACCCTCAAGATAACCCTCTTCTGATTCCTGCCAACTCCAAGAGGTATGATTCCAGTTCATCAATGTCCAGCCTTCTGTAGAGAAATTAACTTCTACCGAATTTCTTGCTTTGTTGTCTAAATCAGCCACTGTATCAGAAACTTCTAAGTTTGAATTTAGATAATCTACAACTATTGTCTCGTTGCTCGAATTTAGGAATACTACCCTATTCATTGCGCCTTCTGGTGGGGCACTAGCGGCAATGTGCTCGTCGTCAACAATCACGTTCCATGATGAGTAAACTTCCATCAGAGTACTTGGCCTTTCAGCAGTTAGATGGGTCCAATTGTATCCTCTAGATTCAGTCCAATCGGATAGATGTTCCACTGTATCTCTTGCAGGATCAATAGTGACCGAGACGAAAACGACATCATCACTTTCCTCACCTAGACTATCCTGAGCATATGCCATATTTGCTGAAATTGCCAAACAAATATCAGGGCAACTGGTGTAAATAAAAGCCACAACAACTACCTTGCCTTCTAGGTCTGAGAGAGTGAATTCCTCTCCATTTTGATCAATCAAGGTAAAATCAGGTGCCTCAGGTGGTTCTCGATATTCTATTCCATTGAATTCGATATCATTGTCGTCTTGACCTAGACACCCAGATAGTAAAATCGAAACAAGAAGAATTGCGAATATTTTCTGATGCATATTCATTCCTCAAGTAGGTACAGTATGTCTTCTAGGACCATTTCTGCATTCCAATCGGTGTCTCCCCACCAAACCCTTTGATTGAAATTCTTGTCAACGATGATTGTCCCCGTAGTATGGTCTACCCAGTAACTTAGAGGATGATGCTTGACGGTAACTGCCGAATCCTCAGACTGTTGTGTGTCAACTCCACATCCCTCGTCATCGACTTCTTCGCCTTCAGGTGTATCTGCACAGAGATCAAATCCATCCGCCACTCCATCACCATCTTGGTCAGAATCATAAGTGGTTAATCCAACATCAAAGTTAACCCATACCGGTTGTAATTCTTCCAAGCTTCCTGTAAGGTGTGGCCAATGGAATCCTCGGTCATCAGAGTATTGCTTCAGTACAGTAGAGTTGTCAGTCCAAGGGTCTACTGTGATGGATAGAATTGCCACTTCTTCACCATATGAATCTCCCAATTGTTCAGCGACGTAGTGTAAGTTAGCGCTTACAATTGGGCATATGTCAGGGCAACGGGTGAATAAGAAAGCGATAACGATGACTTTTCCTTCTAGTTCGCTTAGTGCGTAAGGCTCACCATCCTCGTCGAGTAAAATGAAGTCTTCAACTGCCACTGCTGGCTTTATTTCTTCACCGTAAAATGGGCTTTCTTCCTCNCCCATACANCCNGCGGTNAGNAGNCCNANAGTNACNAGAATTNCCGANANNACANNCNAGTTGATTCTCATTCNNNTTNNNCCTCCTTTGNTATGTTATTCGAATCTTCTCTGGCATTGTTCCTCATTACCCAAATACTAGCTGCGGCAACGAATGATACGATTGCGCCAATTAGCAAGAAATTTTCAAACTCAAAATCATCACTTGATTCGGATGGCTCTTGTCCACCTCCAGGCAAACTAAAACCTCCATCGGGGGGTCCATTTTCGGTATGGTTGTCTAATTGGACCGTTACGTTGACGATACGCCATAGTGACCCATTGTTGAAAATCTGTATTTCCAAAATTGTAGGCTTGTAGTATTCTGGGTCAAGCCAGACTCGACATTCATCATCGGTAGTAAGCGAATTCGAAGGACCAGTTTCACACTCCCATTCTATTGTGCCATTTTTCCCCTCAGTGGTAAAATTGAGGGTTCGATTTCTATCTACTACGTTGTAAAAAATCAAGGTATCATTCTGTTGAACGGAGGCTTCGTCTGGCTGAACTGAATTATTTCTCATTATGAAAGCGAATGTGTTTGCACCGTGAGCGGATGCAGTTGGAGCCATCAATAACACGGCTGCCATTACCAATGCGATTCTNAAGCGCATTAGTCCCACCTCATTCATCAGATGCCTCTACTGACCATAGGGCGGGGTAATCATATCTTGAATCATAATCTTCGTCAAACTGAACAACGTATACACCACTGACCATTTCCGAGATGAAAACGAATCCTCTTGGATCATATTGTAGACCCCAGTCGAATGGAATCATACAAGATGCCCAACAATCAGCCATGTCGTATCCTAGGGTGTTTGTCGGGTCNTCTATCCAATCTGGCCCCGCTGGTAAGTAATATCCGAGGGTATGTGAAGGTGCAAGTTGAGTTATTGCTTGGAATCCTCTATCAGGTTCAGGGTAGCCGTTTTCCCAAACTAGCTCATCCCAAATATGGCCGTGGTCGGTTATCCAAACACCTGCATGGTAGTGAGTCCAATAGACGTGACCGCTCAATCCNGTATCTCCATTGTGGGGGCTGAATATGTACCCTCCAGGGATGTAGTGGTGAGGGTGTGTTGAACCATCTGCCAGAGTGCTTTCTCCGGGTAATTTCCACTTGGAAACTAAGAACGGCTTGGTCGGGTCAGTTGTATCAATAGTCCAAATGTATCCAGTATGGTTTGCGTTAGATCCGTATTCCGGAGCGATGTATGTATAGTGCCTCCAGTTTTCACTGTAGGTGGCATCATCGGGTCCAGTTCCACAATGTTCTGGCCAGGTCTCTACAGGGTCATACTCACTGATTCCTGAACAAATCAGATTGTCTTGAGGAACTGCATAGTGGATGTTGTCATTTCCATCATTTGCATCCAACCATACATCAGGATCCATGTTTGCATGGCCACCGCCATCAGGACCGTACCATCCTGAATCATCTGTGGGGCACCCAAGCCAGCGGCTGGTTTCAGGCGGCCATGAAATTCCCAGAGGGTCTGCAATTTGAGGAGGTTCAGAAACATCAACAAATCTCAATCCAGCACCCCAATATGAGACTGCTAACAACTTCTGCTTTGTAATCGGGTGAATGAAAAACACGTTGTCATGGTTGAAAATCGNCCCGCCACAGGTTGTTTGTGGCTCGGGTGTGTATCCGCCCCAGCGAATGATTTCTCTACTTGCATTTTGTTGCTCATTGTTGTTTGTGGGATTTAGTCCTTCGAAATCAATCAGAGCATAGAAAATTTGAGTTCCTTTGTAGAATGTTCCACTAGAGCCTTCTACCATTTCGGGGTAAGGGTCTGCTCCGAATAGGAATAGATGACAATCATCTTGCCATAGAGCAGTTGGATTNGATGGTTCCCAGTCGCAATAGACGTGTAGGTCTTGGTTGTGGAATCCAGCAGGCGGATTATCCCATTCCGCGACCTTGATTGGACTTGTCTTGTCTCCAACATAAATCAGGTCAAGGCGGTTTGCCCCGCTGTTAGCATCGTCATCATTTGGAATCGGGTCTAGTTCTGAATTGGTTAATTCGTGATTTACCAAAACCCAATTATTGTCCGAGGTCACCTTGATGTCAATCATTCGGGCTATTTCTGCGTAGTAAGTTGACAATAGTCGAATATCATTCGGTTTGCTGATATCAAGAATTTCGAATTGATTGTAGGAAGAAACGTATGCATAGCATCCTCCTGTGCCATCTCCATAAATTTCGCAATCATCAAGGAAATTTCCTTCAATTGCGATTTCTGAATTATCTCCAGGGGTAGGGCCTGTATTCTTGAATTCATCAAAACAAGGNCTTCCAGCCACGTTATCCAATTCCGCTGGAGGTTTGACATTTCCATCACAATTTAGATTGTGATAATCAATAAGTTGAGCATTCGGTGTTGCCAGTCTGTGAGCAAGCAAATCATTGTGTGAGTGATTACCATCTTCGATTTCGGTTACTGGGTCAATCCATTCCCAACTATCTGAATCATCGGCATCGGGTTCGAATACCCCAATACATCCGCTCAGAGGTGCTGCAAGCATAAGGAAAGTCATCAGAATCATGGGGTTTAGAAAACTACGAGTCATGGTCTCACCATTGGCTATGGCTTTGGCGGTATTCGTTCAGCAATTGAATGCAACGGTCNTAAGCGCCCTCTAAGAGAGGGCGTTATTCAGAGGGTATTCTGTCTGACTATGATTCCAAAGGAATACCATAAGGTGCATCAATATCGAGTTGCACGATGTACAATCCAGTCGTAATGCAGGAAAGATATGTGTATCCTTCATGGTATTCTGCAGCCCATAGGAACGGGGTCCATCCGAAGTCGTAGTATGAACTGTCCAGAGGGACTCCATCCTCTCCGTGAGGTAAGTGATAACCAATCGTAGCCTCCATGTGGGCGACAGACCGATTCTTCCCTTCTTCCAATCCCAGAAGCATCAGGGTTTCAATGTCTACAACCCACAATCCTGCGTGATAATGTGAGAGGTATATTCGCCCATCCCATGCACCTCCATGACTTTGGTCGGGCATATTTGGCAGACCTGTTTGGAAGATTTCGTGATCGGCATTGTGAGGACTAAAGAGTAACCATTCTTCACCAGTTGGGATGAAATGATCGTCTGCAAAAGGAATCTCATAACCATGAATTAACTTCGGTAAGAAGGTGACTTTTCCATTCAATACTTCGTAATCGGTGGTATCTAACAAATATCCCATACCGGTTCCGATTTCGGTTGAAAGAACCTCAGTTGCTAGGAAGGTCATGTGCATTTTTCCAGCAGGATAACCTAGGTGACTTGCATCTACCATTTTGTCGATTGGTTCTGCGTAGTGGATGTAGGATGCGCGACCACCATTTTCATTGCTGGTGCAACCACAATCCATTTCACCGTCTTCATCAAGATCGGCGAATTCCATCCAAGCACCAACTTCGGGAGCTCTCCATGTACAGCCCGCTTGAGTACCACCAGACATACGACATAGCGAACCGTGCCAGAGATATTGTTCTGGACTATTCTGAGGATGAGGGACATCGCTAACATCGAAAATTCTCAGTCCGGCTTCCCAGTATGCTCCGTAGACGTAGGTTCGGCCATAGCGTGGGTCGCTCTGNTCCTCACCTGGCCAAGTCTGAACTGTCATATCATGAATGTATATCCAACCTCCAAGTGTAGTTTCCCAACTTACTTCTGCTTCGCCCACCTTTACAATTCTAGGTAAGTCGCCCCATAGTCCGAAGTTAAGGTGGGCGATGGTAATTCCACCACAGGCATCTCCTTGGCCAACGTCACATGCTTCATAGTCTGGATTGGCCACGAAAATGTACCACTCTCCATCTATCATGTGAGTGTAGAGATTGTGAGGTCCACTTGGATGATCAGCATCATACCAAGCATCGACAAAGGTAGGGTCGGTCTTGTCGGTGACATCGACTAAAGTCACGGTAACTTGAGCAGGGTCTCCCCACTGACCAACATTAGGATCTGCATTACCGGCATCTACCAATTGATTCTGNACAATAATGTATTCTCGACCATTATATTCTAGATATTTCACATCCAGAACTTGGGTGTTTGGATCGATATATACTCCTGTTACAGTAGTATTTGCAGGATTTGTAACATCGACAATATGCATTTCAGACCATCCAGCAAGATAAGCATAGGTTCTGCCATCGGGGGAATCGGCTACTTGCACCTCGGCATTCCCTGGTGCGGTTAATGGGTTGAATGAAACGGGTTGGATATTGTCTGTATAGAAGATGTGTTGACTCGCGTTTCTGTGATCATGCCCCTCATCATATTGAATCAATGGATCAATCATTGAAGACGGGCCATCTGAGGTCAAAGATTCTCCATCTTCGAGCATCATTATCGCCGCTCCTCCAATTAGAAGAGTAACCGCTAATCCACNTGCGATAAGCAGCCGCTGGGTGTCCATCATTCGCCCGAAGGTCCGAGTCATGTTGAAGTCTTTGCCGCAGTACGGAGAGTCGTGAAGCGTACTGGCTGGTTGCTTGTGGTGGTGACATTGAGCATTCTAGTAAGCTCATCTGTAACTGCTCATGACCAAAAGGAGTACACAGTAATCCTTGGCTCGGAAGGCGCCAGACCTTCATCGATTGATGCTGGCATACTTGTCGAAACCGACTCNATTTTCTTTCGCAATCATGATTCTAGAGAAAATGCCACTCACAGAATTCTAATCGATGCTGACTCCGATGGTTCATTCGATTCTATAGATGATATCTANACTGATTGGATGTATACTTCCTGTGAATTAAACCAAACAGGTCACAAGGTTGACGAGAGTTGTAATACCTCCGCAACCGTTCTTTTAGCGCCTGAAAATGGCTTACTCCCTGGAAACATATCAATGATTCATCAGGTCAAGTATGACGAACAAGTAACAGATACTGCATTTTATGCTGTATTCTCAATTGACGACCACAGTCAACAAAACGCACTCGGCCCACAAGGGCCGCATGTCCATACGGAAACTGAGGATTCAGATGCATTCCTCAGAGGTGTTGTTGTGATTATGGCNGGTATTTCTATCTGGTTAACCACTCTCTTAATTTCCCCTCGAGGCAACGACTGAAGCTTACTTTCCAACGGTCGAACTCAAGAACCCCNGCTTGGTCGGCAGGCTCACAGGGCGCTTAGCTCAGCTTGGAAGAGCACCTGGTTTGCAACCAGGGGGCCGGGGGTTCAAATCCCCCAGCGTCCACCATCAAACTTCAATCGGAGGCGCAAGCTGATTGAGGATCTTTAGCAAGCCACGAAGAGTCACTTCACTGATTCCAGATATCTTGCAGACTTCGCTTTGGGTTCTTGGTGAAGTACTCTCTTGTGAGACGCGATAGAGAATCACTCCAGCAATACCAGAAGGCTTCTTTCCTTGCCAAGATAAATCGTTTCCGACTTTTTTCCACATGTCTCTAGCCGCCCCTAGTACCGGTGCAGGAAGTTGTAGGTCGGAATGGAACTTTTCGAAGTACTCCTCAGGGCCTGTAATGTGATGTGTACCTAAGTTCCTAGCAACTAAGCGAATGGTTCTCTTCAGCTCTTTTTCCTCTACTTCGGTTCTCATATCGAATGCTTCAGCAATCTCTTCGATTTTTCGAGGAATTCTTGCTTCGCGTGCGGCGATGTAAACACAAGCGGCAGATACGCCACGAATACTACGGCCAGTTACCAAGCCACGTTCTACAGAGTGACGGTAAAGCGAAGCTGCTTGCTGTTCNATCTGAGGCGGCAAGTCTCCACGATCACGGATGAACTGCATTGCAGTCGTTAGGTTNCGCGCACGCGAGTCTCTTGTCTTACTTCTCTGGTCTATACGCTGACGCCTTCGCCAGTCTCGAGCCGACTTACCAGTCATTCCATGACGCTTTGCAGCACCTGAAGTCAAGTCAATACGACTTATTTCGGTAGAGAGTCCTTTGTCAGAGATTGTCAAAGTTGTTGGCGCTCCGACTCTACTACGATCCGCAGCGTCGGAGTGATTTACCCATTCTGCCCCAGGGTCAATCATGTTCTGAGCTGCAACAAACCCACAAACAGCACAACTGGTTTCACCGCGTACTACATCCGTGTCCCACTCNTCACTTCCACAAACTTCGCAGGCGCCTGATACAATCTCGGTATTCCTCGCCTGTGAAGGCCGTACACCACTTACAAATGGCTTCTTTCTCTTTGTGTTTTTCATAGTGCTATTCTCCTTGGGTTGTTGGCTCTTAGTGCTTCGTTCACTCATGGTAACTCTTGGTTGTATAGTGNCGCCCGCCACATATAAATCTTTGTCCAATCTGTTTGGTNAAAAATTAGCGAATTAGAGCGATTTCTTTCTAATTTGCCAATAGAGAGATTATTGCACCTATCGCTTCCGCAAAGGTTCGTGTCAGATAGTCCACCAGTGCGTACTGCGTTGTATGCTTGCCATCTAGAGTCAGAGGCAAAGATGGTTGATTTCCATGGGTTTGAATTGCCAATATGGTATAGCTCAATCCAAGAGGAACATCTGGCTTGCAGATCTTCAGCAGGAATGTTNGATGTTTCACACATGGGCTTCTTCTCCTTCCGAGGCGACAAAGTTAGACAGTGGCTCGAGAGTATATCAACTCAGAGAGTTTCTTCCTTTGCTCCAGGCCGTTGCGGTTACACACATTTTCTTGACCACGAGGGTCAAATTATCGATGACATGATTTTCGCAATTAAATCCGATGATTGTGTATTGGGAGTGCCGAATGCCTCCATGGTTCCAACGATGTGGAATTGGTTTAGTGAATTACTACCTGATGATGGCTCTGTAACTGTTGAGAATCTTTCAGATGAGACAAGTATCATTGCTCTACAAGGACCGAATTCGGGAGAGATTCTCACCGCTGCTTTGGGTGGAGAAAATAGCATTGGGCGCTTCAAGTGTCAAGAAATAGCGCCCAATGAAGCGGGAATAACCGGTTGGATTCAGGGCACGGGCTACACCGGCGAGATTGGTGCAGAAATTTTTGTACCAAACGAACAGGCTAGCTTACTATGGAATCTGCTTTTGGAGTCAGGCAAGGATTACGGTTTGGTTCCGGTTGGTTTGGGTGCTAGGGACACACTTAGGCTTGAGAAAGGCTACTTATTATCAGGTCAAGACTTCCTCTGGCCAGGTTTAGGAATTCAGCCTGATGAATCTTTACCCACAGATTTTCTGGCCCGAGACACAGCAGAGACAGCCGTTCCATTTGGACTCGATATGGATCACGATTTCGTTGGCCGCAGCCGCGTTCTATCTTCACTGGATTCGGGTGTAAAATGGCATGGCCTTCGATGTCTTGACAGGGGTCCTGCGCCACGATTAGGTCACGCTGTAAAATCATCTGATGACGATGATTCAGAAATAATCGGATACGTAACTAGTGGCTGNCCATCTCCATCTCTATCGAGAACAGGAATTGCCATGGCCTACCTAAACAATGCCGAAATAGGTGCAGAGGTTTGGATTCAGGCCAGTCCAAGAAGGCGAGTAAGGGCAGAAGTAGTACGCCCGCCTTTCGTTTAATTCAGTGGGATTTAATCTGCAAGAATTCACCTCTGCGCCGGCGTAATACTCATGACCAATATTNGCCAGCGGATAATTAGGTGAGGATATGAGTGCAAGATTTGAAGCGGTCGCACTTAAGAAATTGCAAGAGATTATCCAAGAAAAAGGGATTAGTGCCGAGGCAATATTTTCTAAATTCGATATCAACAATGATGGAAGCTTAGACCCTGATGAATTCAGGCGGGCAATAGCATCTATAACAGGTCAAAATGCTCCTGATGCTATAATCAGAGCAGTTTTCACAGCTCTCGATAGCGATGGAGACAACTCTCTTGATCTCGCTGAACTTCTTGCCTTGGCAGGAGGCGGACAAGCCGGAGCAATCACGGGAGAAATAAATGAAATCTCAATTCAGGGACATACCATTCCAGAATACAACGGCGGTTATCTTCGCGGAGAAGACATTAACGGGCAACCAAGTTTTNCCAAGCCTTCAGGTCATACACTTTACTTTTACAACGTTGCATCAGGTGGTGCAAAGTCTTGGAGTTTACACAAACGCCGAACTGATGGAAGTAAGGATTACTATGACGGAGGATGGACTAGGCCTCCTTCATCCGGAGGCCTGCCATTAGGTTCCAGAAGATGGGTTGGTGTAGGAATGCTAACCATCACTGCAGTTGGTGATCGGTTAACTCCAACTGCACAAGAAGCAGAAGACGAAGAAACAACCGATATCAGGATAGAGATTGAAAAAGCAAGGTTTGAATCAAACGAATCGATATTAGTTAATTTCACTGGACCTACATTAGGTCCTGATTCATGGTTGGGAATTGTGCCTGCTAAAATAAAGCATGGAGATTCAACAGTAAATAGATACAATCGAGTTTCGTATTTTGATATGGAGGGGCAATCTATTGGAACTCACATATTCGAAAATCCAGGAGAGGGAGACTGGACAATCAGAATGAATGATGGCTCTGGAGATGAACTGGCCTATGTCGAGTTCAGTGTTGATTTAGCAGAAGAGGAAGAAATCAGTCCACTCCCTGTGGAATCTTCAGAATCCAATATAGAATACACCTCTGATGAGGGATTATACTCGGTTGAAAAGATGATGACGGATCTTGGGCCAGATTTCACCAACGACATTGAAAATTTGCTTTCCAATCCTAACCAAAGTTTGGAAGAGGTTAGAGCAGCAGCAGATGAAATAGCTGAAGAAAAGATACGTGATTTACCGTTTCTTTTCCAATCCCCAGCGAGGAGAATGTGGTCCAACAATGCAGATTCAATCTTGGCAACAATGGTTGAGAATCTGCCNCCAGCGGAAGATTTGGCCAAGGCCGCTGCAGTTGCTNGTGCAGTAGGCTTGGGTGCTGCAACGGTAGCAACTCAGGTTGGATTAGATGCCCAAACTCCTGAAGAAGTGATTGTAGATGCGGTAGTGAATACCGTTGTCGAACATGCTGCTGATGTAGTGGTGGATACAGTGTCTCCAACAATTGACTCCACTCCGGACACANCCACAACGGTTGAGGTTGTTGAAAATACAGAACCGGAGNATATCCCTGAATCGACCGGCTTGGACTTAGTTGCAATTTCAACAGCATTGAATGAATCTCGCTTCCTGAATGACCAAGTCGAAATTATCGAGTCGGCAAAGGGTCAAATGGCTCAAGCATCAGTCCGTGTTGAAAAAATCGAGAGAACATTCTCAATTGGAATCGATGATGAATATCGAGGTGGTCAGACCGTAATCGGTAGTATTGATGGGGTGGGAGAAGTAGAGATTCATCTTAAGGCATCAGCAGACATTTCTGCATTTAGGCCAAATCATAATTCAGACCTTACACTCACACTGCACAAGTGGAATGGAATAAGAAAGAGACTAGAGTTGTACGCTCAATGACCCGCGAATTCAAACGCTTCCTGAAGCATTTCTTCTAGGCTGATTTCCGGTGAGAAGCCGAATCTCATTTCTAAGTCTCTAGCATCTACTATTCCGAATACTTCTTGCGAATCATCCTGCCCATATTCTGATTCACAGCCTGTTTTTTGATTGTAAATGGCAGCAAGGTCAGACATGCTGATCGCCTTACCAGAGCCGACTGATATACTCTCGCGAGTAGGGGGGGGATTCTCTAAAACCGCTCCGATAATTGTGACTAGATCTTGCACATGGACGAAATCTTTGACATCAGATCCATCACCAGGGATGTTAATCCAACCCATCATACATTCCATAGCCCATCGATGGAGTAACCCATTGGCTTCTGAACCATCGAGTAGAACTCCCTGAACGTTTGAAGCCCGAATAATGCTGACTGGCCTTTCGGCTTGCGCTCGTTCGAGAGCCATCTCTTCCATCCAAAGTTGGCCTTCAGCCGCAGTGTCTCTTGGGGCGAGCGTGGAATCATAGCCATAGTAAGGACCCTCAGGCTCCCACTGTGGATGAACTCTGAGAGTACCGACGATGATTAGGTGCAATTCTCCGTGACGATCTACAGCATCAAGAATAGGTCTTGATTGCTCACGCATTCGAAGCAATGTTTCTCGGTCNTCCCTACCGAAAGTAGAGTCTGTCGGTTTGGAATTAATATGGACGATTGCATTGCAGGATGTTAGCAATGCATCTAGTGTCATTTGGTCTTCCATAGCCTCTGGTGGAATCTCCACAGCGGCGTCTCCGAGCATGTCCAATATATACGGAGCAACGAACCTATCGGGTGCGCTAACAGCGACCTTCATTGTATCACCAACCCTCGTCCTTCTTGTATAACCTAAGAGTGTGTCGGTAAGTAGTGTTTGATTTGNNGAACGAACTATTGAAGCACCACCCGCAATTCANCAGGACCGCCCAAGGGCTAGAGGTGTGTGCGAATGGACCAGTTACCAAATTTAGGTAGGGAGCAAGAGATGCTCGATTCTATGGGGCTAAAGTCGATGGAAGATTTGTTTTCCGATATACCGGAAGGTGTCAGAAGAGTTGACCCATTGCCTCTTCGAGAACCCCAATCCGAGGAAGAAATCTGGGCTGATGCACAACATTTACTCGGAGTTAATTTAGATCTTGATTCCAGGCCATCCTTCCTTTCCGCCGGATTGTCAAGGAACTTTGTTCCAACTATGGTGCCTATGCTTGCAACTCGAGGAGAGTTTCTGACATCCTATACACCATACCAGCCAGAGGTCAGTCAAGGAATGCTACAGGCCATGTGGGAATTCCAGACAATGGTATCTGAATTAGTAGCATTACCAGTATCGAATGTGTCGATGTATGATGCCAGCACCGCAGCGGCAGAAGCCATTACCTGCGCAGTTCGAGTGAAAGGTCGTAAAGCCACTCAGAAAGGTGTGGTGTACATTTCACAATTTGTACCTCCACATCGATTGTCTGTAATCGAAAATTACACCCAAGGCGTGGGAATAGAATTGCGTACGCTTGAACATGATTCCAGTGGCCGAGTAAATCTAGAAGCNGCATCTTCAGCAGCAGGTGCTTGCGCGGTTTATGTAGAACAGCCGAATGCATTTGGGGAACTCGATGAAGGAATCACCAGTCTGAAAGAAATCATCGGAGAACATACAGCACTGATTGTTGGTGTCGATGCTGTGTCCCTTGGGATAGTGGAAGCGCCTGGAAATTACGGGGCTGATATCGTAGTAGGAGAGGGTCAACCATTCGGAATAGGACCGACCGCTGGNGGACCAATATACGGCTTATTTGCTTGCAAGAAGGACTATCTCNGACTCATGCCGGGAAGAATTGTAGGGAAAACCGTTGATGAAGATGGTAAGGATGCTTTCACTCTGACACTATCTACTCGCGAGCAACACATTCGTCGCCACAGGGCGACTTCCAATATTTGTTCCAATGAAACACTCATCGCCTTGATGGGAGCAATGCACATGGCGCTTCTAGGGCCNGAAGGTTTGGAGAAACTAGCCCTCCGTGTTGCTGCTACAACCGAAATTACAAAGCAAGCCGTTAGTGGCATTAAAGGAGTCGANTTAGTTGACCCAGATACTCCAAATTTCCGAGAGTTCGCAGTCAAGTTACCCGGTGATGCAAGCGATGCAGTAGCTCACATGGATAAGGCCGGAGTACTAGGAGGATTCCCGATGGGGGAATGGTGGGATTCAATGTCATCATGCTTACTAATTGGCTGTGATGAAAGAACTACAACATCGGATATCGATGCCCTCGTTTATGCTCTTTCTGCCTGGGTAAAGGAGGTTTCTGCATGAGTGATNTGTTCGATTTTAACGGAGCAAAGGGCTCAGGCTGGTCCCAGCCCGAACCAATGAAAAAGGATGCAATAAACACTGTACCCGCTTCCTTGCGTAGGTCCAATCTTCCTCGCTGGCCTCGAGNTAGTGAGCCCGAATTAGTTCGACATTACACTTTATTGTCTCAAAGAAATTTTGGAATTGACACTGGATTTTATCCATTGGGTTCCTGTACCATGAAACATAATCCGAGAATCAACGAGAGAATTGTACAACTTCCAGGAATTGATAGGATACATCCATTACAACCTGAGCATCAAATACAGGGTTTGCTATCTATCTATTACGAGATGCAGGAAATGTTAGCAATTTGCGCTGGTATGGATGAAGTAACTCTGCAACCTGTTGCAGGAGCGCAGGGAGAGTTCACTGCTATTCGATGTATACAAGAGTACCATCGCCGAAATGGCGACGAACATAGAGACAANGTGATTGTACCTGATTCAGCTCATGGAACAAATCCTGCATCTGCCGCAATGTGCGGTTACGAAATTGTTGAGATTCCAAGCGGTGAAGACGGGCGTCTAGATCTTGATGCTCTTAGAGCGGCAGTTGGAGATGATACAGCGGCGATGATGATTACAAATCCAAGCACNCTTGGAATCTTTGAGCCNGAAATCGCCGAAGCGGCTGAAATTGTACACGCCGCAGGCGGACAAATGTATTACGANGGGGCTAATTTCAATGCAATCCTNGGCAAAACAGATCCAGGTAGAATGGGATTCGATGCAGTTCACTATAATCTTCACAAAACCTTCAGTCAGCCACATGGCGGCGGAGGTCCAGGAAGTGGGCCAATTGGAGTAAAGGCCCATTTAGCTGACTTCCTTCCCTCTCCGATCGCTGACAGAGAAGATGCCGAAGATGACGGCGCAACCGGAGATGGTTATCGCTACTTTTGGCGAACTCCAAANGAAACCATTGGTAAGGTACAGCAATGGCATGGAAATGCAGGAGCTGTTGTGAGATCTTGGGCATACTATCGAAGGTACGGTAGAGAATTGGAATTAATGAGTGAGCATGCTGTGCTGAACGCGAATTATCTCAGACATCAAATCATGAATCCTGACCAAGAACAATTGGACTCCATTCACTCGATGCCCGTTGACGGTGCACCTGCTGATTTTGTCAAGCATGAGTTTACACTGAGCATGATGCCGTTAAAGGAGAAAACAGGNGTTACTGGAAAAGATATCGCAAAACGCCTCCTTGACTATGGCTACATGTCACCAACACTTTACTTCCCTATGATTGTCCCAGAATGTTTGATGATAGAACCGACCGAAACTGAGAGCCGAGAGGTATTGGACAAATTCGCNAAGGATTTCTTGACAATTCTCAGTGAANACCCGGAAGTCGTCCAATCAGCACCCCACAATACAGACGTCAGACGTGTGGATGAAGTACTTGCNGCCAGAAGTTTGGTATTGCGAAAGGAATTTGACGATTGATGTCTGAGTAAGATNCCGAACTGCGCTTACCAAATAAGAGCGACCTAACCCGTTGGCCGTGAAGGGCGCTGGCGACTCAGAATGGTTGAGGGGGCAACCCCTCTGGTATCCGGCTAGTGAATCNACCCCAGAGCATCTAGTTGGCGAAGAAAATCCTGGAGATAATTGGGACATAGCGTCTGGGTCGGAAATTAACAGAGGTTGGATGAGACAAAGGCTGGAACCCTTGGGTCCAAGGATACTGTACACTACAGCATGGGCTCCTTTTTTCCTAATAGCATCTGCAATTCCTCTTGCCTTTCCGGGAACGACACCAAATGACCAATTAGTTGCGATGTCTTTGTTTTCCTTTAGTTGGATATTGTTAGTTGTTGGATTTCGTAGATTGCAAGACGGATTACCGATCCCAGCAAAGGATTTATTGAAAAAATTCTATCCTTTTGACATAGCGCTCATTTCCCCAGCCATCGTATTTTTCTTGTTGCATATCTTAATTGACAGTCGTTTGGGTTGGATTTCCTTTGCGCTTTTTGCTGTTGCACAATACCGTACGATCCAAAACATCATTTCATTGGCTAGCGAGAACTGTGCAATCTGGATTCTTCCAATCAAACCAGATGACTACTCAGAAGCGGTACTCAATCAGGGCTGGTCGTGTGTTTCAGCTAATTTTAGAATTGGTACATTAGCAAGATGGGAAGGTGTATTACCTGAATACACCGCAGGTATAGCGGGAATGACTAGAGGAGAATCACGATATGTCGCCTTTACTCTAATGCATCGTCTAGGGGTTATTCATGATGCTTTTTCGGATACATTCGTTACTGACTCTCGATTCACCTCTCTTCTTTCCTCGCCTCCATTGCTGATTGCAGGAGAGGCATGGTCAGAGGAGTACATCGCTACAACTGACGAGTAGATTCTGCAGTCGTTGGTTTCGGCAGGCATTTTAACCGACCGTTGTGCGGTGTTGCATGGACATATGTGTTGTTCTCGGTTCCAAGTCTGACATGCCAATCGCTGAGAAATGTAGAGGAGTATTGGAGAAGTTCAATGTTAGCTACCAAATTAGGGTAGCTTCTGCTCACAGAGCACCGAAATATTTGGAAGGAATAATCGAGAAAGCTGAGGCAGATGGTTGTCAGGTTTTCATTGGAATGGCAGGTGTTGCAGCCGCACTTCCAGGAGTAATAGCCTCAATGACCTCTAAGCCAGTTATCGGTGTGCCAGTCGGCGGAAAAGTGCCTTTCGATTCTCTTCTATCAATTGTCCAAATGCCACCTGGAATGCCAGTTGCAACCGTAGGTGTTGACCGTGGAGATAACGCAGGGGCTTTGGCCGTGCAAATTCTTGCAACATCCAATGATTCCCTAGCATCAGCATATGCTGAATATAGAACGGCAATGACTGCAAAAGTGATCTCGGATGATGAGTCCATTCAGGGGTGAAGTCATTGATGAACACCCAGATGCTTATCGATGAGGCGATCGAAGCACTGGAATCACAAATTGATGATACTGCAATAATCGCCTGCTCTGGAGGTATTGACAGCTCAGTTGCGGCTGTTTTAGCCCACCGTGCAGTTGGTAGTCTCCTGCATTGTGTCTATGTTGATACAGGATTTATGCGCAAGGGAGAGACAGAAGAAGTTCGTGACATGTTCAAAGAAATGGGGATAGATTTGCAAGTCGTAGATGCTTCAGACCGTTTCTTTGACAATCTCGAAGGTGTTACTGATCCAGAAGAAAAGCGCAAAGTAATCGGTGAGCAATTTATCCGAGTTTTTGAGGAAGAACAAACGAACTGCGGTGCTAAGTTCCTCGTTCAAGGAACCATTGCACCAGATTGGATTGAGTCTGGTGGCGGTGAAAGAGATGTCATCAAGAGCCACCACAATGTAGGAGGTTTACCAGAGGATGTGGACTTGAAAATAGTCGAACCTCTGAGAGAATTCTACAAAGACGAGGTTCGTCAAATTGCTCGAGAACTCGGTATCAAATCGAGTGAGAGGCAACCATTTCCGGGTCCTGGATTGGCGGTTCGAGTTCTCGGGGATCTTACCCGACCTCGTGTCGAGGCCTGCCGTGAAGCGTGTCACATTGTTGAGATTAGACTAAGAGAGGCCGCAGAGGAAGGCAAGTGCGACCTTCCTTGGCAGTACTTTGCCGCATTGCTACCGGTCCGTTCTGTTGGCGTTCACGGTGATGCTCGAGTGCATGGTGAAACAGTAGTTGTTCGAGCAGTTACAAGTCTTGATGGTATGTCAGCCCGTTATTCTCCAATACCTCACGATGTACTCTCAGCAATCAGTACTGAGATTACAAATTCTTTGAAAGGTCAGGTAAACAGAGTAGTCTATGATATTACTCACAAACCACCAGGTACTATAGAATGGGAGTGACCAATTCGACGAATTTCTCCTGCCCCCACTAGCGATTGATTGATGAAGGAATGTTCCAGCCGCAGGCTAGGCCGACATAGCTTAGTTGGTGGAGCGGCGGACTGTTAATCCGCAGGTCGCAGGTTCGAGTCCTGCTGTCGGCGCCACTCAATCCCTTCTTGCAAAAGCCGCAAGGCTAAGCGTAGAAATTGCAGTTAAAACCCCAAATCCAGGTAGTAATCCACCATCTTCATCTTCATTGAGATCACANATTCCATCTCCATCTGAATCNTCNGGAATACTNNTAGCNTCAGTNGAAATNGTCAGGCATTGCTGTTCAGCATAATCNGACCATCCNTCGTTNTCNTCGTCAAAGTCNGAATTNTCTCCTTCNCCATCTCCATCGGTATCTTTGTGNTCTAATGANTCNAATTGGAAATCGTCGAAAACGTCTGCNACACCNTCGTTGTCATCATCNTCGTCTAATTCGTCACACTTACTATCTCCATCAAAGTTTGATGGTACTGAATCGNNGTCTAATGGGTCAGATGCACAGGCCNTTTCTTCCGCATCGGTGTATCCATCATTGTCATCATCATTGTCAGAATTGTCAGTTACTCCATCNCCATCNGTATCAATTGGTGAGGATGATGCGTCAAGAGGGTCGTATCCAGTTGAAATTTCATATTCATCACTCCATCCATCTCCATCGTCATCCTCATCAGAGTTNTCNCCGGTGCCATCACCATCGGTATCTGTAGTCTCNAGAGGATTACTTGGGAATGCGTCTTCTTCATTGTTTACTCCATCGCCATCCTTATCNCTATCTGAATTGTCTCCAATGCCATCTCCGTCCATATCGCTAGATTCTAATGGGTCAAAGGGGAATACATCTTCGATATCTTCCACTCCATCGTCGTCATCATCTAAATCAAGGAAATCACATTCCATGTCCGAATCTGAATCGATAGGTGTTGAATTTCCATTAACTGGATCTGTAGAGCAATTTAGCTCATCGTAGTCAGACCACATATCTCCGTCATCATCCAGATCTTCGTTATCTCCAAGACCATCTAAGTCTGTATCCAGCCACTCTGCAGCATTTTTTGGAAATACATCGTTAACATCTATGATTCCATCATTATCATCATCATCATCAACAATATCACAAATCNTGTCGCTATCATAATCATCTGGTGATACAAAACCGTCTCTAGGGTCTGTGCCACAAACGGTTTCGTCGGTATCCATCCATCCATCATTATCATCATCGGTGTCTGCATTATCTCCAAGACCATCCATGTCAAAATCTGAGAATTCTGTCGCATTCAATGGGAATAAGTCATCGACATCTAACACACCGTCTCCGTCGTCATCATTGTCTTGTGTGTTACAAATACCATCGCCGTCTGTATCTGTTGGGTATTCTGAATCATCCAGTGAATTAGTTAAACAGTAGTACTCAGCTTCATCATTCCAGCCGTCTCCATCATCATCCTCATCAGAGTTGTCCCCGGTGCCATCACCATCAGTGTCTATCCATTCAGAGGAGTCTAATGGGAATTGATCGACTGAATCGTTGTACCCGTCACCATCATCATCCAAATCTTCAGAATCGCAAATACCATCAGAATCTGTATCNAGTGGATAATTTTCGAAATCAGTAGTATTTGTTCCACATAGGATCTCAGTAGTATCTAGCCAACCATCATCATCATCGTCATCGTCTATTGAATTACATACTCCATCAGAGTCCGTGTCTATCGGATATGATGCAGAGTTATTGGAATCNGATCCACATGTCGCTTCATCTGTATCTAACCAGCCATCCCCATCGTCATCATCATCCAAGTAATTGCAAGTTCCGTCACCGTCAGTATCAATTGGTGNGGAATTGGAATTGGTTGGGTCAGTATTACAATTTACTTCATCAATATCGTTCCATCCGTCTCCATCATCATCTGTATCTAACGGGTCACATGTTCCATCAGAATCAGTATCCGTCGGGACGGAACTAGAATCTGTAGAATTACTACCACAATCATCTTCATCAGAATCACTCCAACCATCGTTATCGTCATCTGTATCCATCAAATCACAGGTCCCATCTGTATCATTGTCAGCTGGGACTGAATTTGCGTCATTTGGATTGGAACCACATGCCTGCTCCGCACTATCACTCCANCCATCGTCATCATCGTCAGTATCAATTGGGTCGCAAATCCCATCGCTATCTGTGTCGGTAGGCACACTAGAACTATCATTGGGATCTGTGCCACACGAGCCTTCGTCGGCATCGTTCCAACCATCTCCGTCAGAATCCGCTACCTCTTGTGCAAGATTCCAAGAATCTGTACCATATCCATCACCACCTGTATTTCCATTACCATTTACGAAATTAACAGTTAGGTCGAATGTAACATTGCCTGAGCCAGACGAAGGTGCGGTCCAATCAACAGTCCATGTTCTTGAATTTGCATTGCTATGTGTGACTTCTCCGGACAAGATTTGAGCATTAGTACCAGGGTTAGAGAAACTCCCAAGATTTGCATCTAGATTGAATCCACCTTGACTACCACTGGGGCCACCACTGCCGCCAATTGTCAGGCCATAGGTAGTTGAAGGAGTATATCCCGCTGTAGGCAATCCACTCAAACTTGGAGTGACTTGGTTCGCTCCTCCTCCGTGACAACCACACCCATTTGCGGACTGACCAATTTTACCTCCGGAAGAACCGAAGGCATCTTGTGGTACGGCTAAAACCAGTAACAGAANCAATACCATTGAGACCTTTCGTCGAGATGTCATTGAGTTCGGGCGTCACTCCAGCCTTTTGGCCTTCACTGTCGCCTGCGTCCAACAATCATCGCTGCACAAAGCATTGCTAAGGTTGCCAAAACTAATCCAAATCCAGGGGTATTGTTGTCATCTGGCACGTAATCAGGGCCATCTGTATTGTCNGAATCTAGATGGTCACAAATTCCATCTCCATCAGTATCAATTGGCCTTGAACTAGAATTCATTGAATCTGTCAGGCATGATTCTTCCGTCGAATCTGAAAAACCGTCATCGTCATCATCAGTATCTGCGTTGTCTCCAACACCGTCACCATCAGAATCTACCCATTCTGTGCCATCAAGTGGGAAATCATCTACATCGTCTCCGAAACCATCTCCGTCATCATCAGGGTCTTGTTCATCACACATTCCATCATTATCTAGATCATCTGGAGTAGATAGGGCGTCCATTGAATCTGAACCACAATTGTCCTCAACAGAGTCCGGCCAACTATCTCCGTCATCATCAGTATCTGCGTTGTCTCCGACTCCGTCGTCATCGGAATCTTTCGATTCAGTGGAATCAACTGGGAATTTATCCTCAGCATCTTCAACCCCATCATTATCACTATCGGAGTCTAGGGGATTCATTCCACTTGCGACTTCATCTGAATCACTTATGCCATCNTTATCGTCATCGGAATCAATGCTGTCACAATCACCATCAGCATCAGTATCTGTTGGTAGAGAATTTGGGTCCAACGGATCAGAACCACACAATCCTTCGATGGTGTCAGAAGTACCATCTGCATCATCATCTTCGTCAGTAACGTCACAATCACCATCGCCATCAGTATCGGATGGTACTGAATTGGAGTTCAGTGAATCTGACAGACATCTTTCCTCTGTTGAATCTGAAAAACCGTCATTGTCATCATCATCATCGGAATTGTCTCCAACTCCGTCTGCATCGGAATCGACCCACTCGGTTCCATCTAGAGGTGCCCAATCCTCAGAATCTAGTACTCCATCTCCATCGTCATCTGAATCTACAGCATCACACTCTCCATCGCTGTCAGTATCGTGAGGAATGGAACTTCCATCCATAGGGTTACTTCCACACACATCCTCCATGTTGTCATTGAACCCGTCATCGTCATCGTCCATATCTGCATTATTACCAATCCCATCTCCGTCAGTGTCCATCCATTCACTTGAATCCAATGGTGCCCAATCTACAGAGTCGTCATACCCGTCATTATCATCATCAGTATCTGCATTGTTTCCTATGCCATCTCCATCGGTGTCTTCCCATTCGTATGGGTCTAGAGGGAAAGCATCCTCAGAATTGATTACTCCATCTCCATCGTCATCGATATCCAGAGCGTCACAAGTTCCATCACCATCTGAATCGGTGGGGATGTTTGACGCATCAATTGGGTCAGAGCCACATGAGAGTTCGGTCTGGTCAGTGTAACCATCCCCGTCATCGTCATAATCTGCGTTGTTACCAACNCCATCTCCATCTGTATCTGTGTCCTCGTTAGGGTCTAGAGGGAAGTCATCGTTAGCATCATCGACACCATCATTATCGTCGTCGACATCAGCGTTATCTCCGGTTCCATCCCCATCGCTATCTGTATCTTCGTTAGGGTCTAGTGGGAAGTCATCGTTATCGTCATCGACACCGTCTCCATCATCATCAGAATCTAATGCNTCACAAGTGCCATCGCTGTCGGTGTCGGTTGGGATACTGCCAGAAGAAAGTGGATCGGAGCCACAATCGTTCTCAATCGAGTCGCTGTATGTGTCACCGTCGTCATCATCATCAGCATTGTTACCAATGCCATCTCCGTCTGTATCGGTAGTCTCGGATGGGTCTAGAGGGAAGTCATCTGCAGAATCATCGACACCATCGTTATCATCATCTGCATCTGCGTTGTCACCAATGCCGTCTCCATCATTGTCTGCCCATTCACTAGCGTCAAGAGGGAATGCGTCATTTACATCGAGATAACCATCGTTATCGTCATCATCGTCTTCAACGAGAGTTGTGGTTGTAGCATTTCCAGTACTAGCACTGGTGAAAATTACGTTATCGAGGTAGATAGATTCTGACTGGGAATTAGAAGTGAAATCAATTACTAAGTTACCTTGGCCAAAAGCACTAATGTTTGAAGTAAAACTAGTCCAAACCCCCATGTAAGATGCAAACCCTCCATTGTTACCGGAACCTGTAGCGCCTGTAACATTCACCAACTCAAGTGTTGAGGAACTCCCAACGAATTTAATGACAAGATAATCTGAGTTTTCGTAACTGTTGCTAGAACCACCTTGGACAAATAAATCGAAGGTCATTGAATCAGCTGTAACGTCGTCGAGAGTCAAAGTTGCCATTCCATCAACATCACCCATCTGATATCCTTGGGTTCCATCGGTGTAATTCCCAACCGTGCCTGTATAGTTTGCAGTGCCAAAGTAATCTCCATCTGTAAGTCCGACGCCTCCGTTTGAGGTGTAGTAAAGGGTGAATCCCATTTCAGTGCCCGTGGTCTGGTTATGAGCAATGTCCGGTTCATTTGCATTGTTCCAAAGGTACCTACTTACAGATTCACTTCCGGTATCGAAATATTTCGCACCATTACTAAATGGATCTTCAAATGAGGTATAGGCTACAGTTCCTGAATTGCTAGGGCAACTGATTGTGTCCGGCATACCATCTCCGTCTGTGTCAGTATCTGCACATGGGTCGTTAGGGAAATCATCAGCAGAATCATTCACTCCATCGCCATCCGAATCAGTTGCCATTACGGTTGGAACCCATGTGACCATGAGTAATGCAATCAGTAGTACAAGTGGNTTAGGGGTGTTAGACATGATTTGGCGAGTGCGGCTACAATTGAAATAAATGACTACTGAATAATCTTGTAATTCTGAGCAACCTTGACCGTTATACTCTTTGACCGATTTTGTAACCAGCGCACATGAATCCTAGAGAGCAGGTAGATGCCGTGATGCAAGCGAGTGCCGCTTCAGGTCGGCATTATCGCAATTCAATCCCAATGATTGCTAGTGAAAATATCCTCTCGCCGTTGGTCGCAAAAGCCATTCAAGGTGATCTTCACGGCCGTTATGCTGAGGGTTTACCTGGCAAACGGTACTATCAGGGATGTGACGATTTCGACACAATCGAAAGCATTGGAATTGAATCCGCAAAAAGAGTATTCAATTGTCAATTTGCCAACATCCAATCGACTTCTGGAACCGTATCTAACCTAGGGGTCTTGAAGGCACTAACAAAGCCTGGTGAAACTATTACGGCAGTTTCGACGGCTGATGGTGGCCACATATCACATCACCCTATGGGCGCTGTCGGCATGCGCGGACTGAATCTTGTTACCTACCCTTGGGATGAAGAAAGGATGGAGCCGGACGTTGATGCGGCTTCGAAGTTGATTCGAAATGAACAACCAGAATTATGCTTATTCGGTCAATCAGTAATTCTGTTTCCAATCCCCCTACAAGAATTAGCAGATGTAGCACACGAAGTTGGCGCTCGAGTGATGTANGATGGAGCTCATGTCTTAGGTCTAATCGCAGGNGGGGAATTTCAAGATCCTCTTCGAGAAGGTGCTGATGTGATGACCGGTTCTAGCCACAAGACTTTCCCAGGCCCTCAGGGCGGTTTTGTCCTAAGTAATTCAGAGGATGAATTACTGCAAAAGAAACTCAATAATGCCATATTTCCCGGAGTATGTTCGTCATATCATCTTCATCATGTAGCAGGAAAGGTTGTGGCAATGGCTGAGTTTGAAGCGCACGGCAAACAGTACGCTAAGGACATCGTATCGAACGCCAGAGCATTAGGTTCTGCCTTATCTTCGGAGGGCTTTGATGTGATTGCAGAGGACCGCAACTTTACCGCAAGCCACCAAATANTAACGCGCCACGGAGGTCCTGATTCAGGCGCAGGAAAGAAGGCTGCTCNAAGACTNGAGGACTGTGGAATCATTACCAANATGAACATGCTTCCCGGCGATACAAAGGCAATGTCTGGACCTAGCGGTTTGAGGCTTGGTACACCCGAGTTAACTCGCATAGGAATGGGTGTCGATGAGATGCAAGACGTTGCCAAATTCTTTGCCCGTTCTTTGTTGTCAGAAGAAAATCCAGAAGCTGTAAAATCTGATATTGCTCAATTCAAATCCGAATTTCAAACGGTCAGATATGCAATTGAGGAAGGCCCCGCTTATTCCGAGCAATGATTCAGAAATCATTTGGTTAGTATTTATGATGACCACCATAGGTGGTCGAAAATATGGTAGCAAAGGCCGAGATGGCTATCCTGCTGACTTTGCTGATGCTATCATCTGGCTGTTTGGGGCTGTTCGAGGATTCATCTAGTGAACCTGAAATCATTGATTGTGAAGTTCAACCTAATCATCCAGATTGTATCGAACAACAAATAACCGAGGATGATTGTTGGATAGATCAAGTCTTCACTGGCACTGAATGCCGCCAAATGCTAAAACCTGAAGGGCTGGATTATGGTTTGAGTAAGGTATCTTTAGTAATTGGAGAAGAAATGCAAGCATTAACTCCCTCATTTACTGGGGACGGCCCTCAATTTTGGGTGATTAATCCGAGCCTTCCCTCCGGAATCACATTCGATAGAGATAGTGGGGTGATTTCGGGAACTCCTGTTGAGGTAAGCCAATCTATTCGGTACACAATTATCGGGTCAAATGCCATGGGTTCAACAAATACATGGATTGACTTAGAAGTAATTGAAAACCCTCCCTTTGCGATTAATTATCCNGAACAAAGCCTTGCTTGTGAATTAAACAATCCTTGCGGACTTCCTGCCCCAACTGTAGAAGGAGGAGCTCCAGAAGATTGGTCGGTAAGTCCGCAATTACCCCTTGGAATCACTCTGTTGTCTGATGGTTCAATTTTTGGAACTCCAAGTCAATTGGGTGATTCCAACCATACAATAAATGCCTCAAACAGAGCGGGCTCCGTTGAAACCACAATACGAATCATCGTACTACATGAAGCTCCAATGGGGTTAGGATACGGAAGCAACAATATGCAGTTTAGTATCGGTGATGTAGTTCAGGTAATCCCTTCCACTTCAGGAGGAGAAATCACATCATGGTCTATCGAGCCGCCATTACCTGAAGGGCTCAATTTATTGCAAAATGATGGTTCAATTCGAGGTTCGCCAACAGAGGTTCAGAGCCTTACAATGCATCGTATCACGGCTACGAATTCTGGCGGTTCAATTTCAGTTGATGTTCTAATTAGTGTGGCGGACATCCCGGTAGCAAATCTACTCTACAATCCTTGGGAGCATGATTTGAGGATCGGAGAACAGATTTCGATTACACCGACATATTCTGGAGGTACTCCGGACTCTTGGCAGATATCCCATCACTTACCTCCTGGCTTCCAATTCAATTCCGCTAATGGAACAATTTTCGGTATTGCCAGTGATGTACAATCCTCTTGGGAAACTTGGACGATTTGGGCAAACAATACTGGAGGTTCTACTTCTACAATCTTCAAAATCAAAATCACCAGTATGGCTCCGGATTTGATTTCCTGGGATTCTAACGAATACATTCTCGAAGCGAATAAGAGTGTATTTATTCATGGCAATAATGATGGTCCAGAAATAGATACTTGGGAAATCGAGCCACAACTGCCAACCGGCTTATCGCTTCTCGATAACGGTAGTATTTCCGGTACTCCTACTCACAATACAGATTGGATAGAATATACAATCTGGGCGAATAACTCTGGAGGTTCAGTTGGCCTCCTTCTTTGGATTGTGGTGCATGATTTACGCGCAGATCAAGAAGAACTGTTACGTGGTATGGGAGAAACCAATTGGGGTGGTTGGCCATCCCCCATTCTACCAATTGGAGAGTGGTCATTCCCTGTTGGCTTTGCAGAGGGCGGTTACACAGATAGTATTCCAGTCATCTCTGCCAGCCATGTCGGCAGAGGTAAGATGCTTGGATATGGTCACGAAAGTTGGGTTGATGGTGGTGGTGCCGATGAGACTGAATTCTCCCTACGCGCAGTAGAATGGGTATGTGGTGAAAATGCAAACGTCGGGCTCGCTTATGGTGCTGGATTCGACGACTTTGAGGACGAGTTGCAGGCCGAAGGGCACACAGTACTTCTCTCGGTCACACCTGCTGATCTTTCTGGAATTGATTGCCTATTGGACGAATTTTGGAATGGACACGACGATCAAGATAATCTGAATTTGATTAATTTCGTGCTTGCTGGAGGGGGACTGATTATGGGTGGACATGCTTGGTATTGGTCATACTCAAATTCAGATGTCGCCCATAATTATCCAGGTAACAAGATTGCAAAAAATACAGGTCTTTTTGTCTCTCAGGCTTGGGGATATAACACTGTAAATCTAACTGAAATCCCTCACTCATTGACGAGACCACAATCTGCTATTCAAGCGATTTATGATGACCGAATTAACAACCAAAAACTCTCAATCGATGATGCTTCAATCGCAGATTCTACGCTCTCGATTTGTACCGGGGTCGTGAGTTTGGATTTCCATGATTTCTGGTCTCCTCTTCGTGACACTGTAAACGCAACAGGATGGACAGTAATCGAATATGGAACTCTATGGCAGAATGTAGGTCATAACATGGGGGATGACCCAGTTGCCGACACTCTAATCAGGGTCGAAGCTGCACTAACGCAAGGGCTTCCAGCGAATGAATTACCAGCTCATCCTAGCCATGTGGAATTCCCTGGCGAAGTACCAGCAAATGCTACTAGAGTGTCAACCACTGTTTCGGTCGATGGCAACCAAAGTGGCCTTCCGAGTAACTTTGGTTATGCGGGTGCTAGAGCTCATGTTAGGATGAGTACAGGACTATATGCAGCACCAGGAGATGTTGTAACGGTAACCCTTCCTCCGGAAATAGTCGACTCAGGAACCTACGTCTTAGTAGGCGCTCATAGTGACAAGTTGTGGTCAAAGACCCAGTTACATCGCCATCCAGAAATCGTCAGATGGTGGTACGTTGATGATGTTAGCATGGAGGTTGGAAATGCCTTCGGAGGGCCGATTTACATTGCAATAGAACCGGGCTCTACACTGGGCGATTTCCAAGTTAATTTCTCAAATGCGGTAGAGGCTCCGATGTTTGTTCTTGGAGAGACTTCAGACTTTGAATGGATATATTCGGAAAGCGATAATCCCGCTCCATGGGCAGAATTGGTTTCGGATAATTTCATTATGACTGTTCCAAGTCATGAAATTCGGGATTTATCAAATCCAACAGATTTGATGGATTGGTGGGACATTGCTCTAGAAATGGAACATGAGTTGTATGGCTACTTGCCGTGGCCAAGAGTTGAGCGAGCCGTCTTTGATGCTCAGATTTCAGCAGGTTGGATGCATTCAGGATATCCATTCATGGCCCATGATTTGAGCGTGGCAGGAGTAGTCAATGTATCCTACATGGCAGAGAATGGAGATTGGGGGATGTTCCACGAATTGGGGCACAACCATCAATGGATGCCGTCCACGCTACCGGGGACAACAGAAACCGGTTGCAACTTTGCTAGTGTCTATCTGATGGAAGATTTGGTTGGAATAGAGGGTCATAACGCAGTTGATCCGGCTCAAAGAGCGAATCGTATGAGGGGCTATTTTGATGATGGTTCAAATATAGCCAATTGGTCTGTATGGACTGCTTTAGATACCTATTTGATAATCAAAGAAGAATGGGGTTGGGACCCGATTACTCAAGCTTTGACTGTATACTACACATTACCTGCGGCANAGGTTCCAACAACTGGTGATGAGGAATTCAATGCCTGGGTGTTACATCTTTCAAACGCAACAGGGTACAATTTAGCTCCTTATCATGCAGCGTGGGGATTCCCACTTACACAGAATACACACGATTCGCTTACCCATTTACCAATCTGGGTAGACGATCCGCTACGAGGCGAATACTTCACCTATCAAGCGATACTTCGAAACTTGGGCGTAAATAATACCACATCCAGTAGTTCAACATTTAATTGGGAAACTTACGATAATGGAACGAATACCTCTCTAACAATTTATTACGGGCCGACGGATATGGGTAACCAATCTTGGGTTTGGGCCAATAGTGCACCCTTAGGTGACTCAGCAGTTGGTTGGTCAGATTACGAAATTACAGGCTTATCCAGTGATTCGACTTACTACGCCAGAATCAAGGCTTCTAATGAAAATGGAGATACATGGTTCGGGCCTATAAATTGGACAACCTCGAGTAATTGAGGGTCAATTGCTGACTCTTCTTAGCAATTCTTCAAGGCTTATCTTCGGACAGTAGCGCTGGTGTAAATTTGCTAACGGAATCCAGATTAGTGTATGTGCAAATGTCACCGTAAAAGCCTCAGCAATTGAGAGACGAGGTTGACCCATCATGTAGTCTGCAGCGACTCCAAGAATTGCAAAGTGAAGGACATAGATTGTCAAAGTCAGTCGCCCAGAGGCTTCTAGAAAACTCAGATTGATTCGCTCATTATTAGAATTCTTGAGTAGTAATTCGTATGCAATAAGTACGAACATTGCTGTTACGAAAATAAAGAATGTTGTTGCTGGAAAGAACGTCAAAACAGCATCGCCTTCGGTTAGCGCCCAAGGCTTTCGAGAAGAAAATGACAAAATAATGCTGACCAAAAATAAGAATGCACCAATTGCCATTATGTTCTTTCTGGTTTCTAAATCATTTTCTGATTCTGCAATTATTGCACCTAAAGTCGAAAACGCTAGCCACGGTAAAACAGGATATGTGCCATTTACTAGCAGTCGATTTATCCATTCTTCAAATCCTTGTGAATCAACTCTTGAGNACCATGAAAATTCAGCTCCATTGTATTCTCCAAGAAGAAGTGGAGTCAGTGCCAGCAGCGAGAAAATACCAACTAACTGCTTAGTGTTGATTCGAGAAATTAGTGGGGAGAAAATAGCAGCGATTGCAATTAAAGTTAGAACACCAGGGGTTTGCCATTCGAATCTTCCACCTCGTTCAATAGCAAGTAGAAAATTGACAAGGAATTGGCAAGCAGTTAGGACTACTACCCTTGGTAGAACCCAATTAATCCAAGCTCTTGAGTTTAGTCCCTCGGCAAATCTTTTCTTAGCACCTCGGTGCATTCCCCAGCCTGAAACTGTAACGAATAATGGAGCCGCCATACCTCCAAATGCAGCAGCCACGAATGCTGCCGGATGTCCCACAGTGATTCCTTCGGGAGGCAATATTGCTGCTGTATGAACCTCGACCATGAAGAGAATTGCAATCGCTTTCATTTGGTCGATATAGCCCAATCTCATACACTCACCCGATAATCTGAGTTATTCTAGATTCAACTTCTACTATTTCGGGTGTAACCGAAAAGGCAGAAGAAATGGATTCGGAAAAGCCATTTGGTAATTCATTTCGATGATAAATTACAATCAATGGCTCACCAATCTCAATTTCATCACCAACTTGGGCTTCAATAATAGCCCCAACTGCATGGTCGACATTATCTGTGAGAGTTTTTCTACCTGAGCCTAATTCTAGACAGGCGAGTGCAATCGACATTGCATCAATATCTTCAATCCAGCCATTCTCTTCTGCATAAATCTCAGTCGAAAGTAAATTATCGTCGAGTAATCCAAGCGAACTTAGCATAGAATGGTCACTCGCAAAATCATCACGATTTCCACCTTGAGTTTCTACCATATCTAGGAATTTGGTGAGAGCGCTCCCATCGTTCAGAGAATTATGGATCATCAAAGCACCCTCTTCCATATCCTCAACAATTCCCGATGCTGCCAACAGAATTCCTGCCTGTACACAAACTAATTCTTCCAGATCATGCGGACCACGTCCACATAGAGTTTCCACCGATTCTACAATTTCCAGCGCATTTCCTATCGCGCAACCCAGTGGTTGGTCCATGGTTGAAATAACTACAGATGTGGTAATCCCCATCCCATTGGCAGCATCTACCATCGATTGGGCTAATGCCTCAGCTTGTTCTGTTTCTTCCATGAATGCGGCTCTGCCATGTTTGACATCTAGAACCAATGCAGAAAGCCCTTCTGCAGCCTTTTTGGAAACAATTGATGAAGTGATTAACGGGATAGATGCAACTGTTCCGGTTACGTCGCGTAAGGCGTACATCCTTCTGTCAGCAGGGACAAGTGAATCCGTCTGACCAACCATTGCTAATCCGATTCTTTTAACCTGTTTTTGCATTTCATCTATGGATAGGTCTACTCGAAAACCAGGTATGCTTTCGAGTTTATCCAAAGTGCCACCGGTATGCCCCAAACCTCGTCCAGAAATCATCGGCACTTTGAGTCCACAAGCGGCGAGTGCAGGAGCTAGCACGATTGAGACCTTATCACCCACCCCTCCTGTTGAGTGCTTGTCAACAACGAGGTGACTCCATTCTTCTGGCCACGTCAGAACTTGCCCCGAATCTCTCATTAATTCTGTTAAATTGATAGTTGATTTCTCGTCGAGTCCGTTTTCGAATACACTTCGTAACCAATCGATGACTTGTTCATCACCAAGTGAACCATCCACGACTCCATTTACAATTTCAGCGATTGAATCGCTCATGCCTCATCCTCGCCGTATTCATCGCGTAGTTCTTCGATGCTCATTCCCTTATCCAAGAGGAATTGGACTNGNTCACGGTCAAGTTTATCGAAGCCGAAGCCNTCTAAAACAATCCGACCATGTANTCCATCATCTCTACCTTCTGTCCAATCCCGAGTATCTTCTGATTCTTCGTCGAATCTCGTACCCTTGAGAATAGCCTGTTCAGCATCCGCATCATCGAATCTATATCCCGAATCATCGATTAATCTAGAATCGGTTTTTGTTCTTGGTCTTCTCACCATTGTTAAACCNGCACCGATCAAAGATACAGCGGCAATTATTGTCAGTGCNAACAAGAATTTTGCGCCTGGAGTCGAGAGAGGGTCGTCACGAACATTGTTCTCAATCCACCCTCCATTTCCTTGGTCATTGTTTTCTCCATCATTGCCATTGGTATTGTTAGTTTGACCATTATTGTCGTCGATGATTTCTTCTTCATCACAACCAAATTGTATGCCATCAGGTATGCCGTTTCCGTCAACATCGCTGGAATTCATGGCCACTACGGGAGATCTCCCTAATGATTGAGCAAAGTCCGCTTCTTGACCGTCTAGAATACAATCATCATCTGTGTCATTATCATTCGGATTTCCACCCCAGAGGTACTCGTTTAGATTGTTTAATCCATCATCATCTGAATCCAGCGATTGTTCACTAAGGGCGGTNCCGAGAACTGCNGCAGAATGTCGATTTAATCCGTATTGTATTTCCCATATATCCGGTAGTAGATCTCCGTCTGAGTCTGTAGTTTCGTCAAGTCTATTCCAATCTTCGTTGAATGACCGTAGATAGTCAGAAGTCAGTCCTTGGTCATGAATTAATACACCCATCTCTCTGTTTCGTAACGCTGCATTTGAACCCCAATTCATACTCCCGACAAGGACGCTCTCCCCATCGATTATTGCGCCCTTATTGTGCAGTTTAGTAATCGATTCAGAATATGCCATTAATCGAGCTGTGGTATCCAAGCCCTCTGTTGCGTTCCAATTTGTATTGAACAGGTTAACAGCGTCTCTAATTTCATCATCACTGTCCGCATAAAATCCATTCAATAGTAAGCGGACTTGTACTCCTCTTTGGGCNGCTTGNTAAATTGCTTCAATGATTGGNTTATCACCGAATCCCCAATACCAATCTAAGTCTAAGTATTGNAATGAGAGTTCAATAGTTGAATCCGCGGCNTCAATCATTTCGATAATTCCANNNACACAATCGTCAGGNCATGTCATCANTTGNATTTCCAAAGGNCCAGAATATGNTTGGGNANTNNNTGCTTGTNNNGANGCNCCACTGNTTTCGNCNATNACCCAATCNNAGGTTGGNGCATGATTCGNTGAGTGTGGTGANATGTGTAGGTGATTNTNATTTTCGTCCCAAGAAAGACGAGACATAACTAGNTCAGCNAANGAAATNGAATTGACAATAACNGACCACTCTCNATTCCCNATTCCATCTGGTGGTANGCTTGTATCCTTCCAGTTCCCTGATGAAATCCATACACTTTCCNTATCCCTNACNGCAACNTTGCTGTGAATGTAAGTNTANGGNGAACTNATCAAACTTGGATCCTCCATCCAAAGAACGGTTGCTCCGGCATCATGGAGAGTTTGTGCATGACCTCTTTGGTTATTTTTTGTACTACTTCCATCAAGTATACCTTCTTCAAGTAGAATTGTGACAGAAACACCTCGATTTATTGCTTCCAGTAATGCAGTAGTGAGGTCTGGGCTCATAAATTGATAGACATGTAGATGAATCGATGTTTCTGCATCCTCAATCCAGTGAATTAAGTCATTGAATGATGTATCAGGACCAATAGAAGATGAGACTGTAGAGGATTCTTCTAGCGTGATTTTTCCTCCATCACAGAATGTTGAGGCACCAATTCTAATCCACCTGTGCTCCCAATCCTCGCCCATGTCTGTGTCAGGATTATCTCCACAGCCAGTGCCTCGCATCAAAATCAATCCAGGCGTCCCATCTCCAGGTACTGAAATCGCTGCACCATTCCATCCTTCGATATCAGCATCTCCTCCTCCATAAACAACTGCGTCAACAACAGTTCCATCAGGAGACTTTAGTTGAAGGGCGCTTCCAGAATCAACAAGCCAAGGCATATTGTTCATGACAACATTTCCATCCATTGCAATAATTCCACCATCTGACAATAGATTGTTCGGATTTTCAGTCAATACAACTGTGCCTCCTGCTGGTATAACCAATTCGTTGAAGGTTGAAATCCAAGGGGTTGTCGACCTTATTCTCTCAATTGTCCAACCTGTAAGGCTGATTTCTTCATCACCGGTATTAGTCAATTCAAACCAATCATTATCTCTGTTCGGAACCTCACCCGGCATAATTCTGGTAAATTTCACATCATACTCGTTGTCCCAATCAGATGGCTCAGCAGGAGGTTGCCAATGCCATAGCATGTTATTATCGTGTTTTCCAGTATCTTCGGCAATCAACAGACTACCATCGTTGAGTACAGCGAGATTATCGGGGCCGGCAATTCTGTTTACATCACAACGACCTGAAGAATAACTTCCACCTGCTTCTACAGGTTCAATTCTAGAGACATCCCATTGTTCATCAACTGGCAAACTGTAGATTATGCCACAGCGATTTTCCGAGAGTTGGATATCCCCCGAAGAATCGGTCATGTCATATCTGATATCTGACATAGCAAGATAGACGTATTCAGGAGAGTTTTCATTGAATACTACGCCCTCCATCTTATTCCATTCATCGGTTGCTCCCAATGCGGCCGCTGCCTTCCTCGATTCTAGGAAGGCCACTCGATTATCAGCGGCAAAGCCAATATTTCCATCGCCATCAAGGTCATCGTCAAGCCTATGCTCTGCCCAATCATTGATTTCTTGATCAGAGATGTACGAATTCTGTCCATTGACAAAGTTCGAAGTATCTATTCCATCATATTGGTCAATCCAATTTGTGATTTGAGCAGAATTTGAGTGCCCTAATTCGACCCATGTGACATCAAATCCAGTGGTAGCGGGATTAGTTCCTGAGTCTTGGTTTACCTTTGCAGCGTAAAGGGTCCCGGAATGCAAATCTCCTACAGAATCTGCGATAAATTTGAACAATACAGTGCCGTATTCATCATCTGACAAATACACGGTTTTCCTATCTGGCATTACCTGGGCATTCTCATGAGAAAATCTTCCAAGAGGATACAATCTTTCAAACTGAGGATTTTCAGTGTCAGCATCTTCAAGTTCAATTATCCAACCGTAATCATATGGATTTGGATAATATCCAAGATAGTCTGCCAACTCTAATTGGTCTTGGTGGTAATTGTAGTTTGGATTATTCCAATCAATCGTATCATCAAAATATAGTTCTTCAGATAGTAGTGGAGTTCCCCAAGGACTCAATGAACCAAAGCAAAGCACCCAGCCACCATTTATTCCGCTTAGGTCAAGCATTTTTCCACCAATAGTGTTCCATTCACCAGACATATCGTTCCATTCGATATGTAGTTGGCTAACTCCAGCAGGGCGGCTTTCCCAAGTAGAGTAAAGGTAGCCCTCAGTGCCTTGAGGATTCGTTGGTACAAAGACATTGAAATCAGGCTTCTCACTAGTGAACAATAATGCTCCATCATCAGCAGCATAAATTCCACCAGCAACTTCTCCACTGCTGAGAGAGTCGCCTGATTGTAACAAGACTTGGTATGTACCTACTGATGTTCTAATTCCATGCCAAATTTCTGATTGACTGATTGTCGATGGAAGTTCGGGAATAGTCTCTGGTAAATCATTCCAATCAAACCCATTTACTACCCCAATTGTCGCTTTGTAGGGGTCATCAGGGTGCATTGCACTGACGAATAAATTACCGATTGAATTCACATGTAATCCAGTAACTTCAGCACCATCTGGAACCATCATTATTCGAGTTAAGTCGCTAGGAGTTGGAGGGTCAGGGTCGCTAACAGGCTCTCCGCCAGAGTTCTCAGTTCCTGGTGTCGGCTGATCCGAGTCGACCCAATCTCCATCACTTCCCGAAGGTATCTTTGAGACTCCATTGGCTGCTTGCCCTGTTGTGATTTCGTGGACTACGGT
>NYXO01000025.1 GCA_002685415.1 Methanobacteriota archaeon
CGAGCAATTATCAGGAGAGAGAGAGATGACGATTGCAAAAGTCAACACGGACATCAATCCCCTATCCGCTGGAAAATTCGGTATTCGTGGAATCCCAGCCTTGCTTCTATTCCACAATGGCCAGTTGGTAGACCAGCAGGCTGGAGCTATGCCTAAACCAATGTTCGATCAATGGCTTGACCGACACATGGCGTAATTAGACCGATTCTCTCAATTTTGTTGCCCGCTCTTCGAGTGGTTGTCCAACTTCTCTCAACAAGCGAGAACGTAGGGCTTCATGTAGCCACATTCCACTTTCAAGTTCCAACATTAAGCCGCGTGATATCAGTGCTTCTGGGGGCTTTCCATCGTAACCTGCTGCTGATGCCAATTTTTCCCAAGGGATTGGCCTGTCTGCTACTGCTAGCAGTGCAAGAAGTTCTCGATGATCTTGAGGTAGGACGTCTAGAATCTCTTCATCTAGGAATCTAAGCCAATCTTCGTGTAGTGTCTGGCCGTATAATTCCAGAAGTTCTACTGCGAGAGGATGGCCTCCTGTAGCCTTGTGAATTTCTTCTGCCGGGGCTTCTGATGNTAGGTTGATTGAAGCTATCCAATCGGCTACTTCTTNCAATGAAAGACCGGTTAATCTAAGCTCAACAACCCTGCCACGGGTATGAACATCTCGACGNTCGTAGAATGCCAAATTAGTCCTCGAAACAAGGAGTAATCGCATATTCGTTGACTCTGCTACCTGAAGAAGAGCACCGAACAAATAGTTTCCATCAGAAGCTAGGTTGTGAACATCATCTAGTATGATTAGCAAATCATTTACTTTCTTTCCTATTTTATCTTCTTCGTCGAGCAGGTGAGCGATTAGACGNCGGCGATATTGGTCGAGATCTAGGTGCGCTCCAGGGTTCATTGGAAGGCTATCCAATACCCCATAGGGGTCTTGATTGTCTTTTTCCGAGCCTATTTCCAGCCTATGTAATAGACTGGTAGCGATACCTAANCTGCTATCCCAAGGCTGACACGGATAGTACATCACATCGAGTTCAGGATTACTTTCTACGGCCCTTTCAAGCCAGTGGCTTGTCAGGGTGGTTTTTCCACATCCGGCAATACCTGAGATGACCGCNATAGGGGCTGTACTTGAGAACCAATCGTCCAACACAGCTACCTCATTTTCCCTGCCATGAACTGTACGAGTTTCAGGGGGTTTTGTGTGATATGTTGAATGAGCACCAGAGAGTAATTTCAGTGANCCTGGGGCTTGCGATTGTTCAGGATCAGCTCGAACGATCGCACCAAATCGGATATCTCCGAAGTTGAGCACACCCTCGTGCTGAGCATGCATCAATACCTGTAGCAGAGTAAGACCTGTTTCTAATCGAGAGCCAGCCTCATCTGCTCTCACCTCTAGTAGGTTCCCATTACGCTCTCTTAGCAGTACCTTGGTGGTCCGTAATTTTTGTAAACTGTGTTGTATTTGTTCTCGGCCTTCGTCTGTTAATTGCCAAGTTTTCTGTCTNCGCTCATCGCCTCGAACTACTCGAGTGTGTTCACTGACCATTCCATCGGTTGCCAATTCACGCATGGTTCGCGAAACATTTGGAGGATGGAGAGCACAAATTTCAGCGATTCCTGGTCTGGTGACTTCCCGNCTGACCAAATAGTGGTCTGCCTGATGGTCTTGTTCCCAAAGATGTAGCAAAATACGGTCAGCAACAGCGATATTGACCTTACTGGAAGGAGTATCCATTTGATTAATCCTCCACTACGCATTGAGGGTAGGGGTCGGCCATCATTGGTGGCATGAACAAATCATCACAGCCACGATCAACAGTTGAAAGAGAAAGAATGCTGGTCGCACCTACACCAACAGTTACCGCTTGCATAGATACCGGACTTGGAATATAGTCCTCGCCAGTTTGAGTGATAATTAGATGAATACCGTCCCCTGCAGGAATTAGCACATCCATTCCAAAGAATTCCATCTTAGCATTGACAGTTTCTCCAGGTCCAAGTACCTCTCCATCTTTGCCACCAGCGTGGAATCGAAGATCCATTACCGCATGGCCAAGATGCATGTCACTGCTAGCCTGAACCATCTCCACGAATAGGTGTCCGCTAGTAGAGAATGCAGAAACTGTAGCATCTACATGGAAGGTCGGAGTNCCTACTATTCGAGTGTCCTCTTCAAATTCGGGACATTCGATTCTCAAGAATGAACTAGACGAAATTGTCTCCCCTCCTCCGATTATGTTGCATTCATCCATTCCGAATCGAATCCATTCTTGGTTGGCTGGTGGATATGTTTCTTCCACTCTCCAGCCACCCATATTGTCCTGAACCTCTGCAATCAATCTGGGCTGTGGTCCTTTTTCCAAGAGATAGTAATCGAACCATTCCAGTAAATCATCAGCCCAGTCCCATCTCAAAGTGAAAGGAAAGGCTTCGGCGCCGCGGCCGCTTGAAAGTGCTTGATGTCCACTAATTCGATCTGGGTAATCGTGCCCCCATTGACCGTAGAGGCCCTTAACTTCGAAGCCGGCATCTTCCATCATGCGATGNACAGGAAANGCCATGTGAGGNTCTACGTTCCAATCTTGTAGTCCATGTATGATGTANACGGAACCNTTGTAATTCTGAATNGCTCGCTCNAGNAAATGGCGTTCTTCCCAATAATCCGAACCTAACCAAGCTAGNTTATCTCCAGTAACGTAGGCTAATGGTCCAGCATAGTAACCNTCGACATAACCTTCACATGCATTTTCGATATCNCCTGAGTCTCCATCNAATCCAAAACTACCGTACACNCCNTTGTGCATGATGGCCCCTCTGGCTTCCATGCTNCCATTACGCCACATCAGGTCCTGAACCCCAATAAGTCCAGACATAGGAACTATGGTTTTCAGATATTCAGAACCCATCGCAGCAGCCTCCCATGGAGTTGAGCCGTCGTAGGATTTACCGATTATTCCAACTGCACCATTGGAAAATGGAGCACTACCTAGATATTCGACGGCCGCGTGTATACCCTGCTGCTCATCTAGACCCATTAGATCCATACAATGATTTGAGTTACCGGTACCAAATACGCTAACCTGAGCAACTCCATATCCATGTGGAACGAAATTCTCGATCAGGAAGCGGCCTAGTCGATCTGCAGGAGTTAATGCATCTACATCTCCGTCGTCGTAATAGGGTCCGATTTCGGCAATTACTGGAACTTTACATTCATCAGGAAGTTCGATTGCATCGTAATCACATCCTTCTATTTGGGGCAGCCAAAGTCCGAGATGTACCTCTGCACCACCTGTTACACCAGCTCCTCCATCAGCGGTTGTGATTTCTGGTACAGATACGTAGATTGACCTGACTATGTCGATTCCATATGTTCCATTCCAAGACACTCGGCTGAATACATCACTATTTTCGTAAACTAGATTTTCTCTTTCCTCGACGGGTGGAAGCCAATGTTCTGAATCCTCGGAACTTCCTATTNTTATCGCCTCACCAAAACAACCGGATAACATTGGAGCCGTAAACAACAACACCAACACTAGGCTGATACTAGTGCGAGACACGCGCTACGCGCGTGCTGAACTACTCAAGAGAGTTCTTACTCGCGGTGCCGAAAAAAAAAACCAGATAAGTGNAAATTTAATTTTGAATTCGCCATATCGAAGGGTTTGATGAGGGGNAACGACCCGAGCCCCACATGGATGCCTATGAGGAGTTACTTGAACGTTTGAAGAACATCGATTTGATTTCGCAAATCGGTGGACTACTAGGCTGGGATCAAGAAGTATTGATGCCGCCAAAAGCCGCAGCACTTCGAGCTGAACAATTGGCTTGGGTTTCGAAAACTGGCCACGAAGCCACGACTGACCCTAGAATTGGAGAATTACTCACTGAGCTGGAAGCGCGCGAGGACCTAAGCGACGTGCAATCTGCCAACGTTCGACTCGCACGCGACTCGTACGATAAAGCCACAAAACTACCAACAGAATTCGTTGAAGAAATGGCAAAGCACAAGTCTCAATCTTTGATATCTTGGCAAAAGGCTCGAGCAGAGGACGATTTCTCAATATTCCGAGATGATCTTGCGAAGATGGTTGATCTGGCTAGACAGAAAGCCGACTATTTGGGCTATGAAGAGCTTCGCTACGATGCCCTATTGGACATTTATGAATCAGGCCTCAGTGTATCGAGAGTAGACCCGTTATTCGCTGGATTGAGAGAAAACGTCGCGCCTCTTGTAAAGGCCGTTGTGGAGCGAGGAGAACGCCCGGAAATGGGCTTCATAGAGAATAATTCTTGGAGTCAATCAGGTCAAGAATCTCTGTCTCAATCAGTATCTGAGGCCCTTGGATTCGACTTTGAGGCGGGACGGCGTGATGCCTCTACTCATCCATTCTGCGGTGGACCAAATCCAGATGATGTGCGTTGGACCACCAGATATTCAGAAACAGATCCATTCGGCTCTCTTTACGGTTCGATGCATGAGACTGGTCACGGTTTGTACGAGCAAGGTCGACCTCGTAATCTAGACTTCCAACCTGCCGGACAGGCTAACGGACTAGGTGTGCATGAAAGTCAGAGTCGACTATTTGAGAATCAGGTTGGTCGAAGCAGAGAATTCTGTGAATGGGCATTACCGATTTGGAAGAAAAACTTCCCAGAAAATATGGAAGGAGTAAGTGCAGAGGACCTCTGGAAGGCGGTTAATCTAGTAGAACCGAGTTTAATTCGTGTAGAAGCTGATGAGGCAACCTACAACCTGCACATTATGATTCGATATGAAGTCGAGAAGAAGTTAATCGCTGGTGAAATCGAAGTAGACGATTTGCCCGACGTTTGGGACGACATGTACGAAGAATTCCTGGGAATTAGAGCGCCAAATCGAACTCTCGGTGTTTTGCAAGACATACACTGGTCTATGGGAGCCTTCGGATATTTCCCCACATACACACTCGGAAACCTCTACGCTGCGCAACTTCTTGCCAAGGCGAGAGAAGACCTTCCAGATCACGATGAACAAATTCGGAATGGAAATTTCGCACCAATCCTGGACTGGATGCGCTCGCACGTGCATGCGCGAGGTAGCATTCTGGAGCCTGCTGCATTAATCGAGGAAGCTACCGGCTCTCCTCCATCTCCCGAAGCATTCGTAGAATATCTACAAGACAAGGTCGAACGGCTCTATGGGTTGACCGCTTAGACACAAAATACGATATTCAGCAGTCNAGTAGCAGGTTTGTGCCCGGACTTTCCCTAGAGGCAATCTCGTCCTATGTGCGAGACCTTTCCAGTGCCTGTTCCGCATTGCTTCTAGATGATGATTTACTATTCGCTGGCTCGCACGATGGATTACTTGTTTCCTGGGATGCTTCGACCGGAGTTGAACGTTGGAGGGTTTCAATTACCGGCCCGATTTCTGATATCTCTTTAGATTCAGGCAGTGTTTATGTCGCAGCATCTGATTCTATTCATGCANTAGAACTGGAGAANGGGGNGCTTCTTTGGAGTAAACNNTTGGAAGGAGCAAGTGATTATGTTTTAGCAGCGGATGGAAATGTNTGGGCGACTTCATCGGTTTACGAGTTAGAGGTGGCNGACTTCGTCGAATCCACCATTTGGAGANTTGATAACTCTGGAAATGAAATTGAACGTTGGGTAATGGCTGAACGTNCTTGGCATATTTCATCAGATGGTTCAGGCGGGATTNTTCTAGGNTTNGGGCGACCNAGNTGNGGTTATCTCAGAGTTNGCNNTNANNCNNCTNTCGANCATAANNCNCTACCAACAAANAGTCCGGTNACCTGTGGTTCNGGAGAAANTNAAGANTTGATTTTTGGNCANGCTGATGGCTCCTTGGGTTCATTGGATGAATCGGTACTCGAGACGGGATCGTTGATTACCTCGATTGCTTCTAGCACCAATGGCTGGATTTCTGGTCACGAAGATGGTAGCATCTCGATGAAAGCCGTATCTGAACAACTACCTGGTTCTATTGACGCTGTCGGAATTGTAGACTCAAATGGTTGGGCGTCCTCCTTCGATGGAGTGAATGTTTCGATAATGATTATTGGTGAAGAATCGAATAATATATCTCATGATTCTAGGATACGAAAAATGGATTCGTCATCCAATAGAATAGTACTTGGAGATGACTTAGGAAGAGTTTACTTTGTGGAATCTGAGGCTATGCAGAGAAGAATAAATTCACATCAAGAAGAGCCTGGGGGATATACGGAAAAATCAGATCTCAGAGCTCGTTTAAGGATGTTAAGAAATCGATAATTCCCTGCCTAGGGTGCAGTGGAAATTAACACACCACGACCCCTATTTCCAGTCCACAGCACCTCATTTAGCGAAATGTTTATGGACCTCTGCCGTTCAGACCAAAGATGCCGCTCTGGGAGAGTGGTGTGGTGTGCGCTTCGGCAAACACCGCGGGCCACAGAACCGAACCCCGAACTCGGGGTGGTAGAACCGGAAACCGCAAGGAGACCGGGGATAATCGAACTTGGCACTTGGGCCAGGGGAGATACGGTCGAACTGAGGTGGAGAAAACCGGACGAAAGGAAGGGGAAGTAAGCAACAGGGAAAGTTGGGGAAAACACAACCGCACTGCTTAGGCAGGGAAAACGCATACCGTGCCAACTAACCAGACCGTGAGTGCATAAGCAAAGAGCGAGAGAACCAGAGATGGGAAAAGCTTGAGGCGGATCTGCGGGGAACAAAGGAAGACAAAAACCGGACGAAAGGAAGGGGAAAAGAAACCTGAGGGAAACGCGGCGGGAACAAGAGCGCGGAGACGCGTGGAGGACCGGCACTCATTCCAAAGAACAAACCGGTGAGAGCCGGGGAGGGAAATGGAAACGCAGAAACGGGGAGCGATCCTCGAAGAAGCGGGAAACGACGAAAAGGCTCCTCGGAGCAATGTAGTCATCTACCCGGGAAAAAAAGGGCGCAAGCCCGGATGGAACCGGACCCTGCGGAGATAGCAGGGGGGGATGCTCCCCCATGTGCAGAACCCCCTGCTGCTCCCACCTTGTACCAAAGTACGGCTGAGCCTGATTCCATCTAATTATCAATCATTGCGGAGGCTTTCTGGCTCCGAAGTCCGATTTCATAGTCTACGATAGTTTCCAGAAACTACTCTTTCGGCCCTATCATCTCATTCGGTTTTACCCATTGATCAAACTGGTCGTTCGTAAGCAGACCAAGTTCCAAAGCTGATTCTCGTAAAGTCGAACCATTGGAGTGAGCGTTCTTTGCAATCTTCGCTGCATTGTCGTAACCAATGTGATTGTTGAGCGCTGTCACCAACATCAGACTGTTTTCAAGATGGGAGGCAATAACGCCCTCATTAGCTTCGAGGCCTTCTACACATTTGTCGGTAAATGCGCGGCAAGTATCTGATAGAATCCTAGTGCTATGTAGAAGATTGTAAATCATCA
>NYXO01000053.1 GCA_002685415.1 Methanobacteriota archaeon
GATTATTTAACTCTGTCCCTTTTAGCTTTTATGGGTGTTTCGGGTCTTACAACTGAAGCAGGAAGGATAATTGTTGAAGGATTTCCTAACTATGAGAAGTGGAGTTTTGTAGGCTATTTTATTGCCACCCTTTTACCTCTTGAAAGTGGTGTGTTATTTCACAGAATCTCGTGGATTCTTCATACTGTAAGCTTTTTTGTATTTTTACTAGTACTTCCACAATCAAAATTAAGACACATAATCACATCTCCAGTAAATATGTATTTGAGTCCAAAAGAAAGACCAAAAGGTGCGATGAGAGATATTGGAAATCTAATGGAGGCGGAAGATATTGAAACTGTGGGTGCTGAATTAATTGAAAATTTTACATGGAAGCAACTTTTAGATCTTGATGCATGTACTGTATGTGGTCGCTGTACTTCTGTTTGTCCAGCTAACCTTACAGGAAAACCATTGGATCCCCGAGAGATTATCTTGAAAGTTGGACAGGTTATGTCAGAAACCGGAAATCCTGCTGTACCTACAACCGTATCAACTCCTATAGACTTAAAAGTGAAATCATCAAGTGTATTTGAGCGAATTACACCGGAAGAGCTTTGGGCTTGTACTTCTTGTAAAGCATGTGATGAAATTTGTCCTGTAAACATTGAAATTCTAGACAAGATACTTGATATGCGTAGATACTTAGCATTGATGGCTTCCGATTTTCCTTCTGAGTTAGGAAAGGCATATGTTGCAATGGAAAATTCTTCAAATCCTTGGGGTGCATCTCAAGAAGATAGAATGAAATGGTCAGAAGATTTAGATTTTGAAGTTCCTTTGCTTGATGAAAAAAATAAAGAGGAAATTGATTACCTGTACTGGATAGGTTGTGCAGGAGCTTTTGATGATAGAAATGTTCCTGTAACAAGAGCTGTTGCAACACTCCTCAGAAGAGCAAATGTATCATATGCAGTCCTGGGTCCAAAAGAAGTTTGCACAGGTGATTCTGCAAGAAGAACTGGAAATGAATTTGTATTTCAGCAGTTAGCAATTCAAAATATTGAGACGATGAATAACCTTGATGTTAAAAAAGTTATCACTCAGTGTCCGCACTGTTTTAATACGATTAAAAATGAATATCCCCAATTAGGCGGAAATTTTGAGGTCATACATCACAGTCAATTGTTGACTGAACTTGTCCAATCAGGACATATTGAAGTAGGAACAAGTGACAAACCACATGTCATTACATATCATGATTCCTGTTACCTAGGTAGACATAATGATATTTATACTGCTCCAAGAGAGATAGTTGGATCTATTGGCGGTATTGAAATTCGAGAAATGAAAAGACAAGGAACAACAAGCTTCTGCTGTGGTGCTGGTGGTGGACGAATGTGGATGGAAGAAGCAACCGGTAAAAAAGTTAATATCGAAAGAGTAGAGGAAGCTGTTGAAACTGGTGCTGATGAGGTCGCTGTTGCCTGTCCATTTTGTTACATAATGATGGATGATGGAATGAAAGAGATTGGCCAAGGAGATAATGTCAGAGTAAGAGACGTTTCTCTTATATTGCTTGATAATTTAAGAAAAGATTAACTATTTTTACCCATAAAGAATTTAGTGATATTTCCTTTTGACTTATTAAGGCTACAAATCACATATATTGCTGTAGTCAGATTGCCTAAAGTCATTAAGAAAAAAATCCAAACTAATGCAGATACCGTTTTTTCTTTATAAAATATCCAAATTCCTACAAGAATAAATCCAGCATACAGATCGACAAGCGAAACGATACCCCAAGGAAGAGATGGAATTATCGAATCGAATACTGAGACTTGGTTCTGAGCCCAAAATATTGTTGATACCATAGCTATAGTTATTAAATAAGCTATTACTTTTGTTATAGTCATACATTAGATTTTAAAGAAGAAGAAAAGTATATGGGAAACAATAGACAAGTAATTTTAAAAATATTTAGATTGGATAAAAATATTTACAATGAACTTGCGTCAGAGGTAAGCAATTTCCAAATTGCTATTGCAATCTACATTTCTGGCTTCTTGTTTAGTGGTCTTGCTGCCTTAAACTTTTTAAGAAACTCACTTGTTTATCTTGAGGAAAATCTTGGATTAATTGTTGGAACCCTTCCAGCACAAACAGTCAATGAATTAAATAATTTAATAAGAGAGTTCGAGAATGTATTCAATTCTCAACAATTATTTGGATTACTCACAAGTTATTTAATTTCTAGCTTTGTATCAGGGTTTGTTGGCGTAGGCCTTGTTTATTTATTGTTGACACGTTTTTTTAGAAAAGAGACAGATTTTAGGCAAGTAGGAATAATTTATGGATTTTCAAATATTCCAGTTTTTTTAAATGGAGTAATCTTCTTTACAAGTTCAATCCCTCTTCAAATATTTTTAATTATTGGAACTGCTATTTTTGCACTGGTTTGTTTAGGGTCAGGTTTAAAACAGGTATATCTTCTAAGAAACATTGAAGCTTTTTTATTAGTAGTTGTTTCTGGCTTCGGTAGCTCACTTTTTTCACAAGTAATATAAATGAAAGCAGCAATTATTTTAGCCGCCGGAGAATCGTCTAGGATGGGATTCCCAAAACAATTGGCTGAATATAAAGGTAAAACAATTTTGGAAACTGTTGTAGAAACCGTTTCGAATAGTATTGAAAATTCAATTGTTGTATTAGGGCATGAAAACGAAACCCTTACTGAAAAGATTGATTTTAAAAACAGCACAATTCTTATCAATGAAAGTTGGGAGGAAGGAATTATTTCATCTATTAGAACCGGTTTATTCTATTTGAGCTCGGATAAAAATATCGATGGAGTATTGATATTCATGGGAGATCAACCAGCAATTAATTCAGAAGTAATTGAAAAATTACTAATAACAAAGCATGATGATGATGAGGTTGTAGTCCCTCAATACCGATACGAAACAGGATACCCAATTTTGATACCTAGATATTTCTGGAATAAACTTGAACTCATTACTCAAGATGATATTGATGGTGATGATTCAGTATTTAAAAATTTTGATTTGATTGACTTCTTTGAATCATCTGAATCAAAAATGAAAATTCTAAATTTTAATTTTCTTAAACCTACAGATTTTGACAAACAGTCTGATTTTTAAGAGTGGGAAAATCTCCCTAAAAATTTTCTTAGTTTTTAAAAAAAATTTTGTAAACTTTAAACATGAATTCAATTGACTCAATAAATGGAATGACGCATACAGAAGCTACAAAATTAAGAAGAGCTAGAGTCAGAACTACAGTAACGTTTCTCCAAATCGCATCAACTCGATCTGGAAGGGCCTTACTTACAAAAGAGACTGGAATAACATCACCAAAACTTTTGCATTGGGCCAAACGCGCCGAACTGATGAAAATTAAGAACCTTGGTAGAGATTATGCAGATCTCCTAGAAGCTGTTGGTGTTGAAAGTGTAGCTGATCTTAAAAGAAGAAACCCTGAAAGCCTTCATGAGATGATGCATAATGCAAATCAGGCAAAAAAAATTGTTGATAGAATGCCTTCACTTAAAAGAGTAACTAATTGGATTGATGATTCAAAAGATATTGTCATAACGGTATCTTCTTAGTTAATCATTTAATTATCATTATTGTGTGAATACAAAAACACTAAGAATATCTTGTGCACAATTATCTTTTCCTGTTGGTGCGATCCAAGAAAATAAAGATAAAATAATCAACACATTAAAAGAGGCTGAAAAAGTACATTCTGATATTGTCTTATTTCCAGAACTTGCACTAACAGGCTATCCTCCTGAAGATTTGCTACTAAGAGAAAGTTTTGTCGGAAAAAATTTTGCGGTTATGGAAGAGATTGCAGAGTTTTCTGGAAAAACAAGTGGTGTAATCGGGTTTGTTGATCGTAGCTTAAAGAAACAAAAAAATGATAATGTTGACAGAGATATAGCCAATGCAGCTGCGATTGTTCAAAATGGGGATGTAAAAGGAATTTATCATAAATGTTTCCTACCTAATTATTCCGTNTTTGATGAAGCAAGATATTTTGACAAAGGTACAAATNCTTCAACTCTTTTTTGGTANGAAGATATTGCTGTAGGGATAAATATATGTGAAGATATTTGGATCGAAGATGGTCCAGCCGAAGAACAAGTAAAAAAAGGNGCTTCAATCATATTAAATATAAATGCATCCCCATTTGATTTAAACAAAATTAACCAAAGGAAAGACAAAGTAAAGAATAAAGCAAAAAAACTAGGTGTACCAATTGTTTATCTAAATATGGTTGGTGGCCAAGATGAACTTGTTTTTGATGGTGGTTCATTTGTGGTTGATAAAAATGGAGAAATTATATACATGGCTCCACAATTTGAAGAAGACTTTTTTACTTTAGACGTTGAACTCGATGTAAAAGATATTATTTCAGAGTCAAATTTATATTTGAATGATAAGAATGTTGAGTTAGAACCATTAGTTAGTACAAAAGAGCTTGATAAAATCGAGTCAATGTATGCTGCTTTGAAATTAGGTCTATCTGACTATGTAACAAAAAACAAATTCAACAAAGTACTTGTTGGACTATCTGGTGGAATTGATTCAGCTTTAACGGCAACTATAGCTTGTGATGCGTTAACTCCGGAACGTGTCATAGGTGTTGCAATGCCATCAAAATACAATCCAGAATCATCCTTAGATGATGCAAAACAACTTGCTAAAAACTTAGGTATAAACATTAAAGAAATCACTATTGAGGATACTGTTGAAAATATAAGAACATTAGTTTCTGCAAATATTGAAGAACAATTGAAAAGTGTCGTAGATGAAAATATTCAGTCGAGGGTTAGGGGCAACCTCCTTATGGCACTATCAAATCAGTTAAATGCTATGGTTGTCTCTACAGGCAACAAATCAGAAATGGCCGTAGGCTATGCTACTTTGTATGGAGACCTAGTTGGAGGATTTGCGCTCCTTAAAGATGTTTACAAAGCAGATGTATATAATCTGGCAAAATTTAGAAATTCAATATCTGAGGTTATTCCACAAAACACGATAGACAAAGAACCAAGTGCAGAGCTTAGCGAAAATCAGTTTGATTCAGACTCTCTTCCTGATTACGACACTTTAGATAAAATAATAAAACTTTATATTGAAGAAGATTTTTCCTCTGAGAAAATTATAAATTCTGGAATTGATAAGAATGTTGTATACGATGTGCTCGAAAAAATTGACAGAAATGAATATAAGAGAAATCAAGTCGCTCCTGGTGTAAAATTGACAAACAGAGCTTTTGGAAAAGATAGAAGAATGCCAATTACAAATACATATAAAAGGGAAAGAAATTAAATGTATCTTATTAATGGGGTTGAGGTATCAAAAGAAGAATTTAATATACCTGTAGAAAACCTAGCTATTTGGAGAGGTGATGGAATTTTTGAAGCAATAGCCATACATAAAGGCTATTTATTTGGAATCGACAAGCACATGGAAAGATTCGCCCAATCTGCAGAAAAAATGTTTTTCAACAATATTAATTTTCAGGAAATAAAAGACAATCTTATTTCAATTGCTTCAAATTATGATGATGGCTACATGAGGGTAATTATTGGAAGAGGCTCGGATAAAGATAAAAGTGATGTCTATATTTTTTATCAAGAACTTATAAACTTCCCTGAGAGCTTCACATTGCAATCTCATTTGGCGCACTGGCATGCTGGAGGTGATTTTGATTTAAATGAAGTAAAAAATATTGGTTCAAAATCAATTTCCTACGCAATGAATCTTAATCAGACAAGATTAGCTGAAAAAAACGGGTACACAGATTCATTGTTATTGAACAAAGATGGAATAGTACTAGAGGGTCCAACATTTTGTGTAAGTTGGATAATTGATAACAAAATTTATGTACCTGATTTAGAACTTGGGATATTGGATTCCATTACTCGCCGCTCTCTCATCGACATAGCAAACGAGACAGATTTAGATTTAGAAATTTCCAGAATTCATATTAATGATATTTATAATGTCGATACAGTTTTTGCCCTATCAACAGCTAAACATGCAATTTTTGTAAGTAAAATTGATGACCAAGTTTATACTCAATCGCCTCTTTTAGAGAGAATCCGACATTCATTTACTGAATTTATTGAAAAAGAAAGACAATTAAACAAGTAATCAAAGGAGGTTCAATTGAGATTAACTGAATACTCTCATGGCGCTGGTTGAGCTTGTAAACTCTCACCTGGTGAGCTTGCTCAAGTTTTGACGCAATTTAAAAATCATAAAGCTACTGAATCTCCAAATTTATTAGTTGGACTAAATAATCCTGATGATGGAGGAGTTATTCAAGTTGGTGATCAAAAAATAATTCAAACTGTTGATTTTTTTACTCCCATTCTTGATAATCCTTACGACTGGGGAAGAGTAGCAGCCGCAAATGCGCTATCAGATGTATATGCAATGGGAGGAGAACCTATTTCAGCTTTGCAGTTAGTTTGTTGGCCTCGAAGTGAATTAAGTTTTGATATATTGTCTGAGGTGATTAAAGGTGGTCTTGACACAATGCAAAAAGCAAATTGTACTGTCATTGGAGGTCATAGTATCGATGACAAAGAACCAAAATATGGTTTCTCCATCACTGGTGTTATAAAAGATAAGATATTTAAAAATAATGAAATTAAGGATGGAGATAGACTTTTTTTAACAAAACCAATAGGAACTGGGATTATTACAACTGCAATTAAAAGAGGAGTTGCTTCTGACGAAAGCGTAAAAATTGTAACTGACATTATGACTGAACTAAATAAAAAATCTTTAAATTTTTCACTGGATAATAATGCAAATGCAATTACAGATATAACTGGTTTTGGATTGTTGGGGCATTTGTATGAAATGCTGAATGATTCCAAATTATCAGCAACAATTAAATTTGATTCTGTTCCTTTGATTGAAAATATTTATGATTATCTGGATAAAGAAATATTTCCTTCTGGAAGCTTGAGAAATTATGAATACCTATCAGACAAACTTATTTCTGATCTGGATGAGCAATCTTTAAAAATACTATGTGATGCACAAACTAATGGTGGCTTTCTCATTTCAATACCTAAGAACCAAAATATTAAACTTCAAAAAGATATGGAGCTTAACAAAAATATTTGGGAAATAGGTGAAATTAATTCTAAATATAATGAAAAGATAAATATTATTTAAAAGATGATAAAAACAATTGCTAAAGTTTTCGCTTTCACTTCCATATTCAAGAATTTGGTTTTGACTCAAAAAAGTAAAACAGAGGGAATAACCCAATTACATCCTATAAAGATTCCTGGAAGAACTGTCTTTGTGAGAGAAAAAGAATATTTTATTAGAGAAAACATTGTTGAGGGCACAATACCAATTGTTTTTCTGCATAGTTGGGGTACTGACTCACTTGGGAGTTGGTTTAATGTTCTTCCTAAAATTAAAAATGTTAGTTCATTTATAACTATTGATTTTAAAAATCATGGAAGATCGGATGCCAGTTGGGAAAGATGGAGTGTTGATGAGAATGCAGACATAGTAATAAGCATTCTAGATGAATTAAATGTATCAGAATGCCATTTAGTAGGTTGGTCCATGGGAAGTGCAGTTGCACTAACAATATCCAAAAAAATTCCGGAAAGAATAAATAAAATGGTTTTGGTTACACCATTTAGTTGGATCGAGGGAGAGAGGTATAAAGATAACTTTCTTTTCAAATTACTTGTTGGTGGTGTAAGGATTAGAGAAAGACTTTTTCCCAACAAAAATCCACAATCTAAATATTCTTTTCTTAAAAAATCT
>NYXO01000026.1 GCA_002685415.1 Methanobacteriota archaeon
ACAAGACGAATCAATCCAAGTGAACCATCTCCGCTGACAAGGTGAACCGCATCGATATTTGCTAGGGTTTCTTTCAGTCCAGCAATCCCTTTCCAGGCCTTTGTCGAATTTCTTAGATCCGTATTCCAAATTTTTGACCATGTTCCATTACTTTGTTGCCATGATATTTTTGGTTTAAGTAATGGAATTGCGTTTTCCCTACAACACTGCTTGAGTTCTTTAGATGCCTCTAAAGTTGCCATTGTAACATCGAAAAACTTGGCCAATGCTGGTAAATTTCTAATTAAATCACGTTCAGCACCTCGCATTGCTTCAAAGGTGCCTTTGGCGACCAAAAGGCGTGGTTTTTCTGATTGAGGCTCAGTCAATTAGATCCCTCCAAAACTCTTCTGTAGACGGCGAGTACGTCTTTTGTTATGACTGGCCACATGTAGGATTTTGATGCCTTGTTGCCTGCATTTCCTAGATTTTTCAATTCTTCATCGCTAGATGAAATCAATTGGGTCATAGCATTAGCCAGTTGTATTGAGTTTCCAGATTCGACCGAGAATCCAGCATTGGGCTCTGTAACCAATCGGCCAAGATCATTCACATCTGCCATGATTACTGGGGCGTTGGCATACATCGCTTCTAGCATAACCGTTGGAAGGCCTTCGAAGCGGGAAGGAATTACGATGCCTGTAGAGTTCTCAAGTAGCCAACGCTTTTCTCCCTCACTGACTAATCCTAGCCGGTGAATTGCTTGATTTTGAGGTGATTTTTCTATACGTTCTGTTAACCAATCACCGAGTTCTCCTTTCCCAGCTATTGCTAGGTCGAAGCCTGTATCAGAATCTTCGGCAAGCAAGTCCCAAGCATCCATCAGAACATCCAAACCTTTCTGCTCGCTTAGTCTTCCAACAAATGTGAGTAATTTTCGGTCTCCAAGTTCACCCAAGGCACTCGGTTTCTCAGCATCCTCATCAATTGCTGAAAATCCGTTTGGAATAATATCGATGTGACCTTTTACTCCTTTACTTCGAAGTAGTTTCTCAAAGTACTGAGTCAATACGATTCTTGCGTCACTAGAATGCAAGGTTTTCTTACCCTGCATTGACCATCTAATCGATTTTATCGAATTTGCAATAAATCCATTTTTGATGTAATCATTATGATAAGTAGTTACAACAGGAACTCCTGCATTGCGAGCCATTTTCAACGATTTCCTAATCAAGATAGGTAGTGTATCATGTAGGTGAACGATATCGAATTCATCCATAGATAGTCCTTCCAAAGACACTACTGGGTCAACTCCGGCAAGTACTCTACTCGGAGATAGACGCACGACGTTGATACCTCCTCTCTGGAATTGTTTTTCTTCGTGTTCTGGAACATCTGCACACCAAACGGTTACCTCATGCCCTAATTTGACTAATTCGCATCCTAACATTTCCACATGTTGGTCTCCGCCACCAACATGTGGCCAGAACCAAACATGGACGATTAGCACGCGCAGAGGCGCACCCTCAGCCGAGGCCATTGCTCCTCTCCATGTTCCTGTTCTGATAAACGGCGCGGAACTCCTGACACCATGAAAATCAGACAATTATCTCCATTCACGACCCGCTTAGGTCATATTCTCCAACGATTCCCTCCTGTCAATGAAGAGGGTCCTTCTCGCAACTACTGAGCTCGAGGGAGAGGAATCATACGGGCACCTGATGATTGCTGACTCACTAAATCGAGCAAGGGTGCCGTTCTGGACAAAGGCGGGAACGGTTAGGAGTTCTTCTGAATTAGAAGCGGCCATGGAAATTGGCGGAATTGACTTGGTACACTTTGTCGACCCTCAGTCCGCTTCATTCGCAAGAATAAATCGATNATATCCTGCTGTTGGGTCATTGTTTATCGATAGCTCAAACCTATCATCTCGCATCGTCGATGACCTAGATTTACTNGATTTAGTGTTAGTAGAATCAGAAATATTGTCCTCTTCACTAAAATGTGAAACTTGGAATATAGGGACTTGCGTAGATGTAGACGCATTTTCTCCGGAATCAAATCCCAAAGTAAGGGATTTGTTGGCACCTATCGATGATGAGTCGAAAATGCTGGTTTGTGTTGGGACAGATTCTGATTTTCAAGTTCTTGTTGCCGAATTGGACAAAGAGATAATCGCTGACTGCAATTTTGTTATGATGCACTCAAATGAAATGGANTACTTATTGGATGAATCAGATCGCATTATCGCATTAATGCAACATTCTGAAGTCTTACTCATTGGAGATGGTAATCTATACCATCCTAAACTTGAACTTCATGCCTCTGCTTCTGGTTGCCCAAGTTTGAATTGTACTTCCCAAGATCCACGTCAATGGATAGAAGATTTTATGCGAATTCATCGAGATTGGATTAGAGCGGGCAAAGTGCCTAGATTCCCCGATGAAAGAGCGATTGAAAATATACGGAAAACCAATGGATTGGAAGCCTACGGGCGTAATCTTGCAGAAGCGTATTCCCGATTCTAATTATACAACTCATTAAAAAGCAATTGTGAGACGCTAACTTGTGCTATCCGTAGAGGAACTAAGAAAGGGCTTTGGTTCTGGAAGAAGACGTTTAGAGGTCTTGAAAGGCATTAATTTGAAGGTTGAAAATGGCGAATTAGTCAGTTTGATGGGCCCAAGTGGCTGCGGTAAAAGTACCCTGCTGAACATNATCGGTGGTTTGCTTGAAGCAGATTCTGGNAATATCACTNTGGAGAATTTNGACTATGGNACNAANTCNCCAAACAAAGTCGTAGATGTNAGACGTAATGGNGTAGGATGGATTTTCCAAGATTTCCATTTAGTNGANCGATTGAGTGCATTGGACAATGTTGCCTTCAGTCTNGAACTTTCTGGCATGTCTGCAAAAGAAGCAGAAGATAGGGCTTGGACGGCCTTGGAAAGGGTTGGTCTTGGAGATAGAATGGAGTTCATTCCTGACCAATTATCTGGTGGCCAACAACAAAGGGTAGCAGTTGCAAGAGCGATATCTGGTTCAAGACCACTAATTCTTGCTGATGAGCCAACAGGAAATCTCGACGTTAAGAGTGGAGAAGAAATTCTAGATTTATTCCAGGACTTGTGTAAGAACGACGGAATTTCAGTTCTAATGGTGACCCACGATCCAGTATTAGCCTCNAGGGCAGACAGAATGTTGCTCCTCAAGGATGGAGTTACTGCAGCCTCNGACATACGTTCTGCATGGGGAATAGAGGAGGGTGTATGATGGAACTACAGTCGCTCTTCTCTGAAGTAATTCCTACAATGATTTTCGCCTGGATCTTCCTACTAATTTCCATTGGATTTTCGAACCTAGGTACGAAAATTCGTCAATGGCTGAGGAACATGGCGAAAAATGCCTCAGATCCTTCCTATGTCAGAGAGAAAGTCTCAGTTAGCGAACGAATTGAGAAATTTTATTCAGGATTCAAAACTACTTGGTTAGCAGCACCTAACAACATTTCTATGGCAATCAAAAGCGCCTGGCGAGCGAGGGAGAGAGGTCTTGCGATTTTCGCGGGTGTATTTCTTTCATCTCTTGTGATAACCACCGTTCTAGCCTATGCAGTGGGTCTGAATCAGGGTTTTTTCCAATTCTCACTTGAAGGTGAGGTATTCGATGCAAAACTCGATTTCCAAAAAGACCCAGGCGGCAGTTGGGATGGAAGAACGAATGACTCCGTATTATGGGAATCATTTTGCGATGATCTTACCGAAATGGAGGAATTTTCTGATTGCGCCATAGTCTACGGCAGACAAGGAATTAGAATAAGCGGATTTTTCGATGATAGCTTTGCAGTCCCCCAACCTCTGAATGTTGTTTCCGCTACNGGAACGTCTGCAGATTGGGGCAATGTTAGTTGGGATTATCCCGAAGCATTCGAAAACGGCCCACCAATCAATGATGGTCGAATAATTAGATTCTATGGCTCGGGGGTTTGGGACGGAGAACTAGCAGATCGTCACGCTAAATCTTTGATTTTTGGAGAATGGCCCAATAGTGCTGCCGATGCTGAGGCAAATAGATCAGTCATTCTACCCTCAAAAATCGCTAGTGCTGCAGGAGCTGAAGTAAACGAGACAATATCTACCCTCACTTTCTCATACGTCAACGGAACATATACATTCGATCAAGCAGAGAAGGTGTTTGAAGAATGTCAAGGTACTATTGATAGTAATTTAGAAGTTGGACGAATCTATTGTTTGGAGAGTTTTACTGTTACTAATTTGACTATAGCAGGAATCTATGAGGAAGGAGACTTTGCGAATCCAACTCTGTTATTCCATCCAGTGATGGTCACAGATTCCGTACTTAGTGATGAACAAAAATTGNCATTAATGCAGAAGGATCATGCTTACTTAGGTCTAGCAGTCGATAGGAATCAACTTCCTACAACATCCACTCGAGACGCTACTAATTGGCTCAGTAATTTGAAAGATGACTTGGAGAATGTTAAAGGAGATTTGACACTAATTGATCCCACCACAAACGAATCTTTCGTAGTGGAAGATGCGACTCTTCCCCGATTGTATTCAGTTGGGGCTTGTGCAGGAGACTTCTCAGAATCNGAATTACTTGAAGCCACTAAGGGTGAATTGGAATTAACCTGTGAGAAGGGAGACTTTGCTCTCATCTCCGTCGAATACAATGACCTAATTTCAGGAACAATCACATTCCTGAACATATTCCTAGGGATTATCCAAGTGTTTGATTATATTTTGGTGATTCCAATTGTAGCCCTTTCTTTCGTTGTTCTAGCCTATGGTCTTGTTCTATCACTCGAACAACGAAGAAGGGAGGTTTCCATCCAAAGAGTAATTGGAGGTACAGAGAAAACCCTCGGAAGAATGATGGTTATCGAAGTATTTGCAATAGGTACGATTGCTTGGGCTTTAGGATTTGTTCTGGCCACGGCATCGGTAGAAATTGTACTCAGAGCTGTTGGTTTCCTCAGGTTTACTGACGCCGGGGATGTAGATGTAAATCCAATCTTGAGTGGGGGCTCAACTTTCGTTGTTGCCCTGCTTACCATTGGGGTTGCATACTGGCGTGGTAGAGTTACCACCAGAAAGTTCCTCAGTATGGAAATNGATGAAGGTGTCAGGAAAGTCAATAGAGAGCGAGAACCGTATTATCTACTACATTGGCTTACATTTGCAGTTGGTTCACTCGCATTACTTGAAAGTTGGATCCAATCAAATGGAGGATTCTGGATATGGGGTAGTTCAGGAATCATAACCAATTTCATTGTCAATGCAGTTGTATTGTTATTGGGACCATTCTTCCTGTGGATTGGTGGTGCACTAGTTCTATCTCAGATTGGAGCAACTGGCCCTCAAATTCTCAATAAGCTCTTTGGATGGTCACCAGCGATTTCAGATATCCGCAGAGGACTAAGTGGTTCGGGTTCAAGCCAGTCCGTTAGCAGATTATCTCTNATTCTACTTCTGACCTTGTCAATAGTTACCCTTGCCGCAGTTCAAGGTCATACTGGAACTCTGGTTGATGAAAGAACCACAAACGCTCAGAATGGTGCAGATTTGAAGATACAATTCGACACTGCGTTAACCGAACAAGAAGCTCGAAGCCGAGTCATGCAATCCATTGAATTGATCAATGATAATGATATTTCAGATATCTCTTCTATGACNTCTGTTGGTACTATTTTCACCGAGACAAAGGATACAGGAGTTCCACTCCTGACTTGGGTTGTCTTCGACGGACATGAAGATACTTTGATTTGGGATATTCAAGCCATACCCGGAGATAATATTGCTTCTTTTGCTGATAGCTTGGGTGGCAATGGTTACACTGCGGGCAATCTAGCAGAGGACTCTCTTGATGACCCGATCCGAGGATCTTCGATNACGTTAGTCTACAGGAGTTATGAATTGAATGAATTTGGAATTCCTGTAGAAACCGGAAGTAGTGAAGCCACAGTAAGTTTCACCGGGCGCCATCAGTGGATTCCTGGATATTCTGCTGCAGAGACTAATTCAGTCATTGTAATTGGAGAGGGGACTTATCGTCAATTAGTAGGGGAANCNACAGCAAACTCCTACCGCTCCTCGACTTGGATGTTCGAACTTTGTGATGANACAAAAGCAAGNTGNAAGGATGCACTCGAGACATTAGGAGCAGACCTGAAGAGTAGACAGGGAGTAGTCTCAGCCTCCGATTGGTCCACAGCACACGAACAGAATGAAAGAAATGGAGGTCTAATTTTCGGCACTCCTGGTTTACTAAGCATGATGTTCGTAGTCGCAGCATTGGCCTCAATCTCCTCTGCCTTCGTATTCCTTTCACTTGTTTTGAGCCAGAGAAAGAGAGAATTGGCNATTCTTCAGGCGATTGGAGCAAGTCCAAATCAGGTAGTTCGATTAGTGTTATTCGAAATCATGTCTATACTGCTAGTCAGTATGATCTTAGGTGTGACTCTAGGTCTAGCCGTTGCCCAATCTTTCAATGGATTCTTCGGAGTGTTTGGATTCATATTCCAACTATTCTTAGGTCAAAGCGCTCCTATAGATAGAGATCTTGCATGGCCTTGGTTTGAGATTGTTTTAGTCAATGGAATGGTCTTTATGGCGGTAGTTGGTTCCCTACTATTCACTACTNGAAGAGCATTAGATTCGGACTTGGCCACAGTATTGAAGGGGGAGTGAAATAATGGATTCAGAACAAGAAATACTCCGGGCTAATTCGCTATATCATATCTACGAGTCAAATGCAGAGGATGGAAATGTCGTTGCTCTAAGAGGCCTCAGTATGACCATGTACGAAGGTGAAGCAGTAGCAGTAGTCGGGCCATCAGGATCTGGAAAGTCAACGTTACTAAAGTGCCTTGGTGGTCTCATGAAACCCTCCGCAGGTTCAGTTGAATTAGGGGGAAAGAGAATGACCAGACTTACTGGCCCTGATTTGGTCAAGTTAAGGCAAGAAACAGTCTCATTTATTTTCCAAGATTCCAATCTATTACCTCACCTTAATGCAATCGATAATGTAGCCCAGCCACTATTACATCAAGGGGAACTTGCTAGACCTGCCAGAAGAAAAGCCCTTGCTCTATTGGAGAGATTGCAAATGGCAGAAAGAGCGTATGGTATGCCTGAGGAATTATCCGGAGGTGAGCAGCAAAGGGTAGCAATTGCTCGAGCCTTGATCACAGATCCTAAACTAATTTTGGCAGACGAGCCAACAGGTGCTCTCGATCCGATAACAAGTCGAGAGGTCCTAGATTTATTCAGACAATTGCACGAGGAAGAGGACGTCGCTTTCCTACTTGTNACACANAATAGAGAGGTTGCTTCCTTCTGTGAGCGCTCCCTNGAANTNNGNGAAGGTCGCTTCATTGCACAGCACGGAACCGATGTCGACATTGGTGACTTGTCCGATTCGAGAGAATTAATCGTNGATGANTCGGGAACCATNTCTCTACCACCNGATGTTTTGNTGAAGATAGGTGGNCCNGGCCGATTCGATATCAAAGATATAGAAAGGGACATAATGAATTTCGAAAGAGTCGATGATGAGAAAGTCGAAGTTACAACTGAAAACAAATTCGTCCTTTCACCAACATGTCCTGCTTGCAAGCATGAATATGGAGATAGCGAGGAACAGGAATGTCCNTCCTGTGGTTCTAGNAGACCTATGGTTCAGGCTTGAACANATAATCAGAGGTNGTTCAGCCCCATCTTTGATAGTNAACTGACCTACCCCTAGGTCNNATGGACCTANTCCTAGTAGCCTCTTTCCTACTATTCATGGGTGCCTTTGCTGGTATNGGNTTAGCCAGTATGTGGGTAAAGGAAGACACGACCGATGACTATCTTGTTGCAGGTCGTGGNATGCATCCTGCANTGGCCGCTTTATCCGCGGTTAGTACNTGGAATTCAGGATANATGTTCATCGGTTTCATCGGATTTACNTACACGATGGGATACTCGATTATTTGGATTGGTCTTGGCTCNATGGTAGGCCAAATCGTTGCATGGATTTGGCTGTATAAGTTCATTCAACANGCAGCAAACGAAAGAGGAGTTCGTTCTCTTTCCTCNTTGGTTTCCGATGTAACGGGTTCACCAGAGGCAAAACTTGCNGCTGTTCTTTCTGTTCTATTCCTAGCAGTTTATGCTGCAGCCCAACTAACCAGTGGAGGAAAAGCACTCTATGTTATGCTTGGATGGTCAGAAGTAATTGGTATTCTAATCGGATTTGTTCTNGTNGTCGCNTACTGTTANGCTGGNGGNATNCGNGCNTCNATNTGGACAGATGCNGCTCANTCNAGNGTNATGATAATTGGTTCTAGNTTACTCTGTTATGTCGCTTTAGGGGAAGTNGGNGGATTTTCTGGATTACATGATGGCTTAGAAGGACAAAATGCGAATCTAACTAGTATNGTACCAGCNGANCTTAACTTNGGAGTTNCGNTNTGGATATTCGCATTCTTCCTCGGAGGNCTAAGCGTTGCGGGACAACCTCANGTNGTATCNNGAGTTATGACTCTAGGNACNGATGAAGANAGGAAAACAGCAATGCTCTGGTTCTTCGCTTGGCAAACNCCTTTCCTANTCATAATGGTCATCATAGGCTTGGCTAGTCGAGTAGTTTTCACNGGATCTGATTTTGACCCNGAACTTGGATTNCCAATGCTCGCGATGGAGACGCTGGGGCCATTTTGGGTTGGTCTAATCNTNGCNTCNATNTTNGCNGCTACNATGTCAACAGCNGANAGTCAGGTTCTNGCNTGTACCGCNGCATTCACNGACGATGTTATGCCAGAAATAAGCCAAGATCACAAGAAAACCAAGATTGTAACATTAATCATAGCGGCCTTTGCAACNGCNATTTCGATATTTGGATTGTATGTCCCCGGNGGNGATTCTGTATTCGCATTGGTAGTTCTCGCNGTGTATGGCTTAGGNTCTATTTTCGTTCCTATTCTGATTATCCGATGGGCNGGTTATGAGCCAGATACAAANCACACTATGGCGATGATGTTAGCNGCANTGNTNACTGTGATATTGTGGTCAGTAAGTGGATTTGGCGATGATATATTCCCATCAGTTCCTGGTATGGGTGCNGCATTCATTACCCACTTNATGATGAATNAGTTACGTAGTTCGGATATTTCTCCACTAGGNCGCTTCGANNTACCGNATTTCAANACAATAGGNNTNGGTGCACTNGTCATTCTANCCCCAGTNACGGTNGTNGAAGCAAGCTACATTNTCGCTGGCCCNGANTCTTTGGAATCTGNTGGAGGNCCNTCGGGAGANTGGTTGGTNGAGGCAAGTTTTGGNANTGAGCAATTAGCAGATGGTATNGATTACGTAAACGATGGTCAGACATTAACCGTAGAGATGCATACAGACGCTGTTGATGATGCAGAAGATCTCAATATTGTCGGAGTTAGAGTNACTCTGACNTATTCTGAAGACGAAACCAGTTCTGGTTTGGGTTGTGCCGCACCAGGTGCTTCAAATCCAGACCCCGATACAATAACCGGAACTNTAGTTCACAACGAACANAATACAACAGCGAGNGGTCAAAATTCTGGCGCCGGTGTATCATCGCATATNGTTGAAGTCGAATGGTTCAATGCTTCTATGATTGGAAACGTTAGTGGCGTATCTAAGTCCGATATCAATAACGGACTAGACGTTGGTGATGCCGGATTGGGAGTATACACACTCGACGTTACTGTAATTGTTGATGCTGGTGGAGGAATTGGATGTTCACATACAGATGATGGCGAAGAGGTCGAGTATTTGGTCGAACTAATCACCCTTGATTATTCAATCACCTCGGCCTGAATCAGAGGGTACCCTCTGATTCGGGGAAATTTCCTATTTCTGACCAATAATAACCAAAGTTCCGGCCCAATCTTCTTTGGCACCATATTGATAGAATTCAATATTGGAAAATCCTGCATCTTCGAATCCTTTCGTCCACTCTTGAATTGACAGAGTAGTCATGGAAACCCCAAGAGATTCTGACCAGGATAAACTGCTGGTATTTTCGAGATAATGATCAATTCCAATCGCTAGTATCCCATTCTCATTTAGCCAGTTCTTATTTAATTCAGATAGGAATTTCAAGGGTTCGTTTAGGTAATAGAGGAATTCCATACTAATCACAAAATCGACCTTTTCATCAGGTGTCCAACCTGGTAGTTTTTGACAAAAATAATCTCCATCCGAGTCAATACTTTTTGCCTTAGCAATCATCGATTCTGATCCGTCGATACCTGTACAACGAAGACAGTTCTCGAATGTATTCAATTTTCTAACCAACCATCCATTTCCACATCCAATATCGATTGCAGAAAAATCATCATTTAGTTTTGGTATTGATTTTGATATCATAAATTCAACACTAGGTGCATGACCAGTTTCCATTCCCTCGTCTTTCCCCATCTCAGCCCAAGAACTGAACAAATCAACAGCGGAAATTTTTCCCATGTTTTCTCCCCTGAAATTCAGTATTTTATTTTGAGCGAGGAGATTTCTTTTCAAAAATTAGGAATGTCCTTGAGTACAACCCGACATTCTCTACATCTATATCTTCCATTTCCTCTTCTCGACCTGAGATGCCTTCTTTCACATGATGGGCATAACCAGAACCACTTTGCTCTTTTTTCAAGTAGCATTTTTGAGAACGATTTGCCCAATTCATTTGCAGAATAATCGGGCCACAGAGCCTCAATACGTCGGAATTCTTTGCCATGATTAGAATATCCTAAAGCATGCAAATATTCGTGATAAAGCAAGAACCTAGCATACCTTTCCCAATCTGGGGTTAGACTTTCAGGATGAATATCTATGCAACGAACATCAGTCGGTCCAAGCGATTGGGTTTTTTTTACACCCTTTTTGTACCTACAGATTGCATGCAATCGAGTGGCGTTCCTTCGCAGAAGACCAAGTGGAACATTATGCAACTCTGCAACATTTAGATGTGAAATTTCAGGTATCTCAGCCATCACTGAGATTACTTCTGAGGACCATTCATCAAGTTGGCTCATTACAGTCGTTTTTTCCAATCGAACTTAGGTCTTAGTCAATACCACATATGAAATAACAATCGCTTTCTTCTATGAATATGAGGGGTGAGTTTGATGCTGCTGATTTCGACTCATTCGCTGCTTCTCGAAGATCCACCAGGGATTTTCTTCCAACACCTGTTCCAGACGAATTAATCGAGGAAATTATCGCTGCAGGACTGACATCTCCAAGTTGGAGTAATACTCGACCATTCGTTGTCGCAGTTGCCAAAGGAGACGTCAGAGACCGTCTTTCTGAGGAATTTCTAAGTAGGTTTGAGGCGGTAAAAACCGCAAGAGGAGAGGGCTTGTTCGGGAAAATAAAAGCTCTACTGAGATGGAAGGGCCTACCAACTAGCAATTGGCTAGTCGTCAAGTCGTATCACAAAGATTTGCTCCCAAGATCGCAAAGAGTCGGCAAGGAGATGTTCACTCATATGGGAATAGAACGAGACAACAAGGAGGCTAGAGACGGATTTTGGGCGAGGAATTACGAATTCTTCGGGGCTCCAGTTGAGTTGTTCCTCTTCACGCACAAAAGTCTAGGCAAATTTGCAGCCTCCGATGCAGGATTATTCATGCAGAATCTGATGCTATCAGCTCATTCCAAAGGATTGGGAACTTGTGCTCAGGGTTCGGTTGCGGTTTGGGAAGACGCCGTAAGAAAAGAATTCGAGATTAGCAAAAATTATTCTCTTCTATGTGGAATCTGTGTAGGATACCCAAGTGAAAGTGATGTGAACGAATTTGGAGCCAATAGAATCGGTCCATCTGAGATTATTCCTCCAGAGAGAAATCGCAATCAGTAGTGTTCAATCATTGCGATGCAATTTTCGATTAAAGTTCTCAATTCATCTGGCTGGAGTTGTTCTTCATCCTTGAATCTCAAGACACTTTTTCCCGACTTGAATTTTTTCAAACTGTATGGTAGAACGTCGGGATGATAGTAAAGTGGTAGTAGGTATAGTCCGACATGTCCTTTCTGAATTCTAACGCTTACAAATGGCCGCCCGGCTTTTGTTTCGACACGAAAATCTCCAGGTTCATCTATCTCAATCACAAGTTCTTCGGTCAATTCCCGAATCAAGCTCGATAGATTGTGCCATAGGAAGATTAAGGCATCATTTTTCATATTCTCACAAACAATTAGGCTATTGGTAATGTGAATTTCTGAGGCTTTGCAATTCCAAGGTCTGCAGGCAATTCTCGCACCTTTTCTGGAAGAACAACTGGAATCATTTCTTTTCCAATCAATGCCACTCTACTTTCTCTCCTATCGGAAAGAACATCCCGGCCCACCATCGGTGCGAGGGTTCTGCTGAATTCCATAATTTCATCATGGCTCGGCATATTTTCAATCGTGTGATTTGAACGCGAATTTCCGACATACACATATCCCTTCGCCTCAATGAAATCCGGGTCAGCAATATTGTCCAGACGAGCATAGTCCTCGTAATGACCCAATGATTCTCCCTTAATCAGGGTGTGACGGCAAACTGTTCTTGTGTCTAAACTTGGAAGCAGTTGCAATGTTTCTTCCAATTTCTCAAATGCAGCAGTGTCAAACTTAGGTTTGCAAAGTCGGTTGAAGATTTCCTTGTTGGGGGCATCTACACTGACATAGAGTTGTGTAGGAAGCGGATCTAGTTCCTCGATAACCTTGGGCAGAGAACCATTAGTCACAAGGAAAGTAGAGACTCCATGCTGGTGGCAGATTTCTAGGAATTCGCCCAATCTTGAGTATAGTGTAGGCTCACCATTCAGTGAAATCGCCACGTGCTTAGGGTTCTGTGCGTCAAGCCACTTTTCTCGATCAGCCTTTGGATTACCTCCGTATCCAGTTAGTAGGCGTCTATGGGCTCTGACGGATTCTAGGAATAATTCGTAAGGGTCATCATCGATTTTGGTAAGTGTATCAGAGTGGGGCTCTCTCCAGCAGTATGTGCATGCGAGGTTACAGGTATCGACATTGGGAGCCATCTGCATACAGCCATGACTTTCTATTCCGTAGAATGTTCCTTTGTAGCAAGAACGATCGGCGATCAGACTTTGTTTGGTCCAGTGACAAACTTTCACTCCACCGTGATCCCCAACTAGGTGGTAACGCTGTTTTGCCAAGCGTGCGGCAATCTCTGGCTCAATCTTGGTAATTGGCGCGCCTTGCATGCAATCAACTCCGACTTCGAACACCACAATGGGGTCGCGTCAGGGATTGGGCGTGTTCGGCTTTTCTCTTGAATGATTCCGATTTCAATAATTCAATTTTCAATTGTCTTGGACGGCAAATCGTTTATTCGTGATTTAGTGTGGCCTTCAACCGAGGAAAGGTAATGAGCGAACTATACGAAGCTGATTCTTACATGGTCAGACAGAAAGTGTTGAAACTATTAGGCGCAGAATTTCACATCTATTCTGATGACTCAATGCAGCAGTTAATTGGATACTGCAAACAAAAGGCACTCAAATTGAAAGAGGATATTCGCGTTTATAATGACGATAAAAAGAGTACAGAGTTAATCTGCATCAAAGCTCGAAGTGTAATAGACTTTGGAGCGGGATATGACATAACTGATTCTCAGACGGGAGAAGCAATTTGTAGTTTCAAAAGAGAAGGTCTGAAATCCATGCTTAGAGATTCATGGAAAGTTTTGGACACCTCTGGTAATCAAATTGGAATGATTAGTGAAGATAGTGGATTATTGGCTTTAGTCCGTAGATTCGTGCCCTTTGCTAATTTACTGATACCACAAGAATTTGTACTTTCGGTAAGTGGTATGGGTAAAGTTAATTTCACACAAAGAATGAATCCAGTTGTTAACAAGTTATTCATCAACAATGTCCAATCATCAGGATTAGACCCTAGATTAGTATTAGCCGCAGCTATGCTCCTATCAGCGATTGAGGGTAGCGATTGAGTCTACTAATTACGAGTATTTGACTGCGGTTCCGTAGGCGAAAATCTCGATGAATTTATTCTGATTTTTCTGATTGCTGAGAGCCGATAGTCTAGCGGTTTCTAATCTCACATTGATCACTTCATCATAACCTCCCTCGGCAGCTTGTTCGCGCAGTGATTGTAGACAATTCTGTCGCGCAAGCATTAGAATGTCATCGTAGGAATTTATTTTCCCACCGATAAATGAATGCCAGCCTCCAATAAATTGATTCCACCAGCCAGGGCCAATTACGTAATTCGCTTGAACATACTTTGCATCTGTGACCTCTTCTCCGAATGTTGGTGATTTCTTATTTGTCAACGGATCTCTTCCATAATTATCTACAGTAACTTGAATTCGTTGCCTCAATTCATCCAACATTCTAGTATGGTTTCGTCTACTAAATATTGCAGAATAAATGAAGGCAATTGGACTGAATAAGGCCCAAGCAATTCCAAAGGCAGCAAATAATAAACTGACAAAGAGGAATATTTGCCAGACTTCCATTTAATCACCTATTCAACTACAACCGCGGTCCCGTAAGCCAGTATTTCACTTGCTCCGGGTGTGATTGCGCTGGTGGCAATTCTAACATTTACAACCGCATTTGCACCTCGTCCAACCGCTTCTTCCAACATTCGTTGGACAGCTTGGTCACGAGACTCCCCAAGTAGGTCTGTGTACGCCTTTAGCTCACCACCACCGATGTTCTTGAAGAATGCACCAATGTCCTTGCCAACATGTTTAGCCCGGACAGTGGAACCACTAACAACTCCAAGTGTTTTGGTAATTGTTTTTCCAGGTACTTCTTCGGTATTTACCATGATGATACTGATGCCTTGCACCTCACTCATGTTACACCGGTTTGATTGACGGGGCATCAATATTCGCTTATCCTTGGAGTAGTTCTTTCCTTAGGATGAAGACAATCTATTGAGGGGTCAATTATGAATTGTCTTAGAAATCTACGACCCAGAATAATCCGATGCTTCATCCTAGAGCGATCTTGTAGGCAGAGTTGGATATCGTGGTCTTGTCCTGCAATTTCTAGAGTCGTTCGAATTACCGGACGAAGAGTATCATGCCCACCGGTGTCACGAACTCTCCGCCAATCGAATAGAGGTCGTTCGATCCAATTTCCATTCTTAATTAGACGGAATCTAACGATTTGTTCCATACCGTTATTGGTTAATGTGATTTCTTCAGCATGGAGCGTGTTTGACCATGCGCCAGTATCCATTTTGGCCAATGTCGGATTGTTTTCCAATTCAGGCAGGCCAATCCACTCACGCCAGCCTAGAACGGTTCGCCTCGACACTGTATCACTTCTGTCGCCGGCGGCCACCGACCCTTTTTCAATCCGATGATTTATTGAAACGAAAGGAGTATTGAGACTCTGGATTTTGGAATAGATTACTTATTCACGAATCGTTGATATACAGCCGCTCTCGGGTATCCCTAATGGCGAGCGACTCTATACCGGAAGCACTGACCTTCGACGATGTACTCTTATTGCCCGCTGAATCAGAAGTTCTTCCGGCAGAAGTTGACCTTAAAACGAGGCTAACTTCGTCTATTTCTCTACACGTTCCAATTATCTCAGCAGCAATGGATACAGTTACTGAATCGCGCATGGCTATTGCTATGGCACAAGCCGGAGGAATCGGTGTAATCCATCGAAATATGACAATTGAGGAGCAAGCTGCCAAGGTCAATTCTGTAAAGCGGTTTGAGTCTGGATTAGTCCTAGATCCAGTGATGATTAGTCCGAACACGACAATTGGCGAAATGCGGGCCTTGAAGGATAGGTATGGATTCTCTGGACTACCGGTCATAGATGATGATGAGAACCTTGTTGGAATAATCACCAATCGTGATATCCGATTTGTATCGGATGATAGTATCCTAGTATCTGAAATGATGACAACTGAATTGGTAACCGTTCCAGAACATGTCGACCCAGAGGTTGCAAAGAAACTGCTTCATCAGCATAGAATTGAGAAACTCTTGGTTGTCGATGAAGATGGTAAATGTGCTGGAATGATGACTGTCCGAGATATCCAGCGTAGCCGTGATAATCCACATTCATGCAAGGATAAACATGGTCGGCTTCGAGTTGCTGCAGCTACTGGAACAGGGGAGAAAGGAATCGAGAGAGCCTTAGCTCTGTTCGAGGCAGGTGCAGATGCTGTAGTAGTCGATACAGCACATGGGCATTCTCATGGAGTACTACATACCGTTCGTCAGATACGAGAAGCAGCAGGCCCTGAAGCACAAATCATCGCTGGAAACGTCGCAACCGGCGCCGCTGCCGACGCTCTAATTGCAGCAGGTGCTAATGCAGTCAAGGTTGGAATAGGTCCTGGCTCAATCTGTACAACAAGAATCGTCTCAGGAGTAGGTGTTCCTCAACTTACAGCAGTTCAATCTGTAGTTGCAGTTTGTAAGAAAGCCAACATCCCGGTAATCGCTGATGGTGGAATCAAATTCAGCGGCGATATCGCAAAGGCGATTGCTGCTGGCGCTGATTGTGTAATGGTTGGAAGCGTTCTTGCAGGAACCGATGAAGCCCCAGGTGAAGTAATCCTCTACCAAGGTCGATCCTACAAGGTCTACAGAGGCATGGGAAGCGTTGGAGCAATGAGCAAGGGTGCACATGAGAGATATTTCCAATCTGAACAAGGAGATACACGAAAATATGTTCCAGAGGGCATCGAAGGTAGGGTTCCTGCTCGAGGGCCAGTAGAGCACGTCTTACACCAATTGATTGGCGGACTACGCTCTTCGATGGGCTACACAGGCAATGGGGACATCGATGCAATGCGTGAGAATTGCCAATTTGTCAAGATAACTAATGCTGGACTTTCAGAATCCCACGTTCATGATGTTGAGATTACCCGTGAAGCACCCAACTATCGCCGTTGAAATCACATGAATTCAGCAAGATCTCCAACCGCTTCGTAGAGACTTGGGCCGGAATTTAGGAAGTAAACAGAACCCAGTCTATCTCGAGAATCCTCGGATGTGGAATTATTTCCATCAGCGCATGCTCCTGTGCAGCCATCTGCGAATGCAACATACACTCTTCCGTCTAAATCGATGTGTAAATCATTGAAGTCCAAGAGATTGCGGTTAGATCCACCATAGTCTCTGCAATCTCCGCTATTGAGACAGATCGAGCCCATTTGGACAGGGTCGTCAGTAACTCGCATAGTATGGAAAACTGGCTCGTCATCCAGCGCATTCAATGAGTAGGTAATGTAGAGATGATAGGTCGTATTGTGCGGGGCATAATGCGCATTTCCATCCCATGGATTACCGTCAATGTTTGAGGTGTTCAATAGGTCTACATCTTCGCTTCCAAGATAAGTGATGGCGATTCTTCCAGGGTCGCCAGCATCGATATGAGGGAATACCGATGAAATTACACCCGCCGGACTAATTCTGATACTATTTTCTTCCCATGAATTTCCTGAATCTGTACTTCGAGACATGTATACTCCTTGATCCGCTCCAGTCCAGATGTGATAGGCATTTGATTCGCTGTCAGTACCGACTTCGGAGTTCTTTCTTGGGTAAGGTGTTCCCACATCCAAACCCATTGTTCTTTCAGACCAAGTTAATCCGTTGTCTTTTGATAAAATGACAGTTGGTGTTTCAACTCTCGGTGGGACGTAAACAGTTCCATCTGGAGCCGAAGTTATCGCTCCATGTAGGCCTCCGTTACTAGTTGCCATGCCTAATATTTGTCCTCCTACTTCGAATGTAGCACCTCCGTTGAATGAGGTATAGCAAAATATCCCTGCAATTTTATTGTAACAGAAATATGTTGCAGTTTCCCATGCAGCAGGGTTACTATTTGCAACTGCACCATATCCATCACTCGTCCAAGGACCAGTCCCTAATTTGATGTGGTCATTTAGTGGAATAGGGCCTGAATCATGGGGGTTTCCAAGCCATGTTTCCCCGTCATCATCTGACCATGCAATCCAAGTTGTCAGAAGTCCAACCATTTGCACATTGTAGACTCTATCGGTGATTGGGTCGACCCATCCCCAAGGATCTGAAGTTGATGGGTGAGATGCAATATCATCTACTATTTCCCAAGAATCTCCATGGTCACATGAACGCATCACTTTCTCAAAGGCAATGAAGAACATACAGCCGCTAGATGTAATCCCGATACTTGGTTCAGCGCCTTGTTCACCTACGTTTGAGAAAGTGAAATTCAGCGGTAATGGTGGAAGATCGATATTCTGACCATCTGGGCCAGTGACCCAAAACCGGACCTCTTTTACTGGTTCAGGTTCAGGTTCCATAGAGGACTCACTACTGAATATACAACCTGATAGAGAGGCTCCTATCATCAGCAGAACCAGCAAGCTAGCCTTGGTGCGCATGGGCGTGGGGCTTTTGCGATTACAGATTATCTTACCCTTCTCAAGATTAATGCTTGGTGATGGGAATAACTTATTCATGACCCCTAGCAAACAAGGTGTATGAAGTCAGCCCTAGCGAGATTATCTTCGATGCCAAGGAAAGGTGAATTTTGGCAGTGGTGGGGAGGAATTACTCTAGCAGAAAAGATTCTCTTTGGATTGTGGGCAACCGTCGAATTAGTCACTTTACTATTCATGCTTCTAATTGGATTGGATACCCTCGGAATTTTACCTTGAGCCAGCAGAGTCCTGAAAACCGCGAGCCCATCCCCCTTCATCATGGCTGAGCAGATAGTCCTTGGCGGAGGCTGCTTTTGGTGTGTGGAAGGTGCAATGCTAGGTCTTCGAGGAGTTACAGAAGTAGTCCCAGGATATTCAGGCGGTCATATCGATGACCCAACCTATGAGCAAGTTTGCGGAAAACGTACAGGACATGCTGAGGTAGTCAGAGTTACATTCGACCCAGAAATTATTCCTCAAAGAATACTTCTCGAGGTTTTCTTTACCGTACATGACCCCACTCAATTGAATCGTCAAGGCAATGACATAGGTCCACATTATCGTAGTTGTGTATTTTATTCGAACGAAGAACAGCGTATGGACGTTGAACATGTAATAGAATATGTACAACAAAATTACGTTGATGACATAGTGACAGAAGTAAGTCCATTGGATAAGTTTTGGATTGCAGAAAATTACCATCATGACTACTTCGCAAACAACCCACAAAATCCGTATTGTCAAGCAGTGGTTTCACCGAAAATCGCTAAGACAAGAGCCAAGCACGCGCAATTGTATGAGTGAGACCTCAGTGGCTAGTCAGAACATAGAAGTCGAACTAAAACCAGAACCTTGGGTAGTCCATCTGCTTGGTTTGATTACCCCAATCCTCGCCATTTCTGGTAATATTTTAGGTGTGGTTGAGAACCAAGCGTACGTGGCTATGGGAGTAGTCTTTGTTTGGGGAATTGCACCTATACTTGATATCGTCATGGGCGAATCTAAGGTTGCACGACCTCCGAGAGAATCAGGGACCCCTTTTGAAATCCTCCTGTGGGTTCATGGAATTTTACAGCTAGTAGTCGTTGCCACATTTTTCGTCTTCGCTGCCAACGAGGGATTGACTTGGTGGCTTGTTGTAGGAGCTCTATCCTCCGGCCTAAGCGCCTCTGCCTCAGCCATAGTTACCGCTCACGAACTCGGCCACAAGAAAAGAGGGAGTCCGGGATGGAGACTCGCCAGAGTTCTGCTATTTTCTGTCCACTACACTCACTTTACCTACGAGCACAATCATGTTCATCACAAGTGGGTAAGCACAGCCAAGGACTCCGCCAGTGCAGAGGCTCATCAGGGTTTGTGGTCATTCTGGATGAGTACCATACCAGGTCAGTTTTTCTCATCTGCTAGTGTACACAATAAGAAGGGTAAGACTGGAATTAGTAACCCTACTTATCGCGGTCTTTTGCTACAAATGGTTACTCTGTTTGCAATAGCATTTCTTCCCGGTATGCTTGAGTATTTTGATGGTATTCCAGTTGCTGTAGGATGGCTTGTGATGTCTGGAATTGCAATTCTAACTCTAGAGTACGTGAATTACATTCGTCATTGGGGACTTAGAAGATCTGAGGACGAGAGATTTGCAAAGGAGCACTCATGGAATACAGAGGCTAGGTGGTCTAGGTGGAGTCTGCTAGAGTTGACCCGACATTCCGACCACCATCTAAGAGCAAGTGTCCCCTTCTGGAAGCTAAGGCCTTACGAAGGTACTCCAGAGTTAAGATGGGGTTACTATGCGTCATGGTGGCCATGCTTAGTACCTCCAATATGGAAGAGGGCGATGGCCAGTAGACTCCCTGATAACCAGTAGGTAAACGCAATAATCGAGCGCAATTCTCAAGAGCACTTCGAATCGGATACATCCGATGGTTCCCGATTCGGTGGAAGCGACATCAGTCTCAACCACCTCTGCACTTATCCACACAGGACTTCTAAGTGTAGGACTAAGTAATCTGTTTTGGAAGGGTAGTGAATTGAACGCTGACGATAATCCTGAGACTCTTCTACTTGTGGCAATGGCTCTATTTTGCATTGCGATTCCTTTCCAAGGACTCTACATTCTTCTCAGTAGAATGATTCGTGAATACCCAAGTCAGGTCTTGGTTCCTTCATCAGTAATTCTTCTAGCATCTCGTTGTGAGATCGTAAGCTACGCTTGTGGTATCACAGGATTTTGNTTGATGTTAGTGAGAACTTCAGACCTCCTTGCTGCCACCTTAATTGGTTCCGCGATTCTNGTGATAATTATGGCAAGGTCAGCACTTTCAGTACCTGCGCGATGACTCACTCTTCGGAGTGAAATTGATTGCTTACCTATTCTACGNGGCCATATGGAGGGTGTCTACGCACTACCGAGTTGGCCACCTTCAACTCCATGGGAAGCCTATATTTTCGCCTTGATAATCCCACTTTTTCTTCGNATTTGGCTATTGAGAAGGCCGTTACTCGATCTCATCTCNGTATTTGCACCTAAAGAAGAGNGGACCCGTCACTGGCGATGGCTNAAACAAAACCATCACAGATTACCNATAACNGGCTTTGATGGATTATTGAAACAAGAAGTAATTGCATTTGTTCTTCCTAGTATCGCGGCTGGAATAGCTCGATTAGGTATGGGTCAGATAGGTTGGGAAGATTGGGATAGCATTCCTAGTTTGGGAGAAAAACTTCTGATTATTGCCTTCATCTATTGGGTNCTTTGGGACTTTAGAAGAGTCATGCGTACTCGACGTTCATTGAAGAAAATGGCCAAGATGAATCTTGAAAGAGTCAAACGTCGAGTAGAGAGGGCTCTTGCTGGTAGAGACTTTCTTCGAAATATCGAGGAATTCAGAATCCCTCGCCCGTGGTCCCCCAAAGAAAATCTTGAGCCTATCGAAGGCGAAGAATTTGCNTTAGAAAAACCTGGAAAAATTAAGAGCTTTAGTTCAACAATTTTGAACAAAGTAGCGGATATAATCGATTTCGGGCTTGGTTATGCCACATATCCGGCAGAAGGTTTAGCTGAACAGATTGAAAATCGAATGCAGTCTATTCTTGATAACCATATGCGAGCAACTCGCGATGCAATTTTCACCAATGTAATGTTCTCACTATTCCCGTTAATCATTCTGAAATTTCTACCAGAGATAGTGTGATTTAATCAGTAGGTGGAATGAATTTGACCAGTCCAGGATATCTCGAGTTGCTTCGTCTCAACAAGACGTTCGCACGTCTTTGGGGTTCGAACATGATTCTCTACATCGGAGATTGGTTCACTGTTCTAGCAATGTTTTTGCTGGCGGGGGATGCTACAGACAATTCCCCATTAGCTATAGCGGGTGTTCTGGCAGTACGAAGTTTCACTTTTGCTCCCCTGGAGCCAATAACTGGAATGTTAGCAGATAGATATCCTAGAAAATATTTGATGGTAATTGCTAACTTATTTTCCTTCGTAGTACTAGTTTCATTCATCTTATCAGGTATACTGGATGAACTATTCTACGTTTATGCATTAACTGTCTTGTTAGTAGTTGGACGAGCCATTTACGACCCCGCAGGAACTGCATATTTGCCAACAATTTGTGATGAAGAGGAACTCCTGACTGCTAATGCTCTAGTTTCTGGAGGTTGGTCCGCATCAATGGGTATTGGAGCTGGAATTGCAGGATTTTTAATTTCTGAATATGGTTGGGAAACAGGTCTAATTATTGATTCAGTTACCTTCCTTATCGCTGCGGTTGTAATATCAACGCTACCTCATGGTGGACCTGATCCTAGTGAAAAGAAAACAGGAGGACTTTTGGCGATGTTCGGAGAAATTTTTTCTGGATGGGGTTTTATTGTCAAAAGACCAGAAATCAGTAGAATTGTTTTGGCCAAGGGCTTATGGGCGACCGGAGGTGGAGCCCAAATTTTCTTGCTTATCTTGATTGGAATGGATTCAACTTTGGGAGAAATTTCTACAGGCGCGGCTGGAATCGGTGTTCTGTATATGGCTAGAGGTTTTGGAAGTGGATTTGGTCCAATAGTTACTAGGCCTCTAATGACAGTTCAACGATATACTCCATACATCATCGGTATATCCTTGGGTGGCGCTGGAATTTTCTACACGGGAATTTCATATTTAGAATGGGGAATGATTACCCTTGTTTTGGTATTCTTTAGCCATGCCTGTAGTGGAATTTCTTGGGTATTCAGTACAACTTTACTACAGCGCAGAACTGACAATGAATGGATGGGTAGGGTTGCTGGAACGGATAATCTCATCATTACATTGGTGATGGGTATATCTACGATATCTGCTGGGTATATTATCGAAGAGAACATTCTTTCTCTACGCGAAACTTTGCTAGTAACCGGACTAATTCAGATTTCGGTAGGATTGTTATGGTTATTATTTTCCAGTCCAAAAGAGAAGAGATTTTTGAATGGTTAAATCTAGGATGATTGAGGAGATAATATGGCTGAGAGTAGATTGGTTTGGATTGATCTTGAGATGACCGGTCTTTACCCTGATGAAAATACGATTATTGAGATTGCAACGATTGTCACAGAGCCCGATCTTTCGATAGTAGCTGAAGGTCCCAGCTTTGCCATCGATGTTGGAAAAGAAGAATTAGCAAAAATGGATGATTGGAATGTAAAACACCACACCGAGAACGGCCTGTTATCAAGGATTGAATCAGAAGGTGTTTCGATGGAAAAAGCAGAACTTGAAACTCTTGAATTTTTGAAACAATATTGTTCTCCAGGGCAGTCTCCATTATGTGGGAACACTATTGGACAAGATCGACGATTCTTGCGGAAATATATGCCAGAATTACACGATTTCTTCCATTATCGAAGCGTAGATGTGACTAGTATCAAGATTCTTGCAAGGGCTTGGTATCCGGATGTAGAAAAGTGGCGAAAGAATTCAGGACACAGGGCTCTTGATGATATCAGAGGTAGTACAGAGGAATTATCCTACTATCGTGACCATTTGTTCCGAGATTAACGAGATTACTCAATAGCGTATCCTCTAGCATCAGTAATCACAAGATTGACACCAAGTCCGGTTCGATGGAAGCAGATTAAATCAAGGCCATGAATAAGATGTCCA
>NYXO01000070.1 GCA_002685415.1 Methanobacteriota archaeon
TATTTTATTTGTAAAGCTTTAACAGCTTCACCAATATTCACTTCATTACCTCTGTAAGAAGCAACAAATATTTTCCTATTTGTATCTTGTCACCAGATTTAAGTTCGGAATCACTTTTAATTACATTATTTATATAAATTCCATTAGTAGAGTTGTTATCTGTAATTTTTATATTTTCTTTACTAACTGAAAGCAAAGCATGATTTCTTGATACAGTAATGTCGTCTAATATAATATTATTTTCCGAGGATCTTCCAATTTTGTATTCTCTATTGCTTAATTTCCATGAAGAAGACATTAACTCGTTGTTCAATAAAGAAAGTATATATAAAGGTTCTTCAGCAGAACTGCTTGAAGAATCTAAAGGTATTGTTTCGTTATCCACTCTTATATATTAAGTTGTACAAATATTCAATTGCAACATAAAAGTAAAAAATAATCACTATCGTTGCCAATTGACTTAGAAAAGGAATTATTAAAGTTGTATTTAATACAAATAAACAAATCAACACGAACAAAGATACAGTGGCCAATTTGCCTTTTTTAGATACCTCTATTTTTGAACCAGTTAGTAAAACATAAATTGACCCAATTAAAACTAACACTTCACGAATTAATATGGAGAATATAAATGTATGTGGAATAATCGAAGATAGCCAAAATAGTAAAACTAAAAATACTACTCTATCAGTCAAGGGATCCAGAATAATTCCTAATTTAGATACTAAATTATATCTTCGTGCAACAATACCATCTAAAGAATCTGAAAGGCCAATGACAGCAATAATAATTATTAAGATGTATGAATCGAAACTTTCAGAGTCAAAATTCCAGAATAAATAGATAGATATAAAGAAACGAGATAATGTAATCAAATTTGGTAAAAGAAATATGTCCTTAAGACTCAAAGAAGCCCTTTTACATCATGTGTACCTACAAAATGATCTGGATTGACTTCAATCATCTCAACTGAATTAGGATTTTCTGCTATTAGAGAATCTAATTCTTGAAAATTAATTTCATAAGTTTCTCTTTTGTACGATGGATCAGGTATCGGAATTGAAGAAATTAGTCGTTTGGTATATGGATGAATTGGATTATTCAATAATTCTTCAGTTTCTGCTATTTCAACAATTTTGCCATTAAACATTACAGCTATTCGATCACACATATATCTTGCGACTGCAAGATCATGGGTAATGTACAAATAAGACACTTCTAAATCTTTAGCAAGATTTAACATAAGGTCCATTATAGAGATTCGAATAGAAACATCTAACATAGATGTTGGCTCATCACATACAACAAACTTAGGCTTCATTATCAATGTACGAGCTATAGAAACTCTTTGTCGTTGTCCACCAGATAGTTCATGAGGGTATCTTGGCATATAATTCTCTGGTGGTGTTAAACCAACCGTTTTTAAAATCTCATAAACAGCTTCTTCCCTTTCTTTCAAATCACCTATATTGTGAATGTTTAATGGTTCTAGAATTATGTCTTTGATGTTCCATCTAGGATTTAACGATTCGTATGGGTCCTGGAAAATCATTTGTATATTTCTTCTAAATTTTTTCAGCTCCTCTCCTTCAAGCTCGTCAATACTTTGCATCATTTGAGTTTCTGAATTGTAAAAATTTATATCTCCACCTGTTTTGGGATCTAATAGACTCAAAGCTCTTGCAGTTGTGGTTTTGCCGCATCCACTCTGTCCAACTAAGCCTAAACTTGATCCAAATGGAATATCAAAACTTATACCGTCTACTGCTTTAACAATAGATTTATTTCTTGAAAACAAACCACCGGATACTTCAAAGTATTTTTCTAGATTTTTAACTTCAATTAATGTATTTTCCATGTTTCACCCACAATTAATACAGCATTTATCTGCATAATGTTCGCTATCGATTTTAGTTAATTCCATTGCAATATTCCTATTACGACAATTATCATCTGGGTTTGGACATCTATAAGAAAATAAACAATACGAATCTGTATTAATTAATGAAGGCGGCTCTCCATCTAAAGATCTTAATTTCTTTTTTGGTCCAACAATTGATGGTGTAGACTCAAGTAACATTCTGGTATAAGCGTGTTTTGGATTACTAAATACTTTTTCTGTTTTACCCATTTCTACAATTGAACCAGCATACATTACAGCCATATTGTCAGTCATTTCAGCAATTACAGCAATATCATGGGAAATATATATTAAACTTAAACCAAGAACATCTTGTACTTTCCTTATTTCCTTAAGAATTTGATCTTGTATAACAACATCTAAAGCTGTAGTTGGTTCATCAGCAATAATTAATTTTGGGTCACATGATAAAGCTAAAGCTATTACTGCTCTCTGTTTCATCCCACCAGATAGTTCATGAGGAAATCTATCTATAATTGACGAATCTAAACCAACTATATCAAAAAGCTCTATAATTTTTTTGGTATTTTCTTCTTTAGTTTTATCAGGATAATGTTCGCGCATAGCTTCTCTAATTTGTTCACCAATTTTGATTACAGGATTCCAAGAATTCATTGCGCCTTGAAAGACAATACTTATGCCATTCCATCGAACTTTTCTCAATTGACTTTCACTTAAACTTGCAATATTTACTCCATCAAATATAATCTCGCCTTTTGTTATTTTTCCATTATCAGCCTGTAATTGTAACAAAGACATTGCTACAGAAGTTTTACCACAACCTGATTCTCCTACAATTCCAAATGACTCTCCTTCTTTCACAGTAAATGAGACATCTTTGACTGCTTCAACATCACCATCGAGAGTTTTATAACTCATATTAAGATTTTTGACTTCAAGAATATTCATTTATCTATCCCTTAACCTAGGATTGAATACCTCGTCTAATCCCCTACCAACTAGATAAAAACCACCAGCTAAAAAAGTTACAGACAAACCAGCTGGTAAAATAAGCCACCAATACTTCATACCTGAGAAAATGTAACCCTCTACTTGAGCTAAGTAGATCATTAAACCCCAACTCATATCAATATTTAATAGCCCAAGAAAGGAAAGGACTGATTCAGATGCTATTGCTCCAGTAACACTAAATACCATAAATAATAGGGCGAGTGGGGCTACATTAGGCAGAACGTGTGAAAAAAGTATATTCATTTTAGTACCACCTGTTATTCGTGCAGAATCAACAAAAGGTTTTACTTTCACTTGTAAAGCTTGTGATTTTATAGTGATAACTGAACCACCCAGACCTCCAATCGTGCCTAATACAACAGCTAAATGCCATACTTGTAGTTCTGAAAATGCTGAAATAATAAACAATAAAGGCAATGTTGGGAGCATTAGAATTAGATCTGATTGTCGCATTAAATATGCGTCTACTCTTCCTCCATAGAAAGCAGCAATAGTACCTAATATTGTAGATATGCCAACACCTAATGTAGCACTTAATAAACCTAAAATAAAAGCTACTTGACTACCTTCCATAATCTGAGAAAAAACATCTCTTCCAAGGGGATCTGTACCTAGAATATGTTTTCTAGATGGTGGAGCTGGCTGCAAGTTTTGATTTATAGTATCTCCTACTTTTGCATCAGAATAGAATAATGTTTTAACATTTATTTCATTTCTTGCTGGACAGTCTGTCCTACTTTGATATTTTTCAGTAGGGTATTCCTTAGGGCATTCAACAACTAAGAAATCTTGGAATTGTGCTGAGTACCCAACAACAGGATTATATGTTCCTTCATTCCAAATACCTGTTATAAATAAAAATGGTTGTAACAATGATAAGAATAGAAAAAATGCAACGATGTATAGACCAATCATTCCTAACTTACTTTGTTTAAACATCTTCCAATTTTTTTTAATTGATGCTTTTCTAATACTTTTTGCAATATCTTTTTCGTTGTCCATAACTATCCTTGTGATTGTATTCTTATTCTTGGGTCTAAATAAGCATATGATATATCAGCTAAAAAATGAGCTATTAACGCAAATATTCCTATAAATGAAAACGACGCCATTGCTACAGGTATATCTTCCTGAAGCACAGAATCTAATATAAGTTGTCCCATACCTGGCCAAGAAAATATTGTTTCTGTTAGAACTGAACCATCAATAATTGTGACAATAGTAAATATAAAAGAAGTTACAACTGGAAGTAAAGCATTTCTAGCAGCGTGTCTGTCTCTTATTCTCTTTTGCGAAATTCCTTTTGCCCTGGCAGTTAGAATAAAATCGTCTTTCATGACTTCCATCATGGTAGTTCTTGTTAACAAAGCTGTACCAGCAAATGCTACAACCGTAACTGTAAAAACTGGAAGTATCATATGATAAGCTATATCAAATGCATAAATTTTTTGATTAACAAAGTCTCCACTATTCCAATAAACAAAACTCAATACAATTAATGATATAAAACTAGCTAAACGGGCATTACGTCTTTTTGAAATTGATTCAATGTTTCTTGTAAAAATGAAAAATAATATCTGTACCAAAGAAAAAAGAGCAACATACTTTATAAGCGAAACAAATATTTCATCAGATGTATATGGTGAATCATACCAAGTTTCGGGGTATAAAAATTTACCTATTGGTAGCCAGTCAAGTTTATACCCAAAAATCCATAACATCATTAATGCAAACCATGGATAAAAAACTGTGTAAGAAAAAACNGAAGTTACNGTAATCCAAGTTTCAGATTTAGAGCCTCTTCTCCAGGCTAGGATTTTACCAATTAAAAANCCNGTATAAAATGAAACAACATTTACCATCGCAAATAACATTANNGTTCTGGGAAGTCTTTCAGCTATTAACTCNATTGGAGTTTTTGGAAATCGTGTATANGAATAACCAAAATCACCTTTGAAAAAATTTTGTATATAAAGAATAACTCTTTCATGTAAAGGTTGATTCAAACCAAAAAGTTCTATAACTCTTTCATAAGCTTCAGGAGGAAGATTTGGATTTAATAGTAAACTTTGAAAAGCGTCTCCTGGAATAGCATCAAATAATACATATGAAGTTACAAGAAACAGAAAAAAAACAATGATAAGTTGGTAAATTCTTCTAATAATATATTTAGTCATAGCACCTTAATTTTAATAAATGGCGGGTATAAAATACCCGCCATTTAATTATCTAATTGATATTAATTTTGTTTAATATAACTTGAACATGATCCACAAGCATCTACTAGACCTCCAATTACATCAGTAAATGGAAACTCTACAGAGTCGCGGTACACTTCAAGCACAGGTGGATTAAACAATACTAAGTATGGTAAATCATCAAATAATATTGCTTCCATCTGGTTAGAATACCCAATTGCTTCTTCGACTGTTTTTGCTGCATCAAATTTATCTGCAACTGCGTCGAATTCTGGATTGCTGTAACCAGTAAAGTTATATCCACCAGCTCCGCCATCCTCTGGGCAAGAATCATTCTTTGAATGATGGAAGTTGACTGCTGAGTTAGGGTATATACCTACACTCCATCCCAACATGTAAAAATTCCAATCTTGTTCAGCACAATCAGCATACAAGATGTCAACAATAACACTAAATCCTGTTGGTCTTGCAGTAACATCAAAACCTAATTGTCTAATGTAGTCTGCAATAAACAATGAGAATGTATTTCTCAATGGATCATAACCAGGACCTGGTGCATATATCAACATATCTGATGGTGGAACTTCACCATTTGGACCTTTAATTCCAGTTGGTGGAATAGCTCTTGTATCATTACCAGGGTGTTCTCCCCAGTCATCAGCTGTCCAACCACCTTCTTGTAAGATTGAGATAGCTTTGTTGAATTTTCCAACAGAGTCAAGATCTTGACAATCTAATAAGGTACCTGAAAGTTCCGGTGCCCATGCAGTAAGTGCACTTGAAATAGTTCCGTCCATTCTCTCTACTGTTCCTTGAAGAACACTATTGATAACGAAGTCTCTATCTACTATACATGCAACCGCATTTCTGAAAGCTTTATCGCTTCCTGGGAATAATCTTGTGTTGTGTGCAAAATATCTCATACCTAAAGGCATGTTTTGAACTATTTCAACACCAGATACGGTAGCTAATGTGTTAAATAAACTTCTCTTTACACCTAGTGGGTTAAGAACGAAGTCTACTTCACCATTTTGAAAAGCTAAGTAAGCTGCGTCTTGATCACTGTAAAGTGTGTACTCTACAGTTCCAACAAATGGACCAGATTCATATGTAAATGAGTCACCTGTTGTATTACCAAAAGATGCGCTAAACGCAGGTGCTTTTCCATTATCCCATTCAACGCTTGTACCACCGCCATCATAAATGGTAGTTGATCCCCCATACCACATGGTATTTGGATCATACTTCCATGTATAGAAAGCGCCAGTTTCAAGCCTGTCATATTGAAAAGCACTAGCTACTGGTGCATTTATTGCATCATGAGCATAGAGTGAATCTATGTCTGTTGCATATTGCTCCCAATAAGCTTTGCTTAGGGCTGGAGCTTGTGCAGTACCATACTGCCAAGTTGAAAGCCCTGGATCATAATTGAAGGTAATGCTAACTGTATAATCATCAGTAGCAGCAATATCTACAACACAGTTCTGTGGTAAAACTTCTCCTTCATTTTCTGGGTCATCTTTTGTACATGTTGATGGATAGTAAAATAACCAGTTACTGCCTAAACCAAGGTCTTTAACAGTATTCCAAGTAAATACCCAATCTTGAGCTGTAATTGGGTTGCCATCACTCCATGTATATCCTTGTCTAACTGGAACATTATATGTAAACGTTCCATCACCATTATCTGTGTTTGACTCAACTAATTCTTCAGCCATGCCAACAACTAATTGGTAGTTAGGAATTGAAAGTGAAAATAAGCTAACTGCTTGACCGGACATAACATAACCTGTCCAGACATCACTTTCAGTATCTAAAGAAGCCCAGTAATTGTTTGTTTGTGGATCGGAAAAAATCGCTACCTTATAAACGCCATCAGGTCCTGATGGAGCTTCCTCAGCTGGTGCTGCAGTAGTTGCAGGTGCTTCAGTAGTTTCAGGTGTTTCTTCAACACTTTCTTCTGCTGTATCACCGCCGCATGCGACTACAACCATAGCAAAAACTGAGAAAAGTAATATAAGACGCCAAGTTTTGGATCCTCTGAAATTACTCAATTTCTCTCCTTTTTGTATACAAAAAATCCACATAAATGTGGATGTACTAATATTAGGAAATTTATATGCTAATTCAATGCATATTTGAAATTATTTTATAATTTAGTTGAATAAATTTAATTTATAAAATAAAAAAATGCTTGAAATACCCTTATCACAATATAAAAGCCAGCAGCAAAAACAATTAATTTAAATCCAAAACTATGCATTTATTTTTACTTTAAAACAAATATTTTTCATATTGAAATTATCTCTAATATTGTTTTCTATAAACATCTGATAG
>NYXO01000084.1 GCA_002685415.1 Methanobacteriota archaeon
ATTGTTTTCAAAGGGTTTGGCAGCGGATCAAAAAAAGTTTGGAATTGAACTCATAGGAGGAGATACAGTTACAAGCTTCGGGCCTACTTCTATTTGTATCTCGATTTTTGGAACCCCGAACCCCAAAGGTAGTCTTTTAAGAAGCGGAGCTAAAGTTGGCGATGGTATTTTTGTCTCCGGTACAATTGGAGATGCAGCTCTAGGTTTGATGCTAAGAGGAAACAGATCGTTGTTGTGCTCATCTAAAAAGAATTCTTATTGTATATCTCGCTACCGGATACCGAGGCCACGGATAGACCTAGGGTTGGCTTTAGGCGAGGTGGCATCGGCCGCAATGGACATATCCGACGGTTTATTTCAAGATTTAAATCATCTTTGCGGGGCTTCTGATGTTGGTGCCTCAGTCTGGGCAAACAAAATTCCATTATCAAAAGAGGTTAACGCCTTCGTGACTGAACATAAGTTTAGCATAGAACAAGTAATAACAGGTGGTGATGATTATGAACTTATTTTTACCGCCCCAGTTACTAAGGAAAATTCCATTTTTAGGATGGCTCGTGCTACTAAAACACGGATCACCCGTATAGGCACTGTCCAACCTGGAAGAGAAATTTCCGTATTCGATAAAAATCAGGATATCATCCCTGTACATAAGGGAGGATATAGCCATGACTAGTATAATAATTAAATCAAACCAGTTGTCTTTTAAGAATAGCAATGATTAGAATTGTAATTATTGTTGTGGTCGCAATTGCTCTTTTGATAGGAGGGGTCTTTGGGCTTGCCACTTTTGCACCTAATTTGCTGCCAAACATGGTTCTGGAATTGCTTGGAATAGAACCACCCAAAGAAAAAACTATAACTCAGCCGGTTAGACCTGGTCCGCTCGAAACCATACTTNTCGATCTAGAGCCAATGGAAATTCCACTTTTCAGAGACAACAAGGTAGATAGAAAACTTTTTATGCATATCCTCATTGAAGTCAGAAGAGGTAAAGATGAAAAGATTATTAACGAAAACGTAGTTCGAATTATCGACTCTTTTNTAACTTACGTTCATGCATTGAATGCGCTTAATATAAAACCAGGAGTGANTGATAGAGCGTTTCTGAAAGAGAGGCTCCTTGTTAAAGCAGAGGAAATTATCGGACCGGATATTATAATAGATCTTTTNTTTGTTAACATTTTTGAGAGGCCTTTTAATTAATTTANAATTAAAGTCCTTTTNANAAAACNNGGTAAAGANACCCNTTTTATTNCNTCTNAGCCATATATTNTCNTGTCATTTGCCNGAATTTNTTAAAAAAGNACTCTATAACTTCCTATTTGTCNGANAATCCTTTATGAAGNGCTCGANGANATGACTGTTTAANGAAATTTATGAAGGATCAAATGAAATGACCGAACAGTTCACACTTGTAATTATATGCGGTTTGGTAGCCNTACTCTATGGAGTGGTNGCGTCAAAGAGTATCATTTCAGCAGANGCTGGAAATGAAAAAATGAGAGAAATAGCAAGCGCTATTCAGGAAGGTGCTGCTGCCTATCTCAACCGNCAGTANATAACCATTTCGGTGGTGGGAATTGTTGTAACCATCATCCTGGCTATTACACTNGGTTTTGCAGTTGCGATCGGTTTTGTCATTGGNGCGGTNTTNTCAGGCATAGCTGGATATGTTGGNATGAATGTCTCAGTTCGNGCAAATGTGCGTACAGCTCAATCGGCTACCGTTGGTTTGGAGCCAGCNNTAAATATAGCATTNAAGTCTGGAGCTGTAACAGGGATGTTGGTNGTTGGTNTAGGCCTNTTAGGAGTNGCNGGNTACTACCTNATCCTNTTAGAGATGTTCGATGCCAAAACCACAGAAGGNCTTCGNCATATNCTGGAAGCTNTGGTNGCGCTNAGCTTTGGNGCNTCNTTGATATCNATATTTGCTCGGCTNGGTGGNGGNATTTTTACNAANGGAGCNGATGTNGGCGGAGANATGGTTGGAAAAGTTGAAGCNGGTATNCCNGANGACGANCCCAGAAATGCAGCCTCTATAGCAGANAATGTTGGAGANAACGTTGGNGACTGTGCNGGAATGGCTGCAGATCTTTTTGAGACNTANGCCGTAACTGTTGTGGCNACAATGTTGCTTGCNGCNATTTTCTTCTCTGGCGAANCTTTGAGNGTAATGATGATGTATCCACTTGTTATNTGTGGNGTTTGNATAATTGCATCNGTAGTAGGAACNTGGTTCGTAAGGCTCGGTCAAAATAAAAATATAATGTGGGCGCTCTACAAAGGATTTATCTCAAGTGCGGTCATCTCAGCAGTATTAATCGGGATAGCAACCTGGCATATGCTAGGTTTTTCAACTGGATTTACTTTGTCCAACGGATTGGAAACTTCTGGGCGCGAATTATTTTATTGCGCGTTAGTCGGTTTGATCGTTACAGGTTTGCTTGTTTGGATCACCGAATATTATACATCCACAGAGTACCGGCCAGTTAGAACGGTTGCTAAGTCATCAGAAACTGGTGATGGAACCAACGTGATACAAGGGTTAGCCATATCTATGGAAGCATGTGCTATTCCTGCAATAATAATTTCTGCTGGCATATTAGCATCATTTATTTGGGGTGGCATCTTTGGAGTAGGGATCGCGGCCACTACCATGTTAGCTCTTGCTGGGATGGTGGTTGCGTTAGACGCTTACGGCCCGGTAACAGATAATGCTGGTGGTATTGCTGAAATGTCGGATTTGCCCGAAGAAGTAAGAACAACCACTGATGCTTTAGATGCCGTCGGTAATACAACAAAAGCTGTTACTAAGGGATATGCTATTGGATCGGCTGGCCTAGCAGCACTTGTTCTTTTTGCAGCGTATACAGAGGACTTGAAATATTACTTTCCCAACTTGGATATTAANTTCGCCCTNCAAGACCCTTACGTGGTGGTAGGTTTNTTCATCGGAGGTATGTTNCCATATTTATTTGGNTCAATGGGAATGCAAGCGGTTGGNAGAGCCGCTGGCTCGGTTGTAGAAGAAGTTAGGCGGCANTTTCGAGAAAAGCCNGGTATAATGGAAGGAACNGAAAAGCCNGAATACGGCAGAGCTGTAGATCTTCTNACAAAAGCAGCNATCAAGGAAATGGTAGTTCCATCNTTGTTNCCGGTTTTNGCTCCAATCGTAATGTATTTCGTTATAATGTGGATNGGNGGTCAAGCTGCNGCATTTACCTCAATAGGTGCTATGCTNCTTGGAACGATNGTGACAGGTATTTTTGTAGCTATTTCTATGACTGCAGGTGGAGGNGCCTGGGATAATGCAAAAAAATATATTGAGGANGGGAATCATGGAGGAAAAGGNTCAGATGCNCATAAGGCAGCTGTNACNGGAGATACAGTGGGCGATCCATATAAGGATACAGCTGGTCCCGCAGTTAACCCTATGATNAAAATNATTAATATNGTTGCTATATTGCTTCTGGCCGCATTGGCAGCTTAGGGTTATTTGGGTCAAATAATACGACACAACTAAGATTAGAAACTTTGGTCGTTTTTGTTCTCAAATCGACCAAAGTTTCCGATTAATTGTTGAAGAACAGTAATTTCTTGACCTGCTGTTGGAGTTTTACGTGTTGCAACATTCGGTTTTAACTCTTTGTCATAAGGGATGATATCGACAGAGGTGGCTATACCTTTTTTGTCAAAGGAAACTCGTACAATTGTTCGATTGATAAACTTCCTTCCTGAGAGGACAGTTTTCTGGCTTTTGCTCTCTACATAGATCCAGCTCTTAGACCCGTAACCTTGTGTTACGACAGGCTTGCCCAGCTGTTCTAAGACTTGTTGTTCGGTTGTTTTTCCGGGTTCTATGATATCGAAGCTTTTTAGAGAAATTCTATTTCCATGAATATTTATTGGCTGGGCGCAGCTAGACAAAATGCCTGCAAACACGAAGATAGTAGGAAATGACTTCATCCAAAATTGCATTTTCTGATCCAAAAGATTTTAAACAGACTATTTAAAATATTAACAAGTTAGCAACTTTTTAGAATTAGTTGAAGAAAGACTCGAAAAATATAGGTAAATATCGTAATGAACAAAAATTTTCTATTATGGAATAGAGATGTTTAGTTTTTTAAGACGTGATAATTCGTTAAGTAATGTGGACAAGGTTTACGGAATTATAGTTGACCAATCTAGACAACCTATTTTTTATAGCGAATTATTGATTCCAGATAATATTGATGGCAGGTTTGATGTATTAAGTTTACATATGTTTTTCATTTTTTCTCGTCTAAAAAACGAAGAACAAATAGCTGCAGATTTTTCCCAATCTTTATTTGATACAATGTTCGTTGATATGGATCAATCCTTGCGTGAAATGGGGGTAGGAGATCTTTCTGTGGGTAAGCGTGTTAAGGATATGGGAAAAGCATTATTAGGGCGGATAGAAGCTTACGATAACGCGTTTAGTGCCGAATATAGCGATATTGAAGATACCATTGTTCGGAATATTTATCGGGGAGAACCACCGCATTTTAATCAAATTAGGAGATTAATAAAATACTCAAAAGGAACAATAGAGAATTTAGCATTAATAAAAAAAGAAGAAATCTTGCACGCAAATTTTAGTTTTACTCAGGCAATCTAGAAATATGTCTCACAATTCAAATATGAAGCAGCACAAAAGCGAAATGCCTTTTCTTTGGAAGCCGAAAGGTAATTCCAAAAATTTAGAAGAACAATTTTTTTTAAAAGCGAACAAGAATCAGAAGAAGTTAATAGCTGTACGGCTCGGCCTCAAAACCTTAAATGATTTAGAAGTTAAAATAATCATTTCTCAACAAGATGATAACTTGTTTCTTGTTCACGGGAACATAAATGCCGAAATTTGTATGGCCGTCGAGAATTCAAATGAATCGGAGGGTTTTGTTGTCAACGATGGATTTCAAGAAATTATCCAGTTGAACGTTCCTGCGGATCGATTAGAAGATCTTGTAAATGAAGAAGATAATGTAACCGAGTTTTACACAAACGATACAATAGATTTGGGCGAAATTTCTCTACAAAATCTTTCTTTGTTGCTAGATGATATCTGTCACGATTTCCAGNATATAGAATACCNGGAAGAANTAAGCGACCGTTCTACAAAGGCGCAGGATGGGCCTTTTTCCAATTTAGCTTCATTATTAAATGAAAAGATGGATGCTAAAACTCGCTGTTAGCGAGACTTTTTATTAAATTTTTGATTATCATATTTTATTTCTTCTTAAATGGGTTACGGTTAGTGATTTATCTGACTATAATCGATGCCAAACGTTTTTTTAATTTGAATGGTTTCAAGAAGATATGGCTCCAGAAACGATAATAGCTCTCGATGCTATGGGAGGTGATAACGCACCTGCTATGGTTATCAGGGGTGCAGATATAGCTGTTGAAAGGATGCCTGATCTCATTTTTAAATTAGTAGGAGATGAGCAGCTTTTAGAACCTCTGATAGGGGAGAGTAAATATTTAAAAAGTTCAAATTGCTCGGTAATACATACAGATAAAAAAGTGGAAGATTCGGAAAAGCCGTCAGTAGCTCTTAGGACCGGAAAAGACTCTAGTATGCGACTTGCAATTGACTTAGTGGCAAATCAAGAAGCTCATGGAGTTGTTTCGGCTGGTAACACGGGAGCTTTGATGGTTATGTCCAAACTAGGATTGAGGATGTGCCCTGGCATTGATCGGCCAGCAATTGCAAGCTTTTTTCCAACTTTGAAAGGTGAGAGTTGCATGCTAGACCTCGGTGCTAACATTGAATGCGACTCAGGTAACTTGGTGCAGTTTGCTGTCATGGGACAAATATTTGCCAGACTAGTTTTGAATCTAAAACGTCCAACGGTTGGTTTGTTGAACGTTGGGTCGGAAGAACAAAAAGGTCATGAGGAATTAAGGGAGGCCTCGGCTATCCTCAGGCAAATAGACTTGCCTATGGAATTTATAGGTTTTGTTGAGGGCGATGATATAACAGCAGGTACAGTAGATGTAATCGTTACCGATGGCTTTTCCGGTAATATAGCTCTAAAGGCGGCGGAAGGTACCTCTAGGATGTTCACGTTTTTTCTAAAGGAGGCATTCGGGTCGAGTATTTACTCAAAGATTGGTTACGTATTTTCAAAAACAGCGATCAATCAGGTGAGGGAACGAATGGATCCAAGAAAATATAATGGTGCTGTTTTTTTAGGTCTTAATGGAATAGCGGTTAAAAGTCATGGTAGTACCGATTCTTTTGGTTTCGCCAACGCTATAGGAGTGGCAGCAGATATGTCCAAATACGGTTTTCTAGATAAAGTGAAGGATGAATTGCGCATTTTACATGCAGAGGGGGAGGCTTCAGAGAAGTTGCGTAGCACAGGTGATGCGTAATGGCTACTAGGTCCATTTTGGCAGGCTGTGGAGCTTATCTACCTGATCGTGTTATTGATAACAATGAGTTAGCCAAACTTGTTGATACATCAGATGATTGGATCAAGCAAAGGACCGGTATAGAAAAGCGACACGTGGTTGCAGATGGTGAACTAACATCTGATCTTGCAGTTAAAGCCGCGGATCGGGCGCTTACTCGAGCAAATATACCAGCTAATGACATCGACCTAATAATTGTCGCCACCACAACACCGGACCGAACCTTTCCTGCAACAGCCACAAAAGTGCAGGCGGACCTCGGGATAACGAGCGGGGCTGCTTTTGATATTCAAGCCGTTTGCGCCGGTTTTGTGTATGCATTGTCTGTTGCAGATAATCTGTTGCGGGCAGGGCAGTCACGTAGAGCTATAGTTATAGGCGCTGAGACTTTTACTAGGCTGCTAGATTGGACTGATAGAGGAACTTGTGTCCTGTTTGGTGACGGGGCTGGTGCTATTATTCTAGATTCTTATGAAATTGAACCAGCCGCGACGCAGTTCGGTGTTCTGTCAACACACCTTCACTCCGATGGCCGTTACAGGGATATACTTTACGTAGATGGTGGTCCATCAATGAATTCGAAAACTGGACACGTGAGGATGTCAGGGAAGGAAGTTTTTAGGCACGCTGTATCGAAATTAGGTTCCGTCATAAACGAAGCCTTAGTAGCAAATAATCTATCGAGTAATGACATCGATTGGCTGGTGCCTCATCAAGCCAATAAAAGGATTATTGAAAGCATGGCTAAAAAACTCAACATGCCCATGGATAAAGTTATTTGTTCCATTGACCGTCATGCCAATACGTCGGCGGCATCAGTTCCTCTAGCACTCACGGAAGGGGTGTCAGATGGTCGAATAGTAGACGGAGACTTGGTGCTTTTTGAAGCTATAGGAGGCGGGTTAGCCTGGGGGGCTGGGCTTGTAAGAATGGGTTATCCAAAATAATATCTCAAAAGTCATGGCGTCTAAATTAAATTAATCTATATTAATCAGTGTTTGACGGATAAATCCTAAGACGTTACTTTAATGAGGTGGTAAATGTGGGGTAAGCATGGCAGACGATACGCTAACTAGAGCGGAATTAACGGAGGCTGTTTATGAAGAGGTTGGTCTTTCGCGAAACGAATCAGCCGAATTAGTGGAGGCTGTACTTGGAGAGATGTCGAATGCTTTAATTCGCGGTGAGTCAGTTAAAATTTCATCATTTGGCAGTTTTACCATTAGGAATAAGTCAGAGCGTATTGGCAGGAACCCAAAAACAGGGGAGGAAGTGCCAATTACTCCTCGTCGGGTTATTATTTTTAAACCTTCACATGTGCTCAAAAGTAGAATCAATTCTCCTCAAGATAAGTAAATAAATAATACTGGGAGTTTTAATGGCGTTTGGAACCGATAACCTAACAGGTTCGCGGCGTGGTGGTAAGTCACCTGGAGCGTTTAGAACAATCTCGGAAGTATCCAACGATCTCGAGGTTCCCCCACATGTTTTGAGGTTCTGGGAGACAAAATTCCCCCAAATTAAACCTTTGAAGCGAGGCGGTGGGCGAAGATACTACAGACCAGAAGACGTCGCTTTACTTCGCCAAATAAGGCAACTCCTGTATAATGACGGTTATACAATTAAAGGTGTGCAAAGGCTGATAAAAGAGGGAGCTTTAAAAAATACGGCTCAATTAGGCGTGGCGACAGCGATGGAACCAGACCAGCAACAGCAACCTCAAAATAGTACTACTGGCTCTCGAGAAAAAGCTGCTTTAAGGTCGATTGTGGATGAGCTGCAATCGTTAAGAAAACTTGTATCAACTGTATTGGATAAGTAAGTTTTCCTGCCTCAAAGTAGATTAAAGTTTCTAAAATAGGATTTTATTCTCCGACATCAGGCAGGGCAAAAATAGATAGCTTCGAGCAAATATACGATGAATGTTGAATGGGAAAACAAGATTAATCTGACTGCCGCGCTTAGAATGGCTGCTAGGCTCGACTTACACGAG
>NYXO01000027.1 GCA_002685415.1 Methanobacteriota archaeon
CCGGATGACGATCAAAGCGTAAGGGAAGCACATGATGCATGCCTGCAAGCCGGTGTAATTCCTGTAGCGGCCGCTGGAACAGCTGGTTTCGATACATACGTACGCCATCACATGATGAACTTAGTACAATGTCCAAATTGGAGTTCTATTGGTATCTATGATAGAACCTGTGACGGCACATCTGTACGAAATACCAGTGCTGGTGGAGAACTATTCCTCTATCCTACAGAAGAACTAACTGAATTCCACGGAGACTTCGAAGTCGGTTACATCGCCAATGGATGGAGTCATTCTGGGACTAGCAGTTGGGCTGCTCAGAGTAATCGAGTAATCGAGGGCAATTATACAGCTCAATCGGGTACAATCGGTAACAGCCAACACTCAACTTTGGAATATGCTGGAGCAATGGCATCAGGAACTCTGTCCTTCAATTTCTCAGTCTCCAGTGAAGCAAATTATGACTACCTTTTGTTCTGTGTAGACAACCCAAGCTGTTCAAGAAATTCGTTTACAGCTGCTTGGTCTGGAGAGAGCAACGGCACCTATACGGCAACGGTTTCACCAGGATATCACACATACACCTGGAAGTANGTCAANGATCACACAGTATCGCATGGAAATGACTCGGCTTGGATTGATAATGTACAGCTTCCAATCGCTTCATACACTGAAGAAATGAATAATATGGTTAGTGCAATCATCAATATCACAACTGGAAGTGGGGCTACCAACACCTTCCTCACTGTGTTGAACCCTTACTCGATCCTCTCAAACCCAAGGTCAACTTGGTCTGTGGGAGATCCTGGACACACTATTGATGAAAGCACAGGTCAATATCAGGAAGACATTGGTCCAGACACCGATTGGTATTGGAGAGAAGATGGCGGTGGCTGGGATACTGTTGGCCACTTAGTACTGGTNAATGACACTCAGATATCTCAAGGCCATGGATGGGCACTAAATCCGGATGTCAATGTTGACGATGACGGTAACATCCACATTGTTTGGATTGATGGAAGAAGTGAATTCCCTTCCAAAGATGGACCAAGCCAACTGCACTATATGCAACTTGATCCAGANAGACAGGGTGAACTTGACGGAGAGCCTAACGGGCTTGTATTGTCAGAAGTATCTACTGTGAAAGACACTGCAGTACTGTCCTCTAATCTCATTTGGGGAGCGAATCCAAGGGTCGATTTCGATCGAGATGATTCGATTCATATCACCTGGTTCGAATCAGGCGCAATGGTTGATTCCAATGTGGTTGAACTTCGCTGGACTAGGATCCAATCTCCAGTGATGAATGGTTTTGAGGAATTACCATTGAACCGATATCTTACCCAAGCATATGATGTCGTGAATACACGAACAATCACAAGCAGTACAGATAATCTGATGGGAATATTNGGCAGTGAATTCGACGCTAGCGCGCAGCCCATTGTCAAGTTCGCTTGGCCAGAGCGAACAATTGCTTGGACAGCAAAGGATTGTACTGATGATACATTTTCATCCAACAAGTGGGATGTTTGTATGTGGAGTGAAGATATGTACGACATGTCACTAAATCTCGAACCAACTGAAACTGGTTACGTTACGATTCAACCGGGCCAATCGCTAGAAGTGGAAATGAATCTACGTCCAATACAAGTTCCTGGTGATGTTGACACAGTTACAATCGATGTTGAGGGCACACTTGATTCATGGGATATTACAGCTGGATTTGGAGACAACTATCAATCTTCAACCTCGATTGCTGAGGGCACTTTGGAAGAGGTTAACTTACTAATTCGGGCACCCGATATTCGTCTAGTAAATGGCGACCAGTCATTTGATGTTACAGTCATGGTTCAATCGACTTCAGACCAGTTTGCAACCGCTGAGCAAGTGGTAAGAGTTAATTTGGTCAATGAAAATGATTGGAATGATGACGACCAAGATGGGATCCTTGATGAAAATGATTTGTGTCAATTCGGCGAGAGTGGTTGGGAATCAACAGCCATGAATGATTACGATGGAGATGGCTGCAGAGACGAAACAGAAGACCTCGATGACGATAATGATGGAGTCGAGGATACTCTGGATGAATGCCCAACTGGAATGATGAACCCAGATAGAGTAGATGCAGATTTCGATGGCTGTGACGATAATTTGGAGGATACAGATATCGACGGGGACTTGGTACTGAACCACGAAGATCTATGTCCGAATGGCGCACAATACTGGAACACCTTCTCTACTGATTACGATGGAGATGGTTGTCGAGATATGGATGAGGATGATAACGATGATAACGACCCATATCTCGATGTTTACGATGACTGTCCAACTGGAGTAATTGGTTGGACAGGTGCGGCTTACGATCACGATTCGGATGGCTGTCAGGACCACGAGGAAGACTTAGACGATGATAACGACGGGGTCTTAGATAGGCAAGATTCCTGTCCCTATGGAATGCTAGATTGGACTTCAAATTCGATTAGCGACCAAGATGGAGATGGCTGTAATGATGTATACGAAGACGCCGACGTTGATGACGACGGAGTATTCGACATCGAGGATACTTGTATCTCTGGAAAATTCGGATGGGAATCAACACCACTCAATGATTGGGACGGCGATGGGTGTCATGACGCAGAGGAAGATCAAGACGACGATAATGACGGCTTCCTAGACTCAGAAGACTCCTGCATTCGAAGTTCGACACCATACCTAGTTGACGCGGATATGGATGGTTGTGATGACCGTGGAGAAGATACAGATTTGGATAATGATGGAATTGAATCCTCAGAGGATAATTGTGAAACAAATCCAAATCCAGGATGGGTGTCCTCTCTCAATTCAGACCGAGACAGAGATGGTTGTGCTGATGCAACCGAAGATCTAGACGATGACGGTGATGGAGTACTCGACGTCGACGACGCATGTCCTATCAGCACTCGAATCACAATCGATCATGATAGCGATGGATGTATGGACGAATACGATCTCGATGATGATAACGACGGAGTTCCTGATACTAGAGATCAATGTGCGCACGGAGTAATCGCTTGGATTTCTACAAAGGAAACAGACGTCGATGGCGATGGATGTCAAGATTCCTCTGAAGATAAATCATTACCACGGGGAATTGTTCAGACAATTACCGATTCTCCGGTTCTAATGGCTGCAATTTCTGGCTTAGCTCTAATTGTGCTGTTGGGAGCTGTTCTCCAGAACCGCTCACAGAGCCGTGGTCCAAATGGAATTAGAGATGATACTAGAGATGTCTTGGAATCTGAAAGAGAAGAAAAATTGTGGGCGGTCAAGACAGAAGCCATACAGATACCATCTAAGGCCGAAGTTGAAGATGACAGCCAATACCTCAGATTAGTCGAAACAGGCTATTCTCCGGAAGTTGCGAGGGCGATCGTTGCTTCAGAAGATGCAATGAGAAAACAATCTGAGGAGTGATTTCCGATGACCGAGGGTTTGGGTGGCATTTTGCCACCCTTTCCCTCGCAACCAGTATCGAGCACCTTGAAAACGCCAAGGGGGGACTGAGGGTTGCGAGGCAACCACATGAGAGCGGTCAGAGTAGAGTGCGCTTTCTCTGCAATCGAGGACGACCCTCGAGCCCAAGCAGGCTTGCAGTGCATTTCCTGGGACTTTCGTTCCATGCTTGGGATTGTAGATGGAAATCTGCGAATGATGGTCGAATGCATCACCATTGATGGGAACTGTCCACGTGAAGGGTACTATGTCGATGGGATCCGTATTGTGCAAATCCTCGAAGAGTGGCAATCTGACATTCTAACCCACCATCTTGTAGTCTTGGAATTTTCTTCCGACTATGTTGGTCATTACTTCCATGGCGGGGATTTAGCAATTCTTGCAGGCTCAAACTTCACAGCTAATGGTTTGGTATTGCAAATTGCTGGTCGCCATGATTCAATGGTTCGCTTCTTATCGGATATCAGAACTAAGATTTCAGTCGAGCGTGTTACCTCAGCGAAAGGCTCGGAAGGTTTGGTCCAGAAAGGCCCTACTTTGCAACAACACCGAGTCGTGCGACTTGCCCATGAAAGTGGATGGTATGAGGTGCCAAAGAGAACTTCGATTCGTGATTTGGCGGACAAGTTAGGTCTTTCCAAGTCAACAGTTGCAGAGCAATTAGTCAAGGCTGAGGGCGAGATAGTTGCGAGTTTCCTAGACACATCCTTAGATTCTGAATGATGATTTAATGGCGGACATTCATAGGTGCGAAAAAACTCGCAAATTATGAGAGGATAAAATGAGTAAGGTTCCCGCTGTCAAACTACAGCAGTTAATGGGTCTAGACGAGTATGAATTGACTTTAGCCATCGATAGGGTAGCGAAGGAATTGGGGATTACTGCAGAAGAGATTCAATTAGAACTGGATTCAATAGACTCTGGTTCTTCAAGCCAAATTGAATCCCCTCCAAATATAGAATTACCAAAGCGAAAATCGATATTTTCACGCAATAAATCCTCCTCAGGAGAAGATTCTCCAACTTTTATCTCGGACGTTTCAAATTTCAGAGTATCCTACGACCCAAGCCATGAAGGGAAAAAAAGGCAGCAACAAGTTAACCAGGCTATCGTTTGTGGCAATTGTTCTGCACCGCTCGGTATTCCAAATATCCGACCAATCAAGGTGACCTGCCCTTCTTGTGGAGTTGAAACAACTTACGAAACTTAGATGCCCCAGTAACGATTGCTACCATCATCATCAGTTTCCGCAGTGACAGAATCAATAGCAGTCTTCAGTAGATAGTAGAATATAATCGCGATAATTGGTAGGAACCAAGTTTCCGATACATTGCCCGCAGTAATGTCGTAGCCCTCACCACCCAACTCAGCTAATGTTACCTCAATAACTGCCTTTGTAATGGAATATACTACTGCACCAAGTCCTACCAGTGTCAAACTTTGGCCTGTAAATGAGCCTTCCTTCCAACGCAGAACACCAAGAGAAAGAACGAATGAGAAAGCCGCGACAAGAATCCATGTTAATGCTTGATCGATTGCAATCACCCACACGGCAAAATCTCGATTGACAGCGTCTAAGTCAAAATCGTCAATTCGTTGGAATGTGTCTTGGACGTAGGTATTCAATTCAGTAGTATTTCCATAGAATACCGAATAGAAAGTCAGAATTGAAAATAGCACCGATACAATGGATAACCCCCATAACAGAGAGGACCAAATTCCCCCTGTTGCACTTTCTCTCATATCTATCATCAGCCGTTCCAATTGGTGTTCCCAGCCTAATCCCTTGGCGAGGATCCAGATTCCAATAAGCAATGGCATAGCCCCGATTAGAACGGCACCATTTGGTAAAATCAAGCCAAGTCCAAAGATAATCAAAAACAAAGCTGCAGGAACGAGTAATCGAGCCCTCCAACGAGGGTCTTCGATCGCCTTTGCAACGTAGTAGTAAGTACTCTCAATTCCTTTTGATTGCCGAACGATTATTTTCTCAACGTGATCAACCCTTACTCTAGAAGTTAAGATCGGCAGTGATGCCTCATCATCTGCTCCATCGGTGACCAAAACAGCGGTATCTGGTTGAAATTCTTGAATCACTTCATCGAGTTGGCTAGCTATTACTCGGTCGGACCGAGGGCCAACTCGAACATCACCAGTGAGAATTGCGATTTCTATTTCGTCTTCACCATCATTCCTCTCGCTCAAACGATCGTGATGATGAAGCGCGCCCAAAATGGCGTTTGTATCCGACTCTTCTGGGTCAGCAATACCTAGTTTTAGGGCCGCTGTCAAGGTAGCTTTACGGCCGATTACGGGCCCTCTGATTCCAGCTTTAACTCCGAGATCATTGTCTCTATCAATGGTGATAACGAGTGTCCGCACCATACTGGAAGCCTCCGTTGCGAAGTGCAATGGGGCCTTCCCCATTATGAAGAATCGGCAGGATTGTTCTTTTCAGACGCACCTTCGGTGCGTTCCGAGGTGTCTTCAGGAGAGCTTGAACCACCTCCGTCTTGGTATCTTCTTCGTTGTTTAGCTCTGAGATACTTCAGAGGATGACTCATCCACTCTTGATCACACAAGCGGTCATCTCCAGGATTAACCGGGCAGCGAGCGCCAGTCTTCAGAGCAGAGCATCCGTGAGGTGTGTATTGGTGTTCGTAGATGTGACCGACTTGGTATGATGTGGTCTCAGCGTTGTAGTCTGGGGCGTTTTCGAAAAATGAAATTGTAATTTCTGGTGTATGCCCCATCGCTCTTGACATTGCGGCCAAGAATACTCGCCCTGTGTGATTGACGTTGATGCCTTGACTCAATTCGGCCACTGCTGATTCGAAACAAGGAGGCCAATCCTCTCTGACAGCCGCCGTCATAGGCATCTCAGCGCTAACCCGTTCGGAGAGAAGACCGAGAATTCTGTCGACCGGATCAGCAAATAGGCCTGCAAACGCATCATCCATCTTGTCCATTCGGTTGGTACAATCCTCAGTCAAAGATTGTCGAACCCGCTCCTTCAATAGACGAGCAGTACGCTGTTGACTATTCTCTCCACTGGCTGGATCCATCTGAACCCAGCCTTCTTTCACCGGTCGATTCACCAATCGCCAATAGCCCCCGGTTATTTTTGGACAAAGTTCCAAGAAATCTACCATTGGGACATGATAGATAATTTCAGTCGTACCTGCAACCGCCTCGCTACGAATGTCAGACAGATAGGTTCGAGCGATGATTTCGAAGTGATTAGCATCCATACCAAAGAGTTGGTCGGCTCGACTAGATTCACCTTCTACCCAGCGATTTAGCAGGCGTTCTTCGAAGGAAGCACACACAACTAGCATCGCATGTAGGAAGGATAGAGCTTCAGTCATTCGGCCTACATCTGAAGAAATGTCAACGGTAGTAGTCGAATCAACCCCTTCTTTGTGAACTACGGACTCAACCAACCGTAAACTTCCACGCCGTCTTATGTCTTCTAACCAAGGCTCTTCGATGAGTCCCTCGACAGAAATCCCATTTGCACTGAGTTGGTTTCGAATGAAATCTCGACTCTGTGGAAGGAATGGGTAGCGCGCCAGAACGGACTCATCTTCGATGGCCGGTGGAGTGAGCGGCATTGGCATTGTAAGTCGCAATATATCGAGAGGGTATTTCAAGCCTCACCGAACCCTTCCACTGGAGAGGTGTCTGATGCAGACTAAACCCACCGACCTAAATCCAGTTGACGAGCGTTTGCTCGAACTTCAGGATGAGGTGCGTGAACACTTTGGTTGGGATCTACAAGCGGATGTAGATAGCGCCCTTGCTTTGGTTGCCAATGTTGAGGATTTAGAGATTGAATCTTGGTCTAAACCTTGGCGAACCAAAACAGTCGCATCGTTGCATAGAAGATTGGTTCTTCGAGATACCAAGGTTGCTATTTTAGGTGCGGCGATAACCACTGATGAAATCGAACAAGTGTTGCAAAGCAATTGTCTAATGATTGCTGCTGACGGCTCTTGCGGTGTACTAGACAAGCTACCCAATTCAGTATCAGAGCGTGCTTGGTCGCGTTTGGTTTGTATTGTTAGCGACGCGGATGGCGGAGATGGTACAGTCGCCGCCGTCAAACGGGGCGTTCCAGTAATTTTGCACGCCCATGGAGATAATTCAGAATCATGGTCTGAATTGTTAGAATTAGCAAGTTCTCAACGCTCTCCGCCACCGATTGTACTGACGCATCAAACGCCCAAATCGATTGAAGGAATGCATAATCCTGGCGGCTTTACCGACGGCGATCGAGCCGTGTGTTTCGCCCGAGCGTTGGGAGTCGAAAGAGACAATATCTTACTTCTTGGAACTCGAACCGATATAGTAGGAGAGTGGTCGGGCACGACCAATCCTGATCGTAAATTGGTCAAACTTCAGTGGATGGCTGAGGTTCTGCAACACTTGGGTTTCCTAGTCTAAAAATCAAAGGAAGTCGCTCAGTGTCATTACCGTCACAGTATCGTCATTGAATAGGGAATCAACGCTATCGGACAACCAATCAACTCGTTGCCTGGTGTAAAGGTCAACTCCATAATTCTCCATAACATGTTGAGTGACTTTGATGTATTTTCTAACAGAACCCTCCGATACGGTCAGAACAATATTTCCACCACACATGGAAGAGGAATCATCTCTGCCATTAGACAACCCTCCTTCGTTCCTCTTTCGCTGAATACATCGGCCTGCCAANGGCATTCTCCTGTATGACTGTCCGCATCTAACACAACGNACCTTCTGTCTGGTGAAAGCAACAAGNTTTCCTCTCAAATCGGGTAAGAAGTGCGATTCAATCACCTGACTAGCAACCTTAGAAACATCGACTGGACGCAACTTTGATCCTAATTCCAATTGAGCCGTCATTTTGTCAACCATAGTCTCCAGTGTCTTGTAGGATGAATTAGCCGGACCGGCATCTAAGGCGCCTGAATCATGAGTCCAACCATATCCTCGCAAGTCCCCATTAGTACCGAGTCGATGCTCAACAATTTCGATGTGAGATTTCAACTCTGCAGGGTGAGGCTGTCCTTGAGAAGCCTCATAGAANGCCCTAGGGTATTGCCATGAGCAGTCTACATTCAATGCCTCTTTGTCAATCTCGGAGGGATTCAGCCTAGTGGTCAGTACAAGAGGTGCATCCATTCTNCCTCCTCGATTGGCTGGAAGGATCGNTCTTGAGAAATTCAACAAACCATCCATCAACATCATGATACTGTCCTCATCTCCATCGCAATTACGACGCTTGGCTGCATGGAATAGTGGGTGGGCATAGCCGGCTGATGCATCGGTCCAACCAATGATTCGACACAAAACACCTCCAGAGGTGTGAGGCGCTAGACCAATTGCCAGATGGCCAACTAAATCATCAGCGGAGTTTACTCTGTAGAATGGCTCCATTCCATAGAATCTAGTCAGTAATTCATCGACGAAATTACAAGTCGAAGTAAGATGTTCTATCGCTAAGGAGGAAGGGATGAAATCNTGAGGAAATAACTCAAGNATTTGNTCATCTCCGGTTAATGGNTTTCCGTCGACATCGTGGGTGTATCCTAGTTTGCTTAGTATCTCCCAAGANGTATGGATTTCNGATGGTCTAAAATGAGTTACNGGCACATCAATCATATCGTATCTTGCCGTCCCGTCTCTAAACACTGAAAGCTCATTTCTTGCTCTCAGTATGCCTTTTTCCAAAGGTTCAGGTGTTTGTTCATAGGACATTAGACCCTTTACAGATTTGATTTTTTCAGGCAATCTGTCTAGGCCAAGAGAACGGCGCTTTACCTCAAGTAATCCTGCAACAGGAATACTCGTTCTTTGGCCTAATCTTCGAGGTGTTCTATTCCCTCTAATCGGCCGAGGACGAGTCTTCCCTCCACACTCTTCAGGAACAGAAGAATCCGGCCGATTATGACATCGTAACATCGGTGACTCCATGCCGCATTTTTGACAAATTCGAGGGCCAGTTTCAACTCGAATTCGCCCTCGCTTTGCGGCTTCACCAAGCAAGCGCTGTGGGCCACCATGGTCACCAATTGGGAATAAAGAGTGGACTAATGGTTTCATTTCACGCCTGCTGGCTTTCTCAGGCCGACCCATTCTCGAACCTACTCGGCAGGATACAGCATCTTCCCATCTCAAATCGGATAATTTCCTAACCAGCCAAAGCGATCGGTCCACCTCATGGTCATCCAGCAGATGCCGAGCAGCCATCAATTCCTTGGGATTTGGTGGCCCNGGGTCTTCGATTGCATCGGCCGCCTCATCCCCTTCTTTNTCCGTCTCGGCAATNCTCATGCCTCTTTGTCGGGCAGCAGTTTGNGCTCTAACCCGCTCTNTATCTCGCTCTGCTTCAATCTCCTCTCTTCGNACATCTTCCGCTCGTAGNGTTTCAGTAGCCGCTCTAATTTTAGCAACCCTATCCGTNACATGNGGNNCNGCGTCTGCGCGCATTTTGACGTGTGAACCTTCCACTTCAAGTCCAAGCCCTTCCAATAACGCTTCCCAATTTGATGGAATTATGATGTCCCCGCGTCGGTGGTGGTGCTGTATTCCAAGGACTAGCAGTGAAGACTTGATGACTCCATGTATCTCGACTTCCGTCCATCTTGGCCAGGACCCTGTAGAAGGTGTATCTAGCCCATAGTCCTCGATTTTTTGTTCTGGCGACCAGCCTTGAACAACATTAGGTATCCTCAGGCCTTTACTCTTGATTTTTGATTTCAGCAAAGCCTCGATTAATTTCACTGTAAATGATAATGGTAAATCCGACCACCATGGGTTGAATGGAGGTGGGGGTGCGGTTCCGAATTTCATACAAATTTGCTTAATTTGTAACCAATCCAACTCAATAGCACGAAGGTAGCGATTCCAATCTCTCTTTCGACGGATACGATCTATTGCTGGCTCACCGCCACGACTAATCGCACCGTTGAATGGTAATCCAGGTGGTAAATTCTCCCTACTCGCACCAATAATTGATGCAAACTCTTCGACTTTTTGGGGTTGGTCGAGAGTTTCTGAAAGGTCAGCAGCCCACCAGTCTTTATTGTAAGGGGAGGGGGCTAGATTCTTGTTATTCTCAAGGAACTCCCCAAAGCCAACTAACATTTCTCCAGAATCCCAGAGGCTTACAACATCATCCTTGATACTATTCCATTCATCCATCGAATCTATCCTGTGGAATCCACCATCTTGTAGTAATACCATTGGCCCTTCTATGTCGACGGCAGGAGTCACTGCCGCCGCCTTTCCTGGGCGTTCGACTTTCATTTGCGTCCCAACTGCAAGGAATCCCTGCATTGCTTCCATGGAAACAGGATTAATTCCTGCGGCGGCCAATCCGGACGCCCTACTACGGCCATATCGAATTCGGAAAGCACCAGGTTGGCTGGGTTCTCCAAAGACAGGTCGACCAGCGATTACATCATCCATAAATCGGGAATCAGTCTTGATGACTCGACTCTTGAAAGAACTCTCTTTCCCCTTTGTTTTTCCTTTCGAGGCAAAGTGAGCAATGAAATCCCAGCCAGGGATGTTTAGTCTCTCAGTGTGTTTCTGAACTTTAGGCGCCTTGAGGCACAGGCCCTCACCAATCACCAGTAGTACACCGCCTCTTACTCGGGCGCCATCGATATTGCGAACTTCCTTGTATCCAGAACATTCGATATCCTCAGTTGATTCACCATTGATCATTACAGGACAGGCTCGAACAATCATCTCAATTTCTTCCGGCGGAGGTTTGTACTGCAGCCCCTTTCGATAAAGGCCAAATTCTTCCTTTACCCTCTCAACTTCTGGTGTACTAGGGATGTATCGATTCAATCCTAATTCACGCCTAACCATGTCGCCAATAAGTACACCAAGAGCCTGCGCAGTTCCTCCAGCGGCCCTAATCGGCCCACAGAATTCGATTGATAGGAACTCAGTTCCGTCCTCATTATTGAGAATCTTAACATCACCAATTCCCTCTAGTGGTGCTACTAGAACGGCCTCAGTTAGTACCGCTAATCCGACACGAAGGCCTGTGTCTATGGATTGTCGGACATCAGCAGTAAGTTTGTGCATTCTTTTTCCAACTTCGACAGCGATTTGAATCGACGCAGTCTCACGGTCCACGTTGCTTAGCAATTTACGTAAATCATCTTCAATTCTAATTGGGTCTTCTTCCGGAGTTGGTCTAAGGTATTCCTCAAGCAGTTTCTCAGTCCTACTTGCTAAGTCCGCGGCCCGTGGAATTTCAACAGTATCAGAGAAATCCAACCCTTTGGAGCGAGCCACCTCAGCAATTTTGTAGGCCCTCTCAGTATTTTCATCAAGCCAGTCTCTGTAGGCCTCTAACTCATTAGAAAGTCGAGCCTCATCAACTACGATTTCTGGACTGTCTTGACCTACCATGTCGGATACGCTCCGCCGCTGAACATTCGACGACCGTACTAGACCGTCCAAGAACATTCACTATCTTCTCACTCTTCTAAGCGCCTCTGAGTGCGAACCTTCATCCGATTACCACCAACCCGAAATTGAAGGTAAGAGGCATGTCGACTACGGTTACAGAAGCAAAACAAGATCTAATCCAACGCGTTCGTGATTTGGCATATCTCTACTCTCCTGACGATTTATTCACTCTCGCCAGCGGTCGACAGAGTCCACATTTCTTTGATATGAAGCCAGTAATGATGGACCCCGAGTGTGCTCATTTAATCGGTGTACTTCTTCACGCTGAAATCGATTCAATAGGTGGAGTCGACGCGGTAGGCGGACTGGAATTAGGAGCGGTGCCACTCACAGGTATTGCGATTGCGAAGGCCGGAAAGGGGTCGAGCCTCCGTGGATTTCTAGTTCGTAAGGAGGCAAAGGGCCGAGGTGGGCGAAAAACTGGAAATCCCCCTGGGATTGAGGGCTCAACCCTTCGAAAAGGGGACCGTGTAGTGTTGCTGGAAGATGTAACTACAACGGGGGGGTCCGCTCTGAAAGCCGCTAATCGACTAATCGACATGGGGTGCGATGTAGCGGCTTGTATTACGATTCTTGACCGAGAGGAGGGAGGGCAAGACGCCTTCCAATCTGCTGGAATTAGCTTGCATCCGCTCATTGTTCGTTCGGACGTGTCTGGTGAGTGAATGTCGGAGCATGTAATAGATTCGAGCGAACCATACCATCCTGAGAAACTCGAGAAAAAGGATTACGTCGGAGCTGCAGCTTATTTTGAATTAGATTTGCGGACAGGTACCGTTGTGAAAGTTGAAGAGTTTCCAGAGATGCGTAAACCTTCTTACAAAATCGAGGTTGATTTTGGCCCAATTATTGGCAAGCTTTGGAGTTCGGCTCAGATCACCAACTATTCTCGAGCAGAGTTAGTTGGACGAACTGTAGTTGGAGCATTGAATCTGGGCGACAAGACGTTACCAACCGGTTTTGTTAGTCAGTTCCTTGTCTTGGGGGCCTTAGATCCAGATGGTACGGTAAGGTTGCTAGAACTTCCAGAGGGAGTCAAACCCGGGTCGATGGTTGCATAGAATTGAATCGCTATGCTATTGGACTAGATGCCACTCGTTGATGCCATGCCTACTATGGTTAGAATGACGACTAGCGCTGGAGATATTGACATTGCACTGTATACAGAGGATTGCCCTGAGACAACAGACAACTTCCTCAAATTGGTGGATGAGGAATTTTACAATGGATTACACTTTCACCGCGTAATCAAGAATTTCATGATACAAGGTGGGTGCCCTAGGTCGAAGGACCCCTTCGATGGAAGAGCCGGAACAGGCGGCCCGGGTTGGAAGATTCCTTGCGAGCCATCTGCATTGGCAAAAAAACANGATAGACCAGGATTATTTTCTATGGCAAATGCTGGCCCTAACACTGGTGGCTCNCAATTCTTTCTTACGACGGTGCCAACACCTTGGTTAGACGGAAATCATGCTATTTTTGGCGAGGTAGTTGCAGGTATGGATAACGTGTACAAAATAGAGAACTGTGATACGAAGCCTGGAGACAGGCCTTACGACCCACAAAAAATCATCTCTGTTCAGAGATTAGAAGATTAATCGTTGCATAGAAAGCCAATAATTAATTTTATTAATAACTAATTAACNGCCTATTTATGGCCCGACACAGAGCCGGCGACCGTCGCATAATCAGTATCAGCATACCCGAAGAGCTCGCAAGGAAGCTCGACAGAAGGGTCGGAAAAGGTCGAAATGATGGCAGGTCCGCAACAATAACAAAAATGATACAAAATGGTTTGGAAACTGAGCAAACCGTGCCAATACAAACCTCAGTTGGTGAGCAAAGAAGTGCTTCTGGAGCCACAGGNGAAATCAGAGTCGAAAAAGACACTATGGGNGAGTTAGANGTTCCAGCAGATCGCTACTTNGGTGCACAAACAGCTCGTTCATTGATCAACTTCGATATAGGTACAGACACAATGCCGCCGTCTGTGATCAGGGCCTTTGGTATTCTGAAACAATCAGCGGCAGAAACNAATGTCGAACTTGGCCAATTAGACCCTCAGGTTGGAGCCCTAATTTCTTCAGCTTGTGACGAGGTAATTTCTGGCTCTTTGGACGAACATTTCCCTCTTCGTGTTTGGCAAACCGGTTCAGGCACTCAAACAAATATGAACAGCAATGAAGTGATTGCAAATCGAGCAATAGAGATGGCNGGNGGTGAATTAGGTAGNAANTCACCAGTGCACCCTAACGATCATGTGAATCGNGGCCAATCCAGTAACGATACTTTCCCGACAGCAATGCACATCGCAGCCGCNGAGGAAATCCATCATCGNTTATTGCCTGCTGTNAGATTACTACACAATGCTCTGGCAGTAAAGGCCGATGAGTTTGAANATNTAGTGAAAATTGGTCGAACCCANCTAATGGATGCAGTTCCTCTAACTCTCGGCCAAGAATTTGGTGGATATGTNTCGATGCTATCNGCAGATATTCATCGAATTGAAGCNGCATGGGACGATTTACTAGAATTAGCACTCGGCGGAACAGCAGTTGGAACAGGNCTAAACACTCATCATGAATTCGCCGAAAAAGTCGCTGATAAAATCGCTGAAAAGACTCAANTACCATTCGTCTCNGCTGAAAATAAGTTTGCNCAATTAGCGGCTCATGATGCAATCGTAGCTGCATCAGGGGCNCTCAATACCCTTGCTGTAAGCCTAATGAAGATTGCAAACGACATTCGTTGGATGGGTTCAGGTCCGCGTTGTGGCTTTGGCGAATTATCTCTCCCAGCTAATGAGCCAGGTTCGAGTATAATGCCAGGAAAGGTAAATCCAACTCAATCCGAAGCTATGACAATGGTATGCTGTCAGGTAATGGGCAACCACACAGCGATTAGTGTTGGAGGTAGTCAAGGAAATTTTGAACTCAACGTCTTCAAGCCTTTGATGATCTACAATTTACTACACAGTACTAGGTTACTTGCGGACACTTGTAGGGCATTCACNGAGAAATGTGTTGATGGACTTGAAGCCAATGAAGGAGTAATCGCCTCTCATCTCGAGAATAGTTTGATGCTTGTCACAGCTTTGAACAATCATATCGGATATGATAATGCTGCAAAGATTGCNAAACACGCTCACTCAAACGGTTCTACGTTGAGGGAGTCAGCGCTTGAACTTGGATTAGTTACTAACGATCAATTTGATCAATGGGTGAGACCTAGAGAGATGATTGGGCCTAAAGAGTAGTCGAACTGGAGTTATCACTCGACTAAGAAATTCNTACATTGAAGGGAGAAAGACTCCGCAATGATTGATAATTAGGTTTGTCAGGGCTCAGCNGTACATTGGTACAAGTTGGGAGCAGCAGGGGGTTCTGCACATGGGGGAGCATCCCCCCCTGCTATCTCCGCAGGGTCCGGTTCCATCCGGGCTTGCGCCCTTTTTTNCCCGGGTAGATGACTACATTGCTCCGGAGAGCCTTTTCGTCGTTTCCCGCTTCTTCGAGGATCGCTCCCCGTTTCTGCGCTTCCATTTCCCTCCCCGGCTCTCACCGGTTTGTTCTTTGGAATGAGTGCCAGTCCTCCACGCGTCTCCGCGCTCTTGTTCCCGCCGCGTTTCCCTCAGGTTTCTTTTCCCCTTCCTTTCGTCCGGTTTTTGTCTTCCTTTGTTCCCCGCAGATCCGCCTCAAGCTTTTCCCATCTCTGGTTCTCTCGCTCTTTGCGTATGCACTCACGGTCTAGTTAGTTGGCACGGTATGCGTTTTCCCTGCCTAAGCAGTGCGGTTGTGTTTTCCCCAACTTTCCCTGTTGCTTACTTCCCCTTCCTTTCGTCCGGTTTTCTCCACCTCAGTTCGACCGTATCTCCCCTGNCCCAAGTGCCAAGTTCGATTATCCCCGGNCTCCTTGCGGTTTCCGGTTCTACCACCCCGAGTTCGGGGTTCGGTTCTGTGGCCCGCGGTGTTTGCCGAAGCGCACACCACACCACTCTCCCAGAGCGGCATCTTTGGTCTGAACGGCNGNNGTCCATAAACNTTTCGCTAAATGAGGTACTGTGGACNGGAAATAGGGGTCNNGGNNTGTTAATTTCCACTGNANCCNAGGCNGNGAATTANCGATTTCTTAACATCCTTANACGAGCTCNNAGATCTGATTTTTCNGNATATTCNTCAGGCTCNTCTTGATGTGAATTTATTCTTCTCTNCATAACNTCAGATTCNACAAAGTANACTCTTCCTANGTCATCTCCNAGTACTATTCTATTGNATGANGAATCCATCTTTCGTATCCTAGAATCATGAGATATATTATTCGATTCTTCACCAATAATCATTATCAAAACTTTCACTCCATCGAAGGAGGAAGCCCAACCATTTGAGTCTACAATTCCGACAGCGTCAATGGAACCAGGTAGTTGTTCAGATACGGCTTTCATCGAGATGCTACCATCTTCGTGACCAGAAATCCAGCCATTGGTGCTAGAAGCAATCGAGGTAATCAACGATCCCGTCTCGAGTACCGATTCATCCAATGAACCCAAGGAGCCATCAGCATGACCAAAAATCAATTCTTCATTTTCTCCGGAACCACAGGTTACCGGACTATTTGTTGGTAGTGACTTATGTTCGACAGAAGAATTACTGCTAACTCTGAGATAACCACATCTTGGTCGCCCCAATCCTAGAATAATCCCGCCTGAACCATCTGGTGAAATATGCCAAGAACGTTCAGCCATTACCCAACGTTCAATTTCATTTCCAGAGTTATCAAATCTCCAAATGGTGGATTCGACGAAGTCTGCCACCTCTAACTCGTAAACCGATGAAGTCGCCCAAATATTTCCATCCGCTGCTAAAACATAATCACTTGCTCCTTCCAACTGTTTACTCCAAAGAAGCCCCCCGTTCTCCAGTTCTATTGCATG